>NZ_CP013979.1:0-312366 GCF_001660485.1 Agromyces aureus
ATGATGACCGAACAGCCCATCACCGATACATGGGCGTCCGTCCTCGATCGACTCTCGGAGGACACGGCGATCACGCCGATGCTCCAGGGCTTCCTCAGCCTGGTCGAGCCGAAGGGCATCGCCGCCGGCACCTTCTACCTCGAGGTGCCGAACGACTTCACCGCCACCATGCTGAACCAGCGCATGCGCGTCTCGCTGCTCTCGGCCATGAGCGTGATCGAGGCCCCGACGCCGGTGACCTCGTTCTACGTGGTCGTCAATCCCGAGCTCGAAGAGGTCAGGGCACCCGAACCCGACCCCCTGTCCCCGATGGGGCTGACCGCGCTCGAGGGCCGCGTCGACCTTCCGGCCAGTCCGCAGTCGGTGTTCGAGAACACGAGCCCCGACCGCCCCGGCGATACCAGGCTCAATCCGAAGTACGCGTTCGAGAGCTTCGTCATCGGCCAGTCGAACCGGTTCGCGCACGCGGCCGCGGTCGCCGTGGCCGAGGCGCCGGCCAAGGCGTACAACCCGCTGTTCATCTACGGCGACTCCGGCCTCGGCAAGACGCACCTCCTGCACGCCATCGGCCACTACGCGATGAGCCTGTATCCGGGCATCCGGGTGCGGTACGTGAGTTCCGAGGAGTTCACCAACGACTTCATCAACTCGATCGCGAACAACCGCGGCTCGCTCTTCCAGCAGCGCTACCGCAGCATCGACATCCTCCTGATCGACGACATTCAGTTCCTGCAGGGCAAGGCGGAGACGCAGGAGGCGTTCTTCCACACCTTCAACACGCTGCACGACCACAACAAGCAGGTCGTGATCACGAGCGACGTGCCGCCGAAACTGCTGACGGGCTTCGAGGACCGCATGCGGAGCCGGTTCGAGTGGGGCCTGATCACCGATGTGCAGGCTCCCGACCTCGAGACGCGCATCGCGATCCTCCGCAAGAAGGCGCAGTCCGAACGGCTGCAGGTTCCCGACGAGATCCTCGAGTACATGGCCTCGAAGGTGTCGAGCAACATCCGCGAGCTCGAGGGCACCCTCATCCGCGTGACCGCGTTCGCGAGCCTGAACCGCACGCCGGTCGACATGCCCCTGGTGCAGACGGTGCTGAAGGACCTCATCACGGATGACGCCGACAACGTCGTCGCACCGGTCGACATCATCACGGCGACCGCCGACTACTTCAAGCTGACGGTCGACGACCTGTACGGCTCGAGCCGTTCGCAGGCCGTCGCGACCGCGCGTCAGATCGCGATGTACCTGTGCCGCGAGCTCACGAGCCTGTCGCTGCCGAAGATCGGCCAGCTCTTCGGCAATCGCGATCACACCACGGTCATGTATGCGAACAAGAAGATCTCCGAACTGATGAAGGAGCGGCGGTCGATCTACAACCAGGTCACCGAGCTCACCGCGCGCATCAAGCAGGTCAGTCGATACCGCTGATCGGATGCCGCGGCGCATCGCTTCCGCCTGCGCCGGCGGTGCTCGGCGACCCCGCGGAACCCGTTCGTCGAGCCGCCGAGGGGCCGGGACACGCCCGAAATGCGGGCGGCCGCGACATCCGGAAGCGAATCCACACCTGTGGACAGCTTGTGGATTGTTAACGAGCAACCGCCTGAACACTGTGAACCTTTCGCACAGCCCTGTGGAGAACTGCAGACGGCGTGCAGATATGGCCGGCGTCGGATCAGTGCGAATCCACACACCGTGCACAGATGCGATGGCCTCCGATCGGCACCGTTCCGGGCATCTCCGAACACCATCCACAGTTTCCACAACGGTTAACACCGTTAAGAGAACTGGTTAATCCCAGAGGGCTCCACAACATGTCCGGTCCGGGAGCGCTCGAGGCTCGCCTCGCTCGATTCGCTCGGCGTCGGGCTGCACCCTGCGGATAGCATGGGATCCACCCAGCACCTCCACGACGGGAGAACCGTGAAGTTCCAGGTCAATCGCGACGTCTTCAGCGAAGCCGTGTCGTTCGCCGTCAAGCTCCTGCCGCAGCGCACCACGCTTCCGATCCTGTCCGGCGTGCTCATCCAGGCCAACGAGACCGGGCTCGTGCTCTCCTCGTTCGACTACGAGGTCTCGTCGCAGACCGAGATCCAGGCCGACGTCGAGGAGCAGGGCACCGTGCTGGTCTCCGGCCGTCTGCTCGCCGAGATCGCCGGCCGGCTCCCGAACGCGCCCGTGCGCATCTCGACCGAGGAGTCGCGCATCCAGGTCAGCTGCGGATCGGCGAGCTTCACGTTGCTGTCGATGCCCGTGGAGGAGTACCCGTCGATCCCCGAGATCGGCGAGCAGTCCGGCGTCGTGCCGGCCGAGGAGTTCGCGGCCGCCGTCGCACAGGTCGCCGTCGCCGCGTCGCGCGACGACGTGACGCCGGTGATCACGGGTGTGCAGCTCGAGGTCCGCGAGAACAGCCTGGGTCTCGTCGCGACCGACCGCTATCGCGTCGCCGTTCGCGAGATCGACTGGGACGGCGGGGCCGTTGGTGGCACCGCTGCCGCAGAGGAGTCGGTGACCGCGCTGGTTCCGGCCAGGACCCTGCAGGAGGTCGGCAAGACGTTCGGCCACTCCGGCACGATCTCGGTGTCGATCACGAGTCGCGACGAGCGCGAACTGATCGCATTCAGCGCCGACCGCAAGACCGTCACGAGCCTGCTCATCAAGGGCAACTTCCCGCCCGTCCGACGGTTGTTCCCCGAGACGGTCGAGAACTACGCGGTCATGAACACGGCCGAGCTCATCGAGGCCACGCGACGCGTCTCGCTCGTGCTCGAGCGCGAAGCCGCGCTGCGCTTCACCTTCACCGCCGACGGGCTCACCCTCGAGGCCATCGGCAGCGAGCAGGCCCAGGCGCAAGAGAGCATCGACGCGATCCTCACGGGTGACGACACGGTCGTCTCGCTCAAGCCGCAGTTCCTGCTCGACGGGCTCGGCGCCGTGAACTCCGAGTTCGTGCGCATCTCGTTCACCAAGACCGAGAACCCGAACAAGCCCGGCCCCGTGCTCATCACCAGCCAGACCTCGCGCGAGCAGGCCGGAGCCGACACGTACCGCTACCTGCTGCAGCCGAACCTGCTCCTGCGCTGATTCGGGTGTCGGCCGCCGCCGATAGCGTAGGTCGCGTTCGAATCGAAGGGAGCTGACGTGCACGTCGTGCGGCTCTCGTTGACCGACTACCGCAACTACGCCAGGGCCGAACTCACGTTGGGCCC
Source organism: Agromyces aureus (assembly GCF_001660485.1). Lineage (GTDB taxonomy): Bacteria > Actinomycetota > Actinomycetes > Actinomycetales > Microbacteriaceae > Agromyces > Agromyces aureus. Next base: position 3,213 of record NZ_CP013979.1, read on the forward strand.
AGGCACGACCGTGTTCGTCGGCCGCAACGGTCAGGGCAAGACCAACCTCGTCGAGGCCATCGGCTACCTCGCGACCCTGGGCTCGCATCGCGTCTCGAACGATCAGGCGCTGATCAAGGCCGGGTCGGATGCCGCGATCGTGCGCGCTCTGCTCGCTCACGCCGAACGCGAGCTGCTCCTCGAACTCCAGCTGAACCGCAAGGGCGCGAACCGTGCGCAACTGAACCGGTCGCCGGTGAAGACCCGCGAGCTTGCGCGGTACGCGCACAGCGTGCTGTTCGCTCCCGAAGACCTGGCGATCGTGCGCGGCGAGCCCTCGGTGCGTCGTCGGCTGCTCGACGAACTGCTCGTGCAGCGCACCCCGCGGCTGGCCGGGGTCATGGCCGACTACGAGCGGGTGCTGCGTCAGCGCAACACGCTCCTGAAGAGCGCCAGGGCTCGCGGGCTCGCGGCCGACAAGCTCACGACCCTCGACATCTGGGACGAGCGCCTCGTGCACTTCGGCTCCGAGATCATCGACCGACGCGTCGCGCTCGTCGTCGAACTCGCCGGCCCGTTGGCCGAGGCATATGCCTCGATCGTCGACGCCGATCATGCGCCCGGCCTGCGTTCGATGCTCTCGATCGACGGCGCCGATCCCGATGCCGATGCGCCCGAGAGCGTCTCCGACACGACCGACTCGGTTCCGGATGCCGGTGGCGCGCCGGTCTCGGCCACCGCGCAGCGGTTCGCCGAAGCCCTTCGCACGCTGCGTTCGAAGGAGCTCGAGCGAGGAGTCACGCTCGTCGGACCGCATCGCGACGACGTGCTGCTCATGCTCAACGGTCTGCCCGCGAAGGGCTATGCGAGCCATGGCGAGTCGTGGTCGTTCGCACTCGCGCTGCGACTGGCGTCGGCGGAGCTGCTCCGTCGGGACTCGGCGACCGGCGATCCCGTGCTCGTGCTCGACGACGTCTTCGCCGAGCTCGACCGTGCGCGGCGCGAGCGCTTGGCGGCCGCCATCGGCGGCTACGAGCAGGTGCTCGTCACGGCGGCTGTGCTCGAAGATGTGCCAGAGCACCTGGTGGCTCGCGTCATCCGCATCGATCATGGAACCGTGCTCGACGACGACCCGGCCGATGCGATCGAGTCGGCCCCTGGCGCAGACGCTGCCGTGGGAGCAGATTCGGCCGCAGCACTCGACACCGAGGCAGGATCGGCCGATGGCTGAGCGCCCCGGCGAATCGGAGTCGCTCCGCGTCTACCAGCACTTCCGCGAGGTGTTCGGCGGCCAGGCCCGGACGGGCGGGGCACGAGTTCGACGCAAGGCGCGCGAACGATCGGGCAGCGAGCCGTTCACGCCGGGCCGCGACCCGAAGCCGCTCGGGGATGCCATCGACGGGTTGACCTCGCAGCTCGGTTGGAGCGCGCCGCTGTCGCAGCACGAGCTGCTCGCGTCGTGGTCCTCGCTCGTCGGCGACGAGATCGCGGCGCACTCCGAGCCGATCGGCATCGAGCACGGCGTGCTGCAGGTGCGGTGCGAGTCGACGGCGTGGGCGACGCAGTTGCGGATCCTGCGTGCAGACCTCGTCACCCGCATCCTCGACGGATACCCCGAAGCTGGCGTCGAGAGCATCCGCTTTCAGGGGCCGGACGCCCCCACCTGGAAAAGGGGCCCCAGATCGATTCCAGGGCGGGGCCCACGCGATACCTACGGCTGAGACGGCAAATTCGGTCGCCAGAGGTGAGTTCTCCCCTGAGAACGGCGCTTCCGGGCTGCTCCGGCGTCTCTGTTTGATAGGATCGAGAGTCGCCAGTACGACGGTTTGGAGCCCGATTCACCCATGACAGCGGAACCGACGAAGGCCGAGAGCGCGCCTGAATACGGCGCGGATGAGATCCAGGTTCTCGAGGGCCTCGAAGCGGTCCGCAAGCGGCCGGGAATGTACATCGGCTCGACCGGGCCGAGAGGCCTCCACCATCTCGTCTACGAGATCGTCGACAACTCCGTCGACGAGGCGCTTGCAGGCTATGCCGACACCATCGACGTCACGATCCTGCCCGACGGCGGGGTGCGTGTCATCGACAACGGTCGCGGCATCCCCGTGGGCATCCACAAGTCCGAGGGCAAGTCGACCGTCGAGGTCGTGCTCACGGTGCTGCACGCCGGTGGCAAGTTCGGCGGCGGCGGCTACGCCGTCTCGGGCGGCCTGCACGGTGTCGGCTCATCGGTCGTGAACGCGCTCTCGACCCGCCTCGACGTCGAGGTCAAGCGCGAAGGGCACGCGTGGCGCCAGTCGTACTCCGTCGGCGTTCCCGACGCGCCGCTCTCGCAAGACGAGGCGAGCGACGAGACCGGCACGACCATCACGTTCTGGCCGAGCACCGACATCTTCGAGACCGTCGAGTTCGACTACGAGACGCTCCGTACGCGATTCCAGCAGTACGCGTTCCTCAACAAGGGCCTGCGCATCACGCTCACCGACCTCCGGGCCGGGCACGACGAGGTCTCCCACGAAGACACGGCTGAGCACGAGGCGGATCCCGCGGCGCCGCGCACCGACACGTTCCTCTACGAGCGCGGCCTCGTCGACTACGTCGAGTACCTCAACCGTTCGAAGAAGAACGACGTCGTGAACGACGAGATCATCTCGTTCGAGTCCGAGGATCCCGATCGCAAGATCGCACTCGAGGTCGCCATGCAGTGGACCACCTCGTACTCCGAGTCGGTGCACACGTACGCGAACACCATCAACACGCACGAGGGCGGCACCCACGAAGAGGGCTTCCGCGCCGCGTTGACGACCCTCGTCAACCGGTACGCGCGCGAGAAGAACATCATCAAGGAGAAGGACGACAACCTCTCCGGCGACGACGTGCGCGAGGGCCTGACCGCGGTCATCTCGGTCAAGCTCGGCGAGCCGCAGTTCGAGGGCCAGACCAAGACCAAGCTCGGCAACACCGAGGCGAAGTCGTTCGTGCAGAAGGTCACGGGCGAGCAGCTCGGCGACTGGTTCGAGCGCAACCCCACGCAGGCCCGCGAGATCATCCGCAAGGCGATCCAGGCCGCGACCGCGCGACTCGCCGCCCGCAAGGCGCGCGAGGCCACCCGCCGCAAGGGGCTCCTCGAATCCGGCGGCATGCCCGGCAAGCTCAAGGACTGCTCCTCGAAGGATCCGTCGATCTCCGAGATCTTCATCGTCGAGGGCGACTCGGCCGGCGGCTCCGCCGTGCAGGGCCGCAATCCCGAGACCCAGGCCATCCTCCCGCTCCGCGGCAAGATCCTGAACGTCGAGAAGGCCAGGCTCGACCGCGCCCTCGCGAACGCCGAGGTCCAGGCCATGATCACGGCATTCGGTGCCGGCATCGGCGAGGACTTCAACACCGACAAGGCCAGGTACCACAAGATCGTGCTCATGGCCGACGCCGATGTCGACGGTCAGCACATCACGACCCTGCTGCTCACACTGCTCTTCCGATACATGCGGCCGCTCATCGAGTTCGGCTACGTGTACCTCGCACAGCCGCCGCTCTACCGCCTCAAGTGGACGAACGCCGAGCACGAGTACGTCTACTCCGACCGCGAGCGCGACGCGCTGCTCGTCGAGGGGCAGGCCAAGGGCTGGCGCATCCCGAAGGACAACGGCGTGCAGCGCTACAAGGGTCTCGGCGAGATGAACCACCAAGAGCTGTGGGAGACCACGATGAACCCCGAGACCCGCACGCTGCTACAGGTCACCATGGACGACGCGGCCGCCGCCGACGAGATCTTCTCGACCCTGATGGGCGAGGACGTCGAGAGCCGCCGAAACTTCATCCAGAAGAACGCGAAGGACGTGCGTTTCCTTGACATCTGATGTGATCGAGCCCGGCGCGGGCGGCGAAGAGACCCGCGCCGACGCAAGCAACGGCGGACACGGCATCCACGGGCGCATCGACCAGGTCGACCTGCAGCTCGAGATGCAGCGTTCGTATCTCGACTACGCCATGAGCGTCATCGTCGGGCGCGCGCTGCCCGACGTGCGCGACGGCCTGAAGCCCGTGCACCGCCGGGTGATCTACGCGATGTACGACGGTGGCTACCGCCCCGACAAGGCGTTCTCGAAGTGCGCCCGCGTGGTCGGCGACGTCATGGGCCAGTTCCACCCGCACGGCGACACCGCGATCTACGACGCGCTCGTGCGACTCGTGCAGCCGTGGAGCCTTCGCTACCCCCTCGCGCTCGGGCAGGGCAACTTCGGCTCGCCGGGCAACGACGGTGCCGCCGCACCTCGGTACACCGAGACGAAGATGGCTCCGCTCGCGCTCGAGATGGTGCGCGACATCGAGAAGGAGACCGTCGACTTCCAGGACAACTACGACGGTCGCACGCAGGAGCCGTCGATCCTGCCGGCTCGGTTCCCGAACCTGCTCGTCAACGGCTCGGTCGGCATCGCGGTCGGCATGGCGACGAACATCCCGCCACACAACCTGCGCGAAGTGGCATCCGGAGCCCAGTGGTACCTCGAGAACCCCGAGGCATCCCGCGAAGAGCTGCAAGAGGCGCTGATCCAGCGCATCAAGGGGCCCGACTTTCCGACCGGCGCCCAGATCCTCGGCGTCAAGGGCATCAACGACGCCTACCGCACGGGTCGCGGTTCGATCACCATGCGCGCCGTCGTCTCGGTCGAGGAGCTGCAGGGTCGCACCTGCCTCGTCGTGACCGAGCTGCCCTACCAGGTGAACCCCGACAACCTGGCGATCAAGATCGCCGACATGGTGAAAGACGGAAAGCTCGGCGGCATCGCCGACATCCGCGACGAGACCTCGGGCCGCACCGGCCAGCGCCTCGTGCTCGTGCTCAAGCGCGACGCCGTCGCCAAGGTGGTGCTGAACAACCTCTACAAGCACACCCCGCTGCAGGAGAACTTCGGCGCGAACATGCTCGCGATCGTCGACGGCGTGCCCCGCACCCTCTCGATCGACGGCTTCATCGCGCACTGGGTCGACCACCAGGTCGAGGTCATCGTGCGCCGCACGCAGTACCTGCTGCGCGAGGCCGAAGCGCGCATGCACATCCTCCGCGCCTACCTCAAGGCGCTCGATGCACTCGACGAGGTCATCGCCCTCATCCGCCGCTCGCCCACGGTCGAAGAGGCTCGCGACGGCCTCATCGACCTGCTCACCATCGACGAGCTGCAGGCTCGGGCCATCCTCGAACTCCAGCTGCGTCGCCTCGCAGCCCTCGAGCGCCAGAAGATCGTCGAAGAGGCCGAGAAGCTCGAGAACGAGATCGCCGACTACCGCGCGATCATCGCCTCGCCCGAGCGGCAGCGCACGATCATCTCCGAGGAGCTCGCAGAGATCGTCGACAAGTTCGGCGACGACCGACGCACGCAGATCATGCCCGGCTTCGACGGGGACATGTCGGTCGAAGACCTCATCCCCGAAGAGGAGATGGTCGTCACCGTCACGCGCGGCGGGTACGTCAAGCGCACGCGGAGCGACAACTACCGTTCGCAGCACCGCGGCGGCAAGGGCGTCAAGGGCGCGCAGCTCCGAGCAGATGATGTGGTCGAGCACTTCTTCGTCACCACGACGCACCACTGGCTGCTGTTCTTCACGAACATGGGCCGCGTCTACCGTGCGAAGACGTACGAACTGCAGGAGGGCGGCCGCGACGCGAAGGGCCAGCACCTCGCGAACCTCCTCGAGCTCCAGCCCGACGAGCAGGTCGCCGAGATCCTCGACATCCGCGACTACGCCGTGGCCCAGTACCTCGTGCTCGCCACGCGCGACGGCCTCGTGAAGAAGACGGAGCTCACCGCCTACGACACGAACCGCTCGCGCGGCGTCATCGCGATCAACCTCCGCGAGGGCGACGAGCTCGTGTCGGCCATGCTCGCCGACGAGCACGACGAGATCCTCCTCGTCTCCCGCAAGGGCATGTCGCTCCGGTTCGAGGCGACCGACGAGGCGCTTCGCCCCATGGGCCGTTCGACTTCGGGCGTCAAGGGCATGAGCTTCCGCGACGGAGACAGCCTGCTCGAGGCATCCGTCGTCGCCCACTCCGACCCCGACGCGCCGCTCGAGCCGACCGATTCGAGCACGGATGCCGCAGCGGACGTCGCCGGCCAGAAGCTCAGCCCGACCGACACCTACGTGTTCGTGGTCACCGAGGGCGGGTACGCGAAGAGCACCCGCATCGAGGAGTACCGCAAGCAGCAGCGCGGCGGACTGGGCATCAAGGTGGCCAAGTTGAACGACGATCGAGGCGATCTCGCGGGCGCGCTGATCGTCTCGCGCACCGACGAGGTCCTTGTGGTTCTTGCCAGTGGCAAGGTGGTACGCTCTGACGTCGCCGAGGTTCCCGCCAAGGGCAGGGACACGATGGGGGTCGTCTTCGCGAAGTTCGCCGAAGCCGACCGGATCATCGCGATCGCGAAGAATTCCGAACGGAATCTCGTGGAGGACGCCGCCGAAACCGACGCGGACGAGACCACGGGAGAGGAGTAACCGTCTATGAGTAGCGTTGCCGAGAAGCTCGCACGCAAGTCGAACCGCCGCCCCGCGGCCAAGCAGGTGCGCCTGCGGCTGGTCTACATCGACTTCTGGTCGGCCGTGAAGCTGTCGTTCCTGATCGCGGTCGCGTTGGCCGTCGTGAGCATCGTGGTCACGTTCCTCGTGCACACGGTGCTCAGCTCGACGGGCATCTTCGAGAACCTGAACTCCCTGGTTCAGGATGTCGCGGGCGCCGGCACCGACCTCACGGCCGTGCTCTCGCTTGGCAACGTGATGGGTTTCGCGATCGTGGCAGCGCTGCTGAACCTCGTCGTGACGACCGCGCTCGGCGCGATCCTCGCCGTGCTGTACAACCTGAGCGTCAAGATCACCGGCGGCATCCTCGTCGGGTTCACCAACAACTGACGCGGTCTTCGGCTCGATTCGGATATTCGACCACCTTCGGGTAGTGTTTTCCACGGCCGAAATTCGGGGATATAGCTCAGGCGGTTAGAGCGCTTCGCTGATAACGAAGAGGTCCGAGGTTCAAGTCCTCGTATCCCCACTCCATAACTCCATAGATCGGGTGCCATCGGCACCCGACCCAGGGGCCTTAGCTCAGTTGGTAGAGCGCCTGCTTTGCAAGCAGGATGTCAGGAGTTCGAATCTCCTAGGCTCCACAGTTTCCCGTCGCACGTCGATCTCGATCCGTGGGGCAACCATCTCGGTCGCACCGGATACAGTGTGCGGATGGACATCCGCATCGCCGCGTACGCCGTCATCATCCGCGACGACGAGATCCTGCTCTCCCACTGGAACGAGCACGGGCGGTCCGGGTGGACCCTTCCCGGTGGCGGCATCGAGGGCGACGAGCATCCGGCGATCGCCGTCGTGCGCGAGGTGCGCGAGGAGACCGGGCATGACGCGGCCGTCGACCGACTGCTCGGCATCGACACGATGATCGTCCCTGCTGCGAAGCGCCTCAAGGGTTCCGCGCCCCTCTACGCCATGCGGGTCGTCTACCGCGCTCACGTCACGGGCGGAACGCTGCGCAACGAGGTCGGCGGCTCGAGCGACGAGGCCAAGTGGTTCCGGCTCGACGAGCTGCCCTCGCTGAAGAAGGTCGGCCTCGTCGACGTCGCCTTGCAATTGAACGCCGACGAGCCGGCCGACGGCGTGCCGGCGCATGAATGGCCGCCGTCGCGCGAACTGCGGTGAGCACACTGCCGCCGACACGTCCCCGACAACGGATCGACGGATGATGCCGCCGCTCCGCTCTCGGCGAGGTGCCGTCGAGCTGGCGCAGGTGATGTGATCCGAGGCGCCCACCGTCTCGATGGATGGGCCGTGCACGGACCGGATCGGGTCGAGACCCGGATCCGATCCGTGCCGGGCGGTGATGTCGGTCGCGGCGTTCATCAGACGAGCGGGCTTCCGAGTGTCGCGAGTTGGCGCTGCAGGTCGCCCATGGCGCGCTGCGCCTCGAGCTCCGTCCGGCGTCGGAGCAGTACCGTCTCGGGGGAGCGGAGCGCCTCGCGGCGGTTGCTCCAGTCGAGCAGCGCCAGGCCGAGCCGGCGTGCGGTGCGCTCCTGCAGGCCGAGGGCCCGCGGTTGGTAGAGCGCTGCGCGTCCCGGAACGGGGCGAGCAGCGGTGAGTGACGTGGTGTTCACGGTGATTCCTTCATTGGAGGTGGTGCGAATCCGCGCGACGGGATGCCGGCGGGGGAGGAGGTGCGAGTGCGCGCTCGGGCGCACGCCAGGCGTCAACGCACGTCGGAGACGAGGCGGAGCACCTACCCGGGGGCGATCGCGCCGGAAGGCGACGAGCGTGGCTGATCGCAGGGCGTCGAGAGCGCTAGGAGCGGCGACCGGAGTCGCGACTCATGCGGGCTCACGCCTGATCAGGCGGAGTGACGATCACGCACGTCGTGCGCGAGGTCGGGGCGATTCAGCAGGCCGGAGGCACGAGGAGGAATCCCGTGCGCGGCTTCGTAAAGGTGACCTTCATCATGGGACTCAACTCCTCTCTCTGTTTCGGGGCGTGTTCGCCGAGACACGAACATACCGGCATGTTCACAGGAACCGCAAGCGCAGCGTGCGAATTCGTTCGAAGTTCAGTGCACGCACTGAATGAGGGGCGGAGAGGCGACCGTACCGGAGCGGACGTTTGCGGGCGCGCGAAAGGCCCCGCCGACCGGCGGGGCCTTTCGTGAGAACGTCGCTGCTAGAGCGCGGCGGACGAGGTGGGCGCGGAGCCGGGCTCGTCGTCGGCGACCCAGAGTTCGTCGTCGGCGCGGAACGTCTGCCAGACCGCATACGCGATACCGGCGGCGACCGCGATGCCGGCACCGATGGCGAGGTACCCGCCGAAACCGGGGCCGCTCTTCTGCTTCTTCGCGACTGCAGCTGCCGCTGCGGGCGAGATGCGCTGAACGGCACGACGCACGCGAGCGTCGTTGGCGATGTCGCCGATCGACAGCACGGAGCCGAGTGCGGATCCGAGCGCGCGCTCGACGCCGTCACCGGCGGTCGACGCGAAGTCCTTGGCCTGGCTCAGGCCCGGTCGCACGTAGTTCTCGTAGCCCGTGCGGACGCGTGGAACGACCTCTTCGTGGTGGAGCGCACTGATCTGGCGGCTCGCCTCACGTGCGACCGCGTTCGCGCGGTCGAGGACCTGCTGCTGGTCTCCCCATAGATCTTCGGCACTACTGCGGAGCCGCTTGAGTTCCTTCTGGCGCTTGCGTGACAGGCTCATCTGACCCTCCATCGATGTGCAGCGAATCACTCCATCTTGCCACCGAAACAGCTGGAAGCGGGGTGAGAGTCGCAAACGTGCATTCCCCTTGACGAATCCACGCGTGACAGAATAAGGGAATGCCGATTCACACTGCAGTCGCGACGCTCAACACCAGCCTCGGACCCATCAAGGTCGACCTCTACGGCCACCACGCTCCGAAGACCGTCAAGAACTTCGTCGGGCTCGCGACCGGCGAGATCGAGTGGACACACCCCGCAACCGGCCAGAAGAGCAACGACCCGCTGTACGACGGCGTCGTCTTCCACCGCATCATCCCCGGCTTCATGATCCAGGGCGGCGACCCGCTCGGACAGGGCATCGGCGGCCCGGGGTACCAGTTCGACGACGAGATCAACCCCGAGCTCGACTTCACCGAGCCGTACGTCCTCGCCATGGCCAATGCCGGCATCCAGGGCGGCCGCGGCACCAACGGCTCGCAGTTCTTCATCACGGTCGGCCCGACCACATGGCTGCAGGGCAAGCACAGCATCTTCGGCAAGGTGACGGATGCCGAGAGCCAGGCCATCGTCGACAAGCTCGCCTCCGTGCCGACCGATGGCCGTGACCGCCCGCTCGACGACGTCGTCATCGAGAGCGTCACCGTCGAGCAGGTCTGACGATCAGGTGACGGATGCCGGCGCGGATCGCGCGAACTTCTGCTACCGGCATCCAGACCGTCAGAGCTTCGTGCTCTGCCAGCGCTGCGGGCGCACGGTGTGCGGTGAATGCCAGACACCTGCGCCCGTCGGCGTGATCTGCCCCGAGTGCATGCGCGAGCAGCGCGCCTCGGCGCCGCGCACCAAGCCGGCGGTGGTCACCAGGTTCCGTTCGGCCGCTGATCGCGGCGCACCCGTGGTGACGTATGCCTTGATCGGCATCACCGCCCTCGTGTACCTGCTGCAGTGGATTCCGGGCCTCGGCGTGACGAACGCGCTGTTCTTCAGCCCGGTGTTCATGACCGAGGTCTTCCCCGAGCCGTGGCGTGCCCTGACATCGGTGTTCCTGCACTCGACGTCGCTGTTCTTCCACATCCTGCTGAACATGTACACGCTCTGGATCTTCGGGCGACTGCTCGAACCGATGCTCGGCCGCGGACGATTCCTCGCCCTGTACCTGATCAGCGGCCTGGCCGGCTCGATCGGCGTCGTGGTGTTCGCCGCACCCGGTTCGCAGGTTCTGGGCGCATCGGGCGCCATCTTCGGCCTCATGGGGGCGTTCGTCGTCATCCAGCGGCGGCTGGGCGGCAACATGACGCAGCTCTACATCCTGCTGGCCATCAACCTCGCGATCGGGTTCATCCCCGGTGCGAACATCTCTTGGCAGGCGCACCTCGGCGGCCTGATCGGCGGAGCGCTCGTGGGCCTCATCCTCCTCGAGACGAGGGCCCGTGCGCGCCTCGGCGTCCAGATCGGCCTGCTGATCGGACTGAGCGTGCTCCTGCTGGTGATCGGATGGCTTGTGGCGACGTGGAAGATCGGCGCCTTCTAGTTATCCACACCTCCCTCCACAACTGGGGAGAGAGTTACACCCGTGTAATTGCGGTGCGTTCCGGCCCGTGAGCCGGCTTGCGGGCGCACAAAACGGGCGGATGCCGCATCCGCCCGTTCCGGTCGTTCAGTGGAGCCGGCTCAGCCAGTGGAGCCGCTCAGCGCCAGCGCGTCGTCATCAGGAAGCCGACGAATGCGATGCCGAACCCGATGAGGATGTTCCACGAACCGAGGTCTGCGATGGGCAGCTTGCCCTGGCTCACGTAGAAGACGATGATCCAGGCGAGTCCGAGCAGCATGAAGCCGAACATGACGGGCTTGAACCAGACCGGGTTGGGCGCTTCTTCGCCGCTCGCCTGTTCCGCTCGCGCGGGCTTCGTTGATTTCGTACGTGCCATGCGGGCGATTCTATCCGAGGGAACGCACGACTCACAGCCACGCCTCCTCACGGCCGAATAGAATCGTCCTCATGTCCGAGTCGCCGCCCGAAGGCCGCCGTCGAGACCGGGGGCGCCGGAGCGCCGCGGCCGACGGCGCCAAGCCTCGGCCTCGGGTCAGCGTCGTCGGCGTCTTCGGCGAGTTGCTCCTCACCGCGGGCGCCTTGATCCTGCTGTTCCTCGGTTGGCAGCTGTGGTGGAACGACGCGATCATGGCGGGCCAGCAGTCCGCCGCGGCATCCTCCCAGAGCTCCGAGTGGATCGAGCAGGCGCGCGCCGCCCAGGGCGATCAGCCCGCCCCCGATCCAGCGTCCTACGGCGAACCGCTCGTCGGGCCGGCCGAGTATCCCAACGGCGAGGCCTTCGCCGTCATGTACGTGCCCAGGTTCGATACGCCCGACACCCACGACTCCGTGCGCCAGATCGCCGAGGGGTACGGGCTCGACGTGTTGAACAGCTTCGAGACCGGCGTCGGGCACTATCCCGGAACGCAGATGCCCGGGCAAGTCGGCAACTTCGCGATCGCGTCGCACCGCAGCGCCTATGGTGGCGGCATGCACGAGATCGAGCAGTTCCAGCTCGGCGACCCGATCTACATCCAGACGAAGGACGGCTGGTACACCTACCGGTTCCGCGACTTCGAGTACGTCACGCCCGCCACGGTCGACGTGCTGGCAGCGGTGCCGCACCACCCCGAGATCGCGCCGACCGATCGCATCATCACGCTGACCACGTGCAACCCGCTCTACTCGACGGCCGAGCGCCTCGTCGCGTACGGCGTGCTCGACTCGTGGCAGCCCGCATCCGCCGGTCCGCCGGCCGAGATCGCCGACATCGTCGCGAGCTGGGGGTCCTGAGTTGTACGGAGCACTGTGGCGGGTCCTGCCCGGACCCATCTGGCTGCGCGTCATCCTCCTGCTGCTGCTCATCGCGGCCGCGGTCTACGCCCTCTTCACGTGGGTGTTCCCCTGGGTCGACGGCATCGTCAACCCGATCGACGTCACGGTGGACCAATGACCCGAATCCTCGTCATCGACAACTACGACAGCTTCGTCTACACGCTGAACGGCTACCTGCAGGAGCTCGGCGCCGAGACCGAGGTGCTTCGCAACGACGCCTTCCCCGAATCCGAGGTGGCCGCGCGTCTCGCCGAGTACGACGCGGTGCTGCTCTCGCCGGGGCCCGGCAAGCCGTCGGATGCCGGCGTCTCCATCCCCTTCGTGCGCGCTGCGCTGGCGTCGGGCACCCCGCTGCTCGGGGTCTGCCTCGGGCACCAGGCGATCGCCGAGGCGTTCGGGGGTGTCGTGACGAACGCCGAAGAGCTCATGCACGGGAAGACCTCGAGCATCGCGCACGACGACAGCGACTTCTACGAGGGCGTTCCCCAGCCGTTCACGGCCACGCGGTACCACTCGCTCGCCGTCGTGGACGGCACGCTGCCCGACGAGCTCGCCGTGACCAGCCGAACGCAGGGCGGCGTGATCATGGGACTGCGCCACGTGGATGCGCCGATCTACGGTGTGCAGTTCCATCCCGAGTCGGTGCTCACCGAGGGCGGATACCGCATGCTCGGCAACTGGCTCGCCGTCGCGGGCCTGGCTGACGCACCGGCACTCGCCGCCGGACTCAACCCGCTGCTGCGCACCGTCGACTGAACGGCGCCGCCACCGCCGGCGATCCGGCGGCCGGGGCGACCTGCGCCGTCGGCGATGCAGTGCTGCGGCTCAGCCCGCGCAGTACGTGAGTTCGACCGAGGAGCGCTGAGGCACATCGCCGGGCGCCAGAGACTGGTACGTGACCGGCGAGCCCGGCTCGGCCTTGCAGCCCGGGTCGGGCTTGGGAACCGCCGTCAGCTGCAGGTTCTCGGCGGTGAGCAGCGACGAGGCCGCCTCGAGCGTCTGCTCGGTGAGGTCGGGCAGTGTCACCATGCCGTTCGAGATGCGGAAGTTGACGGTCGCGCCGGCCTCGACGGACGTGCCGGCCTCGGGGTCCGTGCCGAGCACCACATCGGCGGCCACGGTCGGTGAGGTCACTCGCGTCTCGGAGCCGGGAACGAGACCGGCCCCGGTGATCGTCGCCTTCGCTTGATCGAGGGCGGCGTTGCGCACGTCTGGAACCGCGACCGCCTCGCGCCCGGCCGAGACGTAGAGCGTGATCGGCGTGTTCGCGTCGACGATCTCGCCGGCCGCAGGGTCGGAGCGGATCACGTTGCCTGCCGCCACGTCGGCACTCGTCTCATCGATGCGGGAGGCGGAGAGGCCCAACTCCTGCAACTGCTCGACGGCGGCCTCGTAGGTGGTGTCGACGAAGGCGGGCACCTCGCGCGCGTTGGAGGGCACCTCGACCGTGGGCTGCAGGTTGAACGCCCAGTACATGACGGCGATCACGATGACGATCACGCCGATGATGCCTGACCAGATCCAGATCGCCGGAGGACGGCGCTGCGTGCGCGTCATCGTCTCGTCTTCGGTGAGCTGGCGCAGCGCCAGCTCGGAGGTCGAGAGCGAGCCGGTGGGGGCGCCGAACAGCATGGTCGACTCGTCGGGTCGCTGATGCACCGGAACACGACCGGATGCCGCGGTGTCGATGTCCGCACGGAACTCGGCCGCAGTCTGGTACCGGCCCTCGCGGGTCTTCACGAGCGCGTGGACGACGACGGCGTCGAGTGCGGGGGAGACCTTGGGGTTGATGACGCTCGGCTTGACCGGACGCTCGCTCACGTGCTGATAGGCGACCGCGACGGGCGTGTCGCCACGGAACGGCGGACGACCCGTCAGCATCTCGAAGAGCACCACACCGGTCGAGTACAGGTCGGTTCGGGCGTCGACGGTCTCGCCCTTCGCCTGCTCGGGCGAGAAGTACGACGCCGTGCCGAGGATGGCCGTCGTCTGGGCCACGGTGGTCGACGAGTCGGACACCGCCCGCGCGATGCCGAAGTCCATGACCTTCACCTGGCCGGTGGTCGTGATCATGATGTTTCCGGGCTTGATGTCGCGGTGCACGACGCCGGCACGGTGGGAGTACTCGAGTGCGGTGAGCACACCGTCGATCACGCGCACGGCGGCGGCCGGCTCGAGCGGGCCGTCGTGGATGATGTCCTTGAGCAGGCGACCTTCGACGAACTCCATGACGATGAACGGGAGCTGCACCTCGTGGCCCGAGGCATCCGTGACGGTCTCTTCGCCGGCGTCGAAGACGCGCACGATCGTCGGGTGCGCCATGCGCGCGGCGGACTGCGCCTCCTGGCGGAAGCGCATGCGGAACGCAGGGTCGGTCGCGAGCTGGGGCTTGAGGAGCTTGATCGCGACCTGGCGGCCGAGCCGGGTGTCCTGACCGACGTGGACGTCGGACATGCCGCCGCGACCGATGAGCTGACCGACGCGATAGCGCCCGGCGAGAATCTGTCCGTCGTCAGTCACGTGCCGTCGATCCCTCTCATGTGTCGCGATTGGTGGTGTGATGCGCGGCTGCCTCGGGTCGAGGCAGCCGCGCGATGATGATTCGGTGCCTAGCCGCCTGAGGTGTTCGTCGCGGGCGGGGCTCCGGCGATGGTCACGGTCGCCGCGGGCGAGGCATCCGAGCTCAGCGCTCCACAGAAGTAGAGGTAGCTGACCTGGATGGTCTCGCCTGCCTTGGCGTCGGCGTTCGCCGTGATCGTCACGTTCGTCGCGTCGGCGCCGAGCGGGGGAGCAGCCGCGGCCGGTCCTTCGACGTTCACCTGGTAGCCCGAGCGAGTCTGACCGGCGGGGCACTGCGCGGCCGACCAGGAGACCTGGATCGAGCCGCCGGCGGTGACCGTGGCCGGCGAGACCGTGGGTGCCGAGCCGGGCGCCGAGGGGGTCTCGGGTGCCGCGTAGAACGTGACCGTGACCTGGCTGCCGATCGGAACCGGTCCGGTCGGGTTCACCTCGTAGACGATGCCGGTGCCCGACGGATCTGCGGCGGGCTTGCCCTCGACGCCGTTCGCGACCATGCCGAGCTCGCCGAGCTTGGCGCGCGCGTCGTCGACCGAGAGGCCAACGAAATCGGCGGCGGTGATCTGCGCGGTGGTGGGCGCCGCCGAGGTCGGCGGGGCGGAGCTCGGCGGCGCGCTGCGCGAGGCACTCGCCGTCGTGCTCGCAGGGGTCTTCTCGCCGCCGCCGCCGCCGTTCACCGCGAGCGCGATGATCGTGCCGATCAGCACGATCGCCAGCACGGCGATCAGCACGATGAGCGGCCAGGTCCACGGGTTGCGCTTCTTCTCCTCGGTCGCCTCTTCGGCTTCCTCGGTGGCGACCGCACCTGCCCCAGCGGCGCCGAGCACCGTGGTGGCGGCCGTCGCGCCCTGCTGCGGCATGAGCATGGTCGCCGCGGTCGCGCCGCCGGCGAGGCCGAGCACCGCCGGCACGGCGACGGCGGCACCCTGAACGTCGCCTCGACGCAGCGCAGAGGCAGCTCGGGCCAGGTGCGCCGCGGTCGGGGGCCGCTCGGCGGGGTTCTTCGCGATGCACGCGTAGACGAGGTTGCGCACCGGCTCGGAGACCGTGACCGGAAGGTCGGGCGGCGTCTCGTTGATCTGCGCCATCGCGATCGCGACCTGCGACTCGCCCGTGAACGGGCGACGGCCGGCGAGGGCCTCGTAGGCGACGATGCCGAGCGAGTAGATGTCGGTCGTCGGCGAGGCCGGGTGACCGGAGGCCTGCTCGGGCGAGAGGTACTGCACGGTGCCCATGACCTGGCCGGTCGCCGTGAGCGGCACCTGGTCGGCGATGCGCGCGATGCCGAAGTCGGTGATCTTGACGCGACCGTCGGGTGTGATGAGCAGGTTGCCGGGCTTGATGTCGCGGTGCACGAGCCCCGCCGCGTGCGCGGCCTGCAGGGCGTTCGCCGTCTGCGCGACGATGTCGAGCACCTTGTCGGTCGAGAGCACGTGTTCCCGCTCGAGGATCGTCGACAGCGCCTCGCCGGGCACGAGTTCCATGACGAGGTAGGCGCTGCCCTCCTCTTCGCCGTAGTCGAAGACATTGGCGATGCCCTCGTGGTTGACGAGCGCGGCGTGGCGGGCCTCGGCGCGGAAGCGCTCCAGGAAGCCCGGGTCGCCGAGGTACTCGTCTTTCAAGATCTTGATCGCGACCTGTCGGCCGATGACGAGGTCGGTGGCTTGCCACACCTCGCCCATCCCGCCGATCGCGATGCGGGATTGCAGTTCGTAGCGCCCCCCGAAGGTGAGCCCTGCGCTCGGTCTCATTTGTTCAGCACCGCCTCTAGTACCTGCTTTGCGATGGGTGCGGCGATGAGATTGCCGTACCCCTCCTGACCAAGTCCCCCGCCATCCTCCACGAGTACCGTGATCGCATACTGAGGGTTGTCTGCGGGGGCAAAACCGGTGAACCACAAGGTGTAAGGGTCATCCTCGCCGTTCTCCGCTGTACCCGTCTTACCGGCCACGCTGACGCCGTCTATTCTTGCATTACTCGCGGCCCCGGATTCGACGCCGTTCACCATCATCTGGGTCATGGTCTTGGCGGTATCCTCACTGATCGCGCGGCCGAATTCGGAGCCCTCGAACTCCTGCAGCGGGGTGAAGTCGGGTGCGGTGATCTGGTCGACCAGGTTCGGGTTCATCACGATGCCGCCGTTGGCGATGGTCGCCGAGACGACGGCCATCTGCAGCGGGGTCGCCCGGACGGTGTACTGGCCGAATGCGCTGAGTGCGGTCTGCGGCTCGTCGAGGCCGCGGGGGTAGACGCTCGCCTCGGTCGTGGTGGGGATCTCGAACTCGTGGTTGAATCCGAACTTCTCGGCCTGCTCTCGGATGGCGTCGTCGCCGAGCTCCATGCCGAGTTCGGCGAACGGGATGTTGCACGAGAGGCGCAGGGCGTCGGCGAGGGTGACGGTTGCACCGCCGCCGCAGGTTCCGCCGCCGGAGTTGATCACGACCGAGTCGGTGCCGGGGAGCGTGAGCGTGCCGGGGTTCGGGAACGTGCTCTCGGGCGTGTAGCGGCCCGACTCGAGCGCGGCGGCCGTCACGACCAGCTTGAAGACCGACCCGGGCGGGTTCATGTCGCCGCCGATCGCCCGGTTGATGAGCGGCTCGCTCGGGTCGGCGAGGAGCCCCTCGTAGGTGGCCTCGACCGCGGCGCCGTCGTGCACGACCATCGAGTTCGGGTCGAAGGTGGGCTTGGTGACCATGGCGAGGATGCGCCCGGTCGCCGGTTCGGTGACCACGACCGAGCCCTGGTAGTCGCCGAGGGCGTCCCAGGCGGCCTGCTGGGCCACGGGGTCGATCGCGATGTCCACGGACGCGCCCATCGGGTCCTGGCCGGAGATGAGCCGGTTGATCTTGTCGAAGAACTGGCTCGAGTCCTGCCCGCTGAGGTACTCGTTGAGCGAACTCTCGAGGCCGGTGGCCTCGCCGTTCACCGGGATGTAGCCCGTGATGCCCGCGTACAGCGGTCCGTTCGGGTAGACGCGGAGGAACTTGTAATCATCGTCGGAGGGCTGCGAGAACGCGACCGGCGTGCCGTCGACGAGGATGGGACCGCGCTCGACCGAGAAGCTCGCGTACAGCGTGCGGGCGTTGCGAGGGTCTGCCGCGAGGTCGCCCGCCGCGAAGTACTGGATGACGGTCGTCGAGACGAACAGCGCCACGAACATCAGCAGCGAGAAGATGCTGACGCGTTTGAGTTCGCGATTCATCCGTCGATCACCAGCCTCGGATGGTTGCGGACCGTGTCGGAGAGCCGCAGCAGCAGCGCGATGATGATCCAGTTGGCCACGAGCGAGGATCCGCCCGCGGCGAGGAAGGGCGTCGTCAGGCCCGTGAGCGGGATCACGCGGGTGACGCCGCCGACGACGATGAACACCTGCAGCGCGATGACGAACGCGAGGCCGACGCCGAGCAGCTTGCCGAAGTCGTCCTGGCCGGCGAAGCCGATGCGGAATCCGCGGGCGACGAGCAGCACGTAGAGGGCGAGGATCGCGAACAGGCCGGCGAGGCCGAGCTCCTCGCCGAGGCTGGCGATGATGTAGTCGCTCTGGGGCACCGGGGTGAGCTCGGGGCTGCCCTGGCCCCATCCGGTGCCGATCAGGCCGCCGTTCGCCAGGCCGAAGAGGCCCTGCACGAGCTGGTAGCTGCCGCCCGGGTCGGCGTTGTACCTCGCGTCGCTCAGCGGGTCGAGCCAGTTCTGGAAGCGGTTGTTCACGTAGTCGAGCGTCTGGGCGGCGATGAGCGCGCCCGCGAGGAAGAGCGAGAGCCCGAGGACGACCCAGGAGAGCCGGCTGGTCGCGACGTAGAGCATCACGAGGAACAGCCCGAAGTAGAGCAGCGCCGTACCGAGGTCGCGCTGGAACACGATGACGCTCATCGACAGCGCCCACACGATGAGCAGCGGGCCGAGGTCGCGCGCCCGGGGGAACCGCATGCCGAGGAACTGCTTGCCCACCATCGACAGCGAGTCCCGGTTGCGCACGAGGTAGCCGGCGAAGAAGACCGCGAGGGCGATCTTCGCGATCTCACCGGGCTGGAAGGTCGCGATGTCGCCGATGCCGATCCAGACCCGGGCGCCGCCGCGGTTCTGGCCGAGGCCGGGCACGAGGGGCAGCATGAGCAGGATGATCGCCACGAAGCCGGCGACGTACGTGTACCGGAACAGCACCCGGTGGTTGCGGATGACCAGGATCGTCGCGATGGCGCAGATGATCGCGATCGCGCTCCAGACGATCTGGCGGACGGCCGCGCTCTCCCACCCGGAGTCGCCGTCGGCGATGTCGATCCGGTAGATCATCGCGATGCCGAGGCCGTTGAGCACGGTCGCGATGGGCAGCAGGAACGGGTCGGCGTCGCGCGCCACGAAGCGCATCGCGATGTGCAGGCCGAACACGAGCACCGAGAGTCCGGCGCCGAGCAGCACGAGCTGGGTGTCGATGCGGCCGAGCGCGCCGAGCTGCACGAGCATGATCGAGCCCGCATTGATGAGGCAGGCCACGAGCAGCAGCCAGAGCTCGAGGTTGCGCAGTCGCTGCGGCATCCTGATGCGTCGGATGCCGGTCGGCGGCGTGTTCGCGGGCGGCTTCGCCGGGGAGGCCTGCCCCGCCGGCGCCTGGCCGACCAGACCGTCGAAGTCACTCAAGAGACTCCTCCAATCGGGACACGATCTTCGTCGCGTCGGTCAGCGAGCCCGCGGTGATGGTCTTCTCGACGCGCTGCTGGTCGTACGGTCGGAGTTCGGAGACGTCGACGGCGGTCTCGCGGTAGAGCTCGTTCATCGAGATGGGTCCGATGTCCTGTTGGATGCCCTGGAAAATCGCGACGCGGCCGTTGGACTCGCCCACGTAGAAGCGGGTCTGGGTCCACTGGTAGCCCAGCACGACGACCACGACGATCGCCGCGATGAGCGCGAAGATCCAAAAGCCCCACACCCAGCGCCGACGGCGACGGCGACGGGCGTCCTCTTCGAGGATCTCGTCGAAGAAGTCCTCGGAGTCCGGTTCGAAGTGCGTCTCCTGCACCGGGTGCGGGCGGAAGGCCGGGAGGCGGATGGCGCGGGCGCGCATCGGCTCGGCCGGCGCTCCGAAGGCGAGCGGCGCGGCGGCGGAGCCGACCACGAGCGGCGGGGTCGCGGGTGCGGGCGGGTCGCCGATGTCGACGATCACCACGGTGACGTTGTCGGGGGCGCCGCCGTCGAGCGAGGCCTTCACGAGCCGATCGGCGACCTGCTTCGCGCCGGCGTCGGCCGCGAGCTGCTCCTGGAGTTCGTCGAACGAGACGACGCCGGAGAGGCCGTCGGAGCAGATCAGCCAACGGTCGCCAGGGCGGGTGTCGAGCACCATCGAGTCGATCTCGGGGGAGGCCTCGACGTCGCCGAGCACGCGCATGAGCACCGAGCGGCGCGGGTGCACCATCGCCTCCTCGGCGGTGATGCGTCCGGCGTCGACGAGCCGCTGCACGAACGTGTGGTCGATCGAGATCTGACTGAGCTCGCCGGACCGCAGCAGGTAGATGCGCGAGTCGCCGATGTGCGCGATGACCATGCGGTCCTCGTGCAGGAGCATGGCCGACGCGGTCGTGCCCATGCCGGTGAGCTCGGAGTGGCCGGCCACGGTCTCGGCGAGCCGGCGGTTCGCCGAGATCAGTGCACCCTCGAGCGCCGCGGCGGCCTCGGGGGCGGACTGGTAGTCGGCGTCGGCCTCGGCGACGCGCTGGGTGACGATCGCACTCGCGACGTCACCGCCGGCGTGCCCGCCCATGCCGTCGGCCACGAGGAACAACCGGCGCCCGGAGTACCCGGAGTCCTGGTTGTTCGCGCGGATGCGCCCGACATGCGAGACGGCGGCGCTCGCCTTGATCGAGGCCATGGGCTACCGCCGCAGCTCGAACGTCGTCGCTCCGACCTTGATGGTCGCTCCGAGGGGGATCTGCACGGGCACGGTGACGCGCGCCCCGTTGAGGAAGGTGCCGTTGGTCGAGTCGAGGTCCTGCAGCATCCACTGACCGTTCCAGAGCATCATGCGAGCGTGGTGGGTGGACGTGTAGTCGTCGCGGATGATGATCGCCGAGTCGCTCGACCGGCCGATCGTGATCTCGTCGCGGCCGAGGGGGAACTCGGTGCCGGCCTTCTGGCCGCTCGTGATCACGAGCTTCAGGGGGCCGTCGCCGGCGGGCGGCGCGGTCTGGCGCGAGACGGGCGCCGTGGCCGCCGCCGCGGCGACGGGCGCGGCGGCCGGGAACGACGCCGCCGGCGAGGAGGCCGCGGCGCTCTCGGGCTGGAGCTTGCGCACGCGCTGCCCGAACAGGTCGCTGCGCAGGGCGTAGACGATCGAGAAGATGAACGCCCAGAGCAGCAGGAGGAAGCCGAGTTGCAGGATCAGCAGCGTCAGTTCGCTCATTCGGCCGGCCCCCAGAACCCGCCGACGTCATGACGTTCGGTGGCCGGGTCGGCGCGGGGCGAGGGGGATGCGGCTTGGGCGAGCACCCGGAACACGATACGCGAGCGCCCGATGGTGATGACGGAGTCGGGTTCGAGGATCGCCTCGGTCACGCGCGCGCCGTTCAACTGCGTGCCGTTCGTCGAGCCGAGGTCGCGAACCCGGGCACGCGAGCCGTCCCACTGCACCTCGGCGTGCCGGCGCGAGGCGCCGGAGTCGTCGATCGTGACGTCGGCCTCGCTGCCGCGGCCGATGACCGTGCGCCCCTTGATGATCGGATGCCGCGTGCCGCCGATGTCGAGCACGGGGGTCCAGGCGACCTGGCCCTTCACGTTGCGCGAGTCGACCTGCACCATGCCCTCGGAGAGGCCGGCGTCGGAGCGGAGCGAGATCGTGATGCCTCCGGCGAACTGGAAGTGCTGGCTCGCGGCGTGCTTCTGCACGAGGTCGACCAGTTCGTCGGTGAGCGCCGGGCCGAGCGAGGTCATGCGCTCGTGGTCGGCGGGCGCCATGCGCACCACGAACTGGTTCGGCACGAGCACGCGATCGCGGGACACGACCGCAGCCTTGGTGTCGAGCTCGCGCTTCAGCGCAGCGGTGATCTCGACGGGCTGCAGCCCCGAGCGAAAGGTCTTCGCGAAGGCGCCGTTGACGGCGCGCTCGAGACCTTTCTCGAAGTTGTCCAGTAGGCCCACAGGTCTCCCGATCCGGTTCCGTGATTGTGTGACATGCTAGCCCGCTCCACTGGGAACGGGCGTCTTCAGTCCACCGGGATGGCGGTCTCGTCGCTGTCGAGGTCGAGCGAGAGCGTCGGGATCGACGCGGTCAGGAGGGTGCCGTCGGAGCGACGCGAGCCCGTGACATCCTTCATGCGCGGTGCGCCGGTCAGCCGCGGGCCCTGGCCGTCGAGCGGCACCGAGACATCCGTCCCGGCCTGAACGAAGATCTTCTCGCCGCGCACCGAGACCTCGGCGAACTCGCCCTGCTCGACGTGGAAGGCGATCGAGTCGGCCTCGACCGTGACGCGCAGCCTCGTGCCGCGCAGCGCGATGCGGAACTCGAGCCGGCGCCATTCATCGGGCAGGCGGGGATCGAACGTGAACCGCCCGCCGTGGTCGCGGAATCCGCCGAAGCCCATGACGAGGGCCCCCCACACGCCGCCCGTCGACGCGACGTGCACGCCGTCGGCCGCGTTGTGGTGCAGGTCGGCGAGGTCGACGTAGAGCGCCGAGCGGAAGTAGCGCACCGCGAGGTCGTGGTAGCCGACCTCGGCGGCGATGATCGACTGCACGACCGCGGAGAGCGTCGAATCGCCCGTGGTCAGCGGGTCGTAGTACTCGAAGTCGGCGAGTTTCTGCTCGGCCGAGAAGCGGTCGCCCTGCAGGTACAGCGCGAGCACGACATCGGCCTGCTTCAGCACCTGGAAGCGGTAGATGACGAGCGGGTGGTAATGCAGCAGCAGGGGGCGGCTGCTCTCGGGTGTGTTCTCGAGGTCCCACAGCTCCTTCTCGAGGAACGCGGAGTCCTGCGGGTGCACGCCGAGCTGCTCGTCGAACGGGATGTGCATGTGCGCGGCGGCGCGCCGCCATTCGCCGACCTCGCCGGCCGTCACGCCCAGCCGGGCGACGAGCTTCGCATACGCGACCGGGTCGCGCAGCTGCAGGCTGTCGACGGCGGATGCCGCGGACGCGAGGTTCGCCCGCGCCATCACGTTCGTGTAGAGGTTGTCGTTCACGACCGTCGTGTACTCGTCAGGACCCGTGACGCCGTGGATGTGGAAGACGTCGTCGGTCGTCGCGCCGGAGCGCCAGAACCCCAGGTCCTCCCACATGCGGGCCGTCTCGACGAGCACGTCGATCGCCCCGCGCCCGAGGAAGTCGGTGTCACCCGTGGCCGCGACGTATTGGCACAGCGCGAAGGCGATGTCGGCATCGATGTGGTACTGCGCGGTGCCCGCCGCGTAATAGGCGGAGGACTCGAGCCCGTTGATCGTGCGCCACGGGAACAGTGCGCCGCGCTGGTTCAACTCGAGCGCTCGAGCGCGCGCGTTGTCGAGCATGCGCTGGCGGAACCGCAGCACGTTGCGCGCCACGATCGGCGCCGTGAAGCTGAGGAACGGCATCACGTAGATCTCGGTGTCCCAGAAGTAGTGTCCGCCGTAGCCCGAGCCGCTCACGCCCTTCGCCGCGACGCCGTCGCCGTCGGTTCGGGCGGTGGCCTGCGCCAGCTGGAACAGGTTCCACCGCACGGCCTGCTGCACCTCGGGTTCACCGTCGATCGCGACATCCGACCGCTCCCAGAAGTCGTCGAGCCATGCGCGCTGGTGCTCGAACAGCTCGGCGACGCCCTGCTCGGCGCCCCGGTCGAGCGTGCGGTCGCAGCGGTCGACGAGTTCGCGCGACGGTACCTTGCGTGCCGTGTGGTAGCTGATGAACTTCGTGACGCGGATCGGCTTGCCCTGTTCGGCGCGCACCCGGTAGATGTGCTTCGCGAGGTCGTCGCCGATCGTGCCGGTCTCGGTGAACGAGTTGTCGGTCGAGATGGCGTGCTCGACGCCGACCGCGATCGTCATGCCCGAGTTCGTGCACTGGTAGCCGAGCATGTAGCGGCCGTCCTCGTGGCGCTGCACGCGCGGCTGCAGCACGCGGTCGGCGAACATCTCCGCCTTGCGCGGGTCGAACGCGCTCGGCACCTCCTGCACGCCGGAGCGGTACTCGTCGCGGCCGTCCTGACGATTGAGGATCTGGCTCGAGATCGTCACCGCGGCATCGTCGTCGAGCATCTCGACCTCGTAGTCGAGCACGGCGAGGTGCCGGTCGGTGAACGAGACCATGCGGCGACTCGTGATGCGCACATGCTTGCCCGACGGCGTGCGCCACACGATCGCACGCGACAGGGCGCCCTGGCGGAAATCGAGGCGGCGCTCGTAGTCGATCAGCTCGGCGATCGTGATCACGAGCGGTTCGTCGTCGACGTAGAGACGGATCACCTTCGCGTCGGGCGCGTTCACGATCGTCTGCCCGACGCGCGCGAACCCGAACGCCTCTTCGGCGTGGCGGATGGGCCACGTCTCGTGGAACCCGTTCACGAACGTGCCGTGCAGGTGCCCGTCGCGCCCCTCCTCGATGTTGCCGCGCAGGCCCAGGTAGCCGTTGCCGACGGCGAACAGCGTCTCGGTGCGGCCCATGTCGTCGAGGCCGAACTCGGTCTCGACGAGCGCCCACTCGTCGATGGGGAACCGGTTGCGGTCGAGGGGATCGGTGTCGGCGAACCTCATTCGGCGTCCCTTTCTACTGCGGGGTCGGAGTGGGGGAGTTCGGGGGCGGATGTCGCGGAGCCGGCGATCGTGCCGGTGCGGTCGGCCGCTCGCGCGACCGCCGGCAGCAACTCGTCGAGTTCGTCGACGATGACGTCGGCGCCGAGCTCGCGCAGGGTCTCGCGGCCCACGCCGCGATCGACGCCCACCACGAGGGCGAAGTCGCCGTCGGCGCCCGCCTTGACGCCCGACTCGGCGTCTTCGACCACGGCGCACGCGATCGTCGGGAGGTCGAGCAGCTCGGCGGCCCGGTCGAACATGTCGGGCGCCGGCTTTCCACGGATACCCTCGCGAGCCGCCACGAGACCGTCGACCACGACGGTGAACCGGTCGTCGATGCCCGCGGCGGCCAGCACCGAGGGGGCGTTCTTCGAGCTCGAGACGACGGCCACGCGGCATCCGCTCGCGATGACCGCATCGAGGAATGCCAGGCTCGCGGGGTACGGCGCGACGCCCTCGTCGGCGAGCGTTGCATTGAAGGCGTCGTTCTTGCGGTTGCCGAGGCCGTGCACGGTCTCCTGGTCGGGGGAGTCGGTCACCTCGCCCTCGGGAATGCGGATGCCGCGGCTCTCGAGCAGGCTCCGCACCCCGTCGTAGCGGGGCTTGCCGTCGATGTACGCGAAGTAGTCGCCCTCGACATAGGGCGCGACGCCGTGCGCCTCGAGGTACGGCGTGAACAGGCGCGACCACGCGTGCATGTGCACGACCGCGGTCGGCGTGAGCACCCCGTCGAGGTCGAAGAGCCAGCCGCGGATGCCGCTGAGGTCGATGTCGGCCGGTTTTGCCGGCGTCGAATTGCTGCGGGGTTCTGGGGTGTCTGGCGAGGTCACGGCCGTCCTTTCGTCGTGCCGGTCGCGGCTCTGGGGCCAGCCGTTCGATGCTATTGCGCCGGGGTGCGGGAGCGCGAGGGCGGATGCCGGTTCGGAGCATTCACGGAGGGTTCGCTGCTGGTTCGGGGACGGTTTGCGGAGGCTCTGCGCGTCGGTTTCGCGCGTCCGATCGGACTGCTGGCGGGCTGCATTCCGGCCGCTCCTGGCCCGAATGGCCTTTGCCCCCGCAAGATGTTAGGCTCTCGTGGCTGGACGCATTCAGGTGCGACCACAGATGCGCGAGTGGCGGAATTGGCAGACGCGCTGGCTTCAGGTGCCAGTACTCGCAAGGGTGTGGGGGTTCAAGTCCCCCCTCGCGCACACAGGGAATTAGCGATTCAGCTGAATCCCGTTAGCGAATGAGAAACGGCCCGGACCTCAGAGAGGTTTCGGGCCGTTTCTGCATCCCCAGAACTGGCGATTCCGCGTTCGAGGTGTGGCCCGATCGCTCTCAGGCCGATGTCAGCGCTGCTCGCGTGGGCTTGAATGACGATTCGCCCCGCTTTTGGGCTCAGAACGTGAGTTCGAGAAGCTGAGGCATCTCCAGGGCGATCCGACGTTGATCGAGGACATAGAGGCGATCGCTGCGACGCCACCAGGGCACTCTGGGCTAACAGCCGACCTTCGACGTTCCCCAGTTGGCGTCGACCGAGCCGTTCGCAGACACGGATCCAACAACGCCAATGCTGTTGTATGCGCGAACGACCACGCTGCGGGCGTTTGCAATGGAGAGAACCGGGTGTCCGAGCGGGGCGACAGATGATGTCGCGCATGTTGCGAATGTCATCTTGCTCCCGAGCAGACCGTACTCGCTGTAGGCGCAGTGCGAGCCAGTTGGGCAGCTCCCGACTCCGCGACTCGCTTGTCCGTCGGAGGCCAGAGTGAGAATCACGTCTCCGCCATTCCAGGAGACTTCGTTCGTGGCAGTTTGCACGCCACCGGGAAAGTCTTTCGAGCACTTGGTCGATCCGCTGTTGTATCGCATCATCCGCTTCAGTGGCGAGCGCGGGTGCGGTGGGCAGGGTGAGGAGCGCGGCAGCGAGGGAGAGCATTGCCGCAGTTCGGGTGAAGCGCAACGGGTGGGCCTTTCATTCCCAGGCGAAGTAGCTGAAGACCGCAGGCGCCTGGATGTCAGTGCGGTCGTGTCCCACGTATGTGGTTTCGACGGAGAGGATGCCGAGACCCTCGTCCGAAACAATGACGCGATCCACGAACTCCCCCGGGGCGCGGGTCTCGGTCGCGAAGGCAATACCCGAACGGCCGAGTCGGTCCATCACTCTGCCCTCGACATTCAGTTCGGGTAGGCCCGCCAGGAACTCGAGTGCGGCCTTGGATTGATCCGCTGTGAGTCGACGTTCGTTGAGCACTGAGGTCAGGCCGCCGATGTACTCGCCGGTGGTCCATTCGGCCGCACCTGAAGGCCGGCGAAGATAGTCTCCGAACTCCAACGGCGACACCGGTGCCGGTCCGAACATGAAGGGGAACTCGCCCGGCCCGTAGTCCCTTGCCCAGATCAGTTCGCCGACCTGGTACCCATCGACCTGGATCGGGCGCCCGTCGGAGTCGTACGGTTTGCCCCGTCGGACTTCGAGACGAGATCCCTCGGAAGTGTGGACCACGCTGCGAACCTCTGGTTCGATGCTGACTTTCTCGATCACACCTTCGTTGCCAACATCCATCGAGAGTGCCCAGGACTGAATCTGGACGGTGGAGGTCGTCTCGCCATCCTTCAGGCTCGAGCTCAAATCCATCAGAAGCTGCTCCGAAGTCCCGTTGATTGGCGTGGGTTGCAGTAGCGGAGGAGTAGCGGAAGCGTAAACGGCCGCAGGGCGGGGAATGACGAGTATGCCGATCGTGACCGCCAGCAGCACAACAACGGCGGCCGCGATCGAGAACACGATCGATGATCGACGCGGACGACTCGGGGTCATCGTGTCCGTCATGATCCCCTGCAGCGTTCCTTCCGCACGCGGAGCGAGAGCGTCGCCTCGGCGCGGGAGGTTCGGACGCGCGTCGCTGAGGCGCCGGGCCAGTTCGAAGTCGTTCATAACGTTCCTTCGTTCACAGTCACGACTGGCGAACCGGCGTCCCCTGGGTCGTTCGCAAGCGCGGCAAGAGAGAGCTCGAGGCGTTTCTTCGCCCGGTGCAGACGCACCCGCAGTGTCGCGGCCGAGCACCCGAGAATCTCGGCCATCTCATCGCGCGTCAGGTCCTCCCAATACGCCATCCAGATCAACTCGCGATCGGCCGGGTCGAGGCGGTTCACCGCGGCACGCACGTCGAGCGCGTCGTCGGAGGTGCCGGTGGCCGGATCGCGGTGGGCAGACTCGGCCTGCTCGACCCGGCGCGCGTGTCGAGTGCGTCCGCGGTACTGGTTGCCGACGACGTTACGGAGCGTCGAGTACAGCCACGCGATGGTGAGCACATGCGTAGCTTCCTCTCGACGCCGCCAGGCCTGCGCGAACACCTCCGCCGCGGCGTCTTCGGCATCGCCGATGTCGCTCAGCCGGTTGTACGCAGCTGACACGAGTACCGGATGGTACGTGCGAAACAGCGCCTCGAATTCCCGCTCACCCATACGGGTCCGCGGACGTCGAAGCTGGAAGCACCATCACATTCTGAGCTATTTCCACCGAAGCTCGGTGCGTTACCAATTGTTGGGACCAACTTGAGAATGCGATCGTCAGCCGCATTCGACTGAGACGCCGCGATCGTGGAGCGGCTCACCCATCGCGGCGCCATTGCCGGGAACGGCACCGCCAGCTATCGCCTCAATCGCGCACGCGCACGGTGCGAACAGCCCCTCGGCCTGCGTCGATGCCATCGAACCGACGCATCCGTGGTTGCTGGTGTCCAGCGTGGCTAGTTCTCGGCATCTCCGACTGTGAGCTCCGATGTCTTGCGTCGCAGCACCACCGCAAAGACGACGACGGCGAGAGCGGCGAGCAGGCCGAAGAGCACTGGTGGGCCGCCGACGCGCGCTACCGACCCAACGTGAACGAAGATGCCTGCGAACATCAAGCCTGAAAGAACGATTGCAAAAGTGAAGATCGTGGCCCAATTCCGCCGCTGAGGGCGGTTGTCTGCGGTCGAGGCGGACAGTACCTGCCACGCGGCGACGAGGGCCAACTCAAATAATCCGATCGCAATTCCGATGGCGATGACGTACGGGCGCGCCAGGTCCGCATACTCGGGGTACTGGGTCGCGGCCTGCGCAGCGACGCTTGGAACGAGCCAAAACTGCAGCAACAGGGCGGCAACGAACAGGGCAACCAGTGCGAAGCGCACTGCGGGAACGTTCTGCTTGGAAAGAACCATCGGAAGATTATCCCGCCTCTAATGTCTCGATGAAGTGAGCGGCGGTGCAGGGCTTGGCGTGTGCCAAGCCCTGCACGGTGCGACTCAGTAGATTCCTGGGTCGACGCGCGTGGTCCGGATGTTGAACTGGGTGGCCGGCCATCCATCGCTCAGGTTGTCGGCCCACCCGACGGCTACCTCACCACCCGGCGTCCAGCTCGAGCCGTTGCTCGATGCGTTCGAACAGACTGTTTGAGAGTTCGCACGGCCGACCTGTGAGTACCAGATGCACACCCCGACGATGCGCTTGCCGGCATAAACGTTGGCCGCGGCCTTGGCCGTGCCCCGGTACCACGCGTACGCGATCTCTGCGCTAATCGCGTAACTCGACCCCCACGTGTCTCGAGCGTAGGGATTTCCGAGTTCAAGTCCCACCGGCTCGCTTCCGGGTATCACTGGAATGGAGTCGAGGGTGACCACCACTCCGTCCTCAGGGCCGTACGTCGTGCCGTTCACGACCACGGAATCGGAAGTCCCCGGTTCAGCAGCTACCGCGCTCGTCGCGCCGACGGTGATCATCATGAGGCACGCTGCGGCGATTGCCGTAAGTGCCCTCGGTGTGCGCCGCGCAATGCTCTTCAACTTCAATGTCATGTTCCCCTCGCTCGATGGCAGTGGGTTGGACGTTATCTCGAGCTTCTTTCGGGGGTAGCCGCTGGAAGGTCCGGATGGCGCCCGTCGGGTGGTTGGTGGTACGGACGGCGTACGGGGGTCGACTCAACCACGAACCGCGTGCTCGGTGACCCGAATCCTCGCGGAGCACCGCGATGAATAGTCGCAACAGGTTGATGGGCTCAGCCAAGCCGTCAGAGTGGTCGTGAATCAAAGTTGACAATGCGGAGTCGATCGTCTGTGGACCGTCTACAGCGAAGGACACAAGGGGACGTGTGCCTTTCGATCGGGGCTCAGTCGACCCCCCACCCGCCGGATGGCTGCGGGCAGGTCTGGACAACGGTTCGCCACTCGTCATCCGGGAGCGATCCACTTCCGAACCCGGCGGCTAGGTATGCAGACCAACGATCGATGAAGAAGTCGTCGAGGAATGCTTGCTCCGAGGGTGGTTCCGCCACGTCATACCCCAGTCCCGTGAGGCACTCACGAGTGGCAAGTTCTTGCGTGTACGCCGCTCGAATCTGGTCGGGCGACATGTTTCGGATCTTGTCGTCCACGACCGCCCAACAGGCGTCGGAATCGGCACGGTACTGGTCGTACTGGGCTTGGGGAACCGAGTCTGAACTCGCCTCGATGCCACCGTCCCAGCTCAGCTTTACTTCCCAGCCCTTCTCGGTAATGCATTTGAACACCTGATCAGCTGCCGGGGAGACACTCATCGTTTCGCCCTCCGCCTGCGTCTCGTCCACCGCGGCTGGGCTGGTGCACGACGCAAGGGTTAGGAGCGCGACTATGGCACCCA
Organism: Agromyces aureus; assembly: GCF_001660485.1. Taxonomy (GTDB): domain Bacteria; phylum Actinomycetota; class Actinomycetes; order Actinomycetales; family Microbacteriaceae; genus Agromyces; species Agromyces aureus. Next base: position 33,254 of record NZ_CP013979.1, read on the forward strand.
GCAACGGCAGGAAGACCGATCTCGGCCTCACTTTTGTTTGCCAAACGGATTCTGTCCCGATCATGCGCTGCACATTACGCGCTCGCGCGTGTCTGGCAGTCCTGGACCTTCGTGCCTGTTTGCGTCAATCGGTCTCCGATGCCGCTAATTGGGCTGTGTCGGTCTGGCACACGCAGAACCTGAAAGGAAGATTCCTTGCCAAAGAAACGAACAATGACCCTGGCGGCGGCTATCACCGTCGGCCTGACGCTGGCGGCATCACCGGCCATGGCCGCGAGCAACTCCGGCACCTACACCTGCAACTCCGGGTGGTGGTCGTCATCGCAGGCCGGCGCGCCGGCATCGGTCGCTCACCGACACGAACAGGACGGCATGTGGCGCGAGCGCACCTACCCGGCCGGCTTCAACCAGTACAAGGGTTGGTGGCAGCCCGGACCGGTCTACGAAACGATCACGACCTCTGCTACCTCCTTCAGTGGCGGCTACCTCCTCGGATGCAGTACCTGAGCCCGATCACGTAGGGGTGGTGCGGCACGGATGAGTCGCCAGGGGTTTCACACCTCTCGCGGCACAAAGGTCAACCAACTGTCTGGGGACCCCGTGCCGTACTCCCGCACCCCAGACTCGTCGTGCTGGAATGCCGCTGCCATGTTCGGGTTCGGGCTTCGTCGAGCGGGACGCTTATCCGGCGTCCGGATGCCAATTGATCGAGAAGGGTTGCCGATCGATAGACACAAAGGTCGCTGTGTCTTTCGTTGTATACGAGGCCAATGTCGGTTCGATGGCGCTCGAAGGGAACCGACCGGCGAAGGTCGAAATAGTCACGCCGCAAGTGTCAGCCCGAGGGCAGGACAGCGCTAAGCGCCACGAATATGCGCCCAGATCAAAGGGCATGTCCGAGCGCTCGGGCTCGGTTCACTGCATCGAGTCGTGATCGGGCGCTCAGAACTCGAAACGCGTCAAAGAGGTGGCGTTTGACCGTCCCTTCGCGAATGCCCAGCTCAATGGCGATCTCTCCGTTGGAGCGGCCAGAAGCGGCGAGCGAGAGCACCTCGAGCTGGCGACCAGAGAGGATCGGTGAATCCGGCTTGTCGGGCAGCACGACTGCGGCCTGTTTCGTCGGGCTGAAGACGTTGAGCGCTTTGAGGAAGATCGCGGGCGTTGCAGACTCAGGAACGGCGATTCCGCTACGAGTTCGGGTCAGCACGCGAACGCGAGTGGGTTCGGTGCCGAGCATGAGCACTTGCAAGCCTCGATGCAGTCGCAACAAGAGGACGATCTCCTCAGCGTCCACGACTTCGCTGCCAACGACAATCAGGTCTGGTTGCCGTCCGATCACGGCCTTGCGGACCTCGGCGACAGTGCCGCATGAAGCGACCGACAAGAAATGGGGTTTCGCGGAGATCAGATCGACGAGTGCCGCACGCAAGAGACCATTGTGTGAACCAACTGCGACGCTGACGATGTGCTCCGGCATGGTGACCTCCACAGTGGACGTTTCCGGTTGCGGTGTCGCCGTTACACAGCCCGGGCTACTCACAGCCGAGGCAACCCGGACCCCGACCAGCAAGCCGTTGATTCCCCTGTGGGAACGAGAGCGGACGTAGCTCATCGCCCATCGCCCGGGAGGTTCACAAGATCCGAGCTCGCGCTCGCTTCCCTGGTTTGGCAGCCTCCGTGATGCGTTGACTCTGCGGGGAGATGCGCTGATGATCGATTCGCGAGAGCGCTCGGAAGGTGCCGCGCATGAATGGGCAAGTAGGTGCGCCCACTCGTTGAAGGGTCGCTGGAATCGACGATCGGCGTACTGGACCGGCCAGCACGATCCACTCAGAAAGATGACGAATGAACGAGAACGATGGCAAAGTGACTGGACCGCAGTCGAGGCGGCGCAACCGGGCCGGCGTTGTCGGGGTCTGCGTGGTGGCGGCCTGCGTCGCAGTCGCGGCTATCGGCTGGGCGGTGGTCGTTGTCTTCGCTCCACCCAGCGAGGCAGTCGTCGAGGCGCCCTACACCAATGTCGAGGTACTCATGGGTGAGGTCGGGTCCTCGATTTCGCTCAACACCGTGGCGAAGTGGACCGAACAGCCCGCTGGAGCCAACCAGGCCGTCGGCATCGTTACCTCGGTCCGAATACAGTCGGGCGAAGAGGTCGACGCGGGCGCGATCCTTTACGAAGTGGGTCTCCGCCCGGTCGTGGTGGCACACGGGGATACGCCGTCGTTCCGTGACGTCACGGTCGGTTCGGACGGTGCCGACGTCCTGCAGGTCCAGCAGTTCCTCGCGGCTATCGGGTTCTACGACGGAGCCCAGGACGGGGAATTCGGGACGGGAACGGCCGCTGCAGTTCGGGACTGGCAAGAGGCGCTCGGCATCGAAGAGGACGGTGTCGTTCGCGCTGCCGATCTGGTCTTCGTGCCCCAGCTGCCCGCACGGATCACACTGGACAACGAGGTCGTCCTTCGGGGTGCAACGCTCGCAGGCGGGGAGCCGATCGTATCCATGCTCCCGACGGAGCCAACCTTTGTGATCCCCGCTACGTCGCAGCAGGCCACCAAGATCCCGCCCGGCACTGAGGTCGAAATCGCCGTCCAAGACCAGGTCTGGACTGCAGTGGCTGCTGCACAGGAACCCTCACCAGAGAGCGCGGATCAGGTCAACATCACGCTCGAGGCCCCCAACGGCGGCCCGATCTGCGGTGATTCGTGCGCGCTTATCCAAGTGGAGGGCCAGTCGGTACTCCCGTCGCGGATCATCACTCAACCGACCGTCACCGGTTTGGTGGTGCCTTCCGCTGCGCTCAAGAGTTCGGCAGACGGTGCCATCTCGGTACTCGGCATGGACGGCACGGTGATACCCGTCACAGTCACCGCTTCGGCTCGTGGAATGTCCGTCGTCGAAGGCGTCGAGGAAGGTGCCCGTGTCCGGATCCCGGCCGAACAGGGCGGAGCCAAGTGACCGTTCGCCTCGCCGCCCGTGACCTCACCTTCAGATACGACGCGAGCACCGCACTGCTCGAGCACTGGTCCGCAGAGTTCCACGCAGGGGAGGTCGTGGCTGTCACGGGTCCCTCTGGCCGCGGCAAATCGACCCTGTTGTACCTCCTGGGCTTGATGCTGAGGCCGGCCAGCGGGCAGGTCCTCCTCGACGGACATGCCATGCAAGCGCGAAGGGATCACGAACGCGCTGCGGCCCGAGCGACCCAGTTCGGCTTCGTCTTTCAGGATGCTGCGCTGGACCCATCCAGAACCGTGCTCGACAACATTCTCGAGACGACGCTCTACCGCGGCGAGCGACGGCGCGATCGTGTCTCACGCGCGGAAGGACTGATAGAGCAGATGGGAGTAGGACTTCGACGCGACGCCAAGCCCGGGCAGGTATCGGGCGGACAGGCGCAGCGCATCGCACTCTGCAGAGCCCTCATCGGTAACCCACGAGTGCTGCTCGCAGATGAGCCCACAGGGAACCTTGATCCGGCCTCTTCGGATGTCGTCGTCGAAGCCATGCACGACCAGGCGAGTCGTGGCGCTGCGGTCGTTGTCGTCACCCACGATCCCGTCCTGGTCGCAAGGTGCGACCGAAAGCTGGAGCTGTGAGAAAGGCACTCGCCGTGCTTCGCGAAGCCGCCGTCTCCGCGATGGTCGCGCCGGTAGCGACGATCATCACGCTGGTGATGATCGCCGGGATGTGTGGAGCGGTGCTTTTGACGTCCGGTCGGACCGTCGGCGCCGAACAAGCGGTGATCGGGTCGATCGATTCGGCCGGCACACGAGCGATCGTCATTCGCGCCGATACCGCCGCGGGGTTGGATACGAGTGTGCTCGACCGTGTGCGAGGCCTGGGTGGCGTGGAGTGGGTCGGTGCGTTCGGCAGCGCCGACGACATGCAGAACACTGCATTCCCCGGCGGAACCCGCGTTCCCCTTCGACAGGTATGGGCAGATGACTGGTTGCCGGCCGGTCTGCCCTCCAGCCCTCCTCAGGGAGACATCGCCTGGGGCTCCCGTGCAGCCCTTCAACAACTCGGAATGGCAGACCCAGTCGGCGCCATTGCTGATGAGGACGGGCGGGGATACGCGGTCGGTGGCCGTCTTGCCTTACCCAGTCACCTTGATTTCCTGGAACCAGCGCTGTTTGCGCCCCAACCGAAGGGGTCGCCCGGACAGGTTGCCGTACTCGTGGTCATCGCCGAGCGGCCGGATTTGGTAGCTGCACTTGCAACTGCGGTCACCGGCGTTCTCGCCGTCGACGATCCAACCAAGATCTCCGTGCAGACCAGCGAAGCGATCGCGAGGCTTCGCGGACTGATCGAGGGACAACTCGGCGCCTTCGGGCAGACACTGACCATCGGCATCCTGCTCCTCACCGGGACCCTTGCCGCCGTCATTCTCTACGGCTTGGTCATGATGCGGCGAAAGGACTTCGGCCGGCGCAGAGCACTCGGCGCAAGCCAGAGACTCATCGTCTCCCTCCTCGTCGTTCAAACCGGGCTCGTCGCGATCACCGGCGCTGGTGTTGGCAGTGCGGTCGCACTCGGAGTCCTCGCCGCGACAGGTGATCCACTGCCGGGATACGGCTATGTCTTCGGTCTGATCATCTTGTCGGTCGCAGTAGGCGTCCTCGCGAGCGTTCTTCCGGCGATCGCTGCCGCACGGCGCGAACCGATCCGCGAGCTCCGAGTGCCCTGACTGCAGCCCGTCGCGGCCTTCAACGTACGAATCGCCATTCCCTGTTCGGGTGGACGAAAGGCGTATCCGTCTGCCTAGACCCGAAACGACCGCCGGAGGCAGAGTTTCCGGGGGGATCAGAAAACGCGATCACGGACCTGTGCGACACCCACCGGCCGTGGTCGCGTTTCTGACCCGCCACGTGAATGACAGTGAATGGAGCACAAATGAAGCGAAGGTTCGCAATCGTTGCAACCGCGGTATTGGCCGGCGCACTCAGCCTGGGTATCGCGCAGTCGGCTCAGGCGGCAGACGCGTCCTATGGGGCGCTCTCCTGCGGCGCGAACTGGGCAGGAACGAAGCTCGGAGGAATCGGGTCGCACAATCACACCGCGACGCAGAGCGGGACGACGCGCCAGTACACCTACCCCTCGCAGGGTGCACAGGTCGAATGGTCGAGCTCCTGGGGCGGCGGATTCCACAGCGTCAGTCAGCAGACCGTCACTTCCGGGGGATCGTTCCGGCCCGCCGTGAGCGGCCCGTACTGCGCTGCTTGAGCACATATGAAATCACGCTTCATGCCGCTGAGGGTTGCCGTCGTCGCCTTGGCGATCACAACCCTCGGCGGTTGTGCGTCGAGCTCCGACGTACCCATCCCGACCCCGGCCGCCCTATCGACTTCGGAGTCTGAGACCATCCTCGCTGAGCAACTCGCGCAGTCCTGGAAGATGTACGGCGCCGACGGCGAGGACCGCCCCGAGATTCCAGTCGTCCGGACAATCAGTAGAAGCGAGTGGGGCGAGGTCATGGCCGCATGCATGGCGGAGCAAGGATTCTCCGTCACGATCGGGTCGGATGGCGGAATGGGATCGGGCGACCTTCCGGAGTCCCAAGCTGGGGCGTACAACCTCGCGATCTACGTATGCGATGCGTCCTACCCGCTCGATCCCAAGTACAGCGCCCCCTTGAACGAGTCACAACAGCGCTACCTCTTCGACTACTTGACGACCGATCTGGTCGAGTGCCTTGAGGACCAAGGATTCGACACGGGCTCCGCACCAAGCTGGCAGAAGTTCGCCGAAGGACTCGAAAGCGGCACGATGTGGAATCCGTTCACAGCGCTGCCGGATGTGTCCCCGAAACGGTTCCAAGAGATCGAGAGCGCCTGTCCGCAGTCGCCGCCTCGGCTCTATGGCTGAAGCCACCCATCCCTGCACGCTCAACTCGCACAGATAGAGGACGAATGAACGGCAAGCACCACAAACTCAGGCCAGCCGCGATTGGGTTCGCGCTCAGCGCTCTGCTCGCGGTAGCTGTCGCAACGCCTGCTCATGCGGCGGCAGAGATCGCCTATCAATCGTGCGGCGTCGGACAAGTCGTCGGCGTCCAGTCACGCACGACCGGAGCGGCCTGGCACCAGCACAACACCTCGAGGAAGGATTTCCCGTCAACAAGCGTCCTGACCTACCGGTACAGCGGCTTCGGCTACCGCTTCGTCGACTGGACGGCCGCCGCAACGCAAGTCGATTTCGACAACACGTATGCGTACTGCACGACGTGACCGAGTGATGAGCGGCCGCGTTTTCGCCGCCGCAGCACTGCTCACGATGATGACAAGTTGCACCGCACCGAGTGAATCGTCGTCAGAACGATGGCAGGGTGTTCCGTTCGCCGATGCAATGAGCGGCTGCCTGCAAGAACGCGGGTGGGACGCGAAGGCGAACGATGACGGTTCCTACGACACTCAAGTGCTACCCGATCAGGCTGAACCATATGAGGCTGACCGCCAGGACTGTCTGAAGGAAACGGGCTATGCGGGTGAGCCGGAACCGCTGAGCCGTGCGGAGCTCGCCGACTGGTATCAAGAGCTGCTCGTGACGGCCGAATGCGCTCGAGGTCTCGGGTATGACATTGCGGATGCGCCTTCCGCGCAGGTGTTCCTCGATCAGGTCGAGGGAGGGGAACTGGACGGTTTGTGGGGGCCATATCCAAGCAACCTCTCTGCGACCGATTTCGCAGAGCTCGAGGCCGCATGCCCTCAGCCGGGCGCGGCAGAAGGTCTAGTGCAAGCGTTCTGATGTGGGGCGCCTTGGGGGTCGGATGCTGGACACATCCGACCCTCGCTTCGTCTAGTTACGCAGCATCTCCTGGCTCACTGCCAGATCGATCGGGTTCAAGAACCTCACGTATCTGGTGAGCGCCTCGAGGGAGTCCAGCCCGGATGCCTCGAGGAGTGCGAGGAGCGGCGTGCCTTGGTTCATGTGGTGCAGCAGCCAAGTGGCGCGCATCCGTTGGGTGTTCGGGCCGCCAGTGCTGAGCTTGCCGCGGGCGACGATGTTGCTGATGAAGTTCTTCGGGGTGCTGGTGCGACCCGGCCTGACCAGGTACTCGTCACTGCTGGAACCTGCCACCTCCTCGAGGCGGGCCGCCCACACCCGGCGCACCGGCACCGACCGGATCCGGCCGGCTCGAACGCGCACGGTCACGCCACCCTGATCGGCGGTGACATCCGATTCGCGGATCTCGCCGATCTCCGCCGCGGACAGCCCAGCACCGAACCCGAGTGCCAGGATCAGGCGCGCGTCACGACGGTGGTGCACCTTCTGACTCGTCGCCCACGAGCGGAGGCTGCTGATCTCGTCCTTTAGATACGGGCGTTGAGGGTCCGCCGGCGCCAGCTTCTCCGCCTGCGGGGCGGGGCCGTTGAGCACCTCGGCCATCCGTCGGAGCTGGGCTCGCATGTTCGCACGGGACGCGTCCTTGAGGCCACGCACCCCATCCCGAACGAAGTCGGCGATGACGGCCTCGGTGAAGACGGTGCGGTTTTCGAGAAGGAGTTCGTGCTGCACGCACCAGAACGCGAACTTCTCCATCACGCGGAGCAGGTCCACCTCCCGGTACGGCACGTGCGCCAGGGCTTGAGCGACGGATGCCGCGACGAACGTCGACGACGAAACAGGGGAGGTGGCGGGCGCTGCGGGGAGAGTGATCGACAAGAGAAGTGGTCCAATCCGCGAGGGGGTGAAAGGTCACTTCCTTCTGTGTGCGGCGGATTTCGCCTTTTGGGACTTTTCTCCAGATTTCTTTGGGAAGTTGTGTGACTCGTTCGGGATCGGCGACCCGACGACGGCGAGACGAATCCTGTCGTTCATGCCAGGCACGAACGCGAGCCTCGAACTCATGTACAAGGGCGTCGTGAGCGCCGCCGATCCCTATCGGTCGGGGTCGCAACAGGAGTTCGCTACCTGGCAGGTGGCGAACAGCGGGGGCGACCTCCTCGGGTTCGTCTTCAAGGACGGAACCTTCCCCCAGCTCGATGAACTGGCCTGGAATGGCCCACAACTGAACGCTGCTGCAGATCGCCTCGGGGCGAACTACACCGCCTTCCACCAGGGTCTCGATGCAACGAACCTCGGCGGTTTGCCCGTCGTCAGTGTCGAGCACAGTTTCGGTTCCGCGGCGGCGGGCGAGGCAGAGGCGAACGTCACCTTCGACGCGCGGGTGCTCTTGGCGCCGATCGGAATGAAGGAAGGTTGGCAGCCCAACCCTGACACCCGGTACACCGTGTACGCGGCCGAAGATGACATCAACAAGCTCTTCTATGACGTCCATGTGCCTGTGCCGTTCCTCGACGGCCTCGGCTACGGTGCTGCGCCGAACGCCGGCGGGGCGCTCGAGATCCGTGAAAGCGGCATTGTCGCCGAGAACGTCATCTGGAAAGGCCTGACAGCTGGTCTCCTGGGAGGGCTCTGGACCGCGAGCGACTCGGTGGCGCATCACAACCAGATCATCTCCTCGGGCAATAATGATCAGGTGCTCTTTGGTGTCGCGGGTCAGCTCAGTGGAGCCAGATGATGCCCGGCTCTCGAACGAGTGCTGCGATGCTCATCGCAGTGGTCGCAGTCCTCACCCTCGCTGGATGTTCCCAGCTACCGCCGTTCGAATCCGCTCGGGACGAAGCCCGTGGCGAGATGCAGAACGTCATCGACCTTCTTCCGGACGGCTCCGTGGATCATGTGGAAGACCCCATTCCCGCCGGGTTCGTCTCCTGCGGCGACGGCAAACAGTACACCGGCCGGTGGTTGGTCCATCTCAACGAACCAACGGACGCGGCCGAAGCTGTCCGTGAGTTGCGCCTTCGCGTTGGCCCCGCTGGCTTCGTCGAGGACGAAGACCTCGCCAACCAGGACGATCGCTTCGGGGTACGGCGTGAAGGTGCCGACGATGCGCCCTTGATCGGGATCTCGGTCGATGAGGACCTTGACGGGACCCCGTACGTGCAGGTCTTGGCTTTCGCGCGCTGCAGCCAAGCGCCGGAAGGCACTGACTAGCGAGTCGTGGGCTACCTGGTCAAGGTGAAACGCGACCCGCAGCCACGACGCGGACGACGCGAACCTTCGCCGTGACGAGGTGACATCCCTTCCGCCCGGGGGACGATCCGTGGCAGTCTGTGCCTGTGACGAGTGATCCTCAATCTCGGGGCTCCTGGTTGAGCCTTGGCACCCTTCCGGTGGCCGCTGCGGTGATGGTAGGCCTGAACGGTCTCTACCTGCTCATCGTGGCGTTCGGCAACATCACCGACTTCGGCACGAATCAGGCGTTCGTGCAGCACGTGCTCTCGATGGACACCACGAACTTCGGCAAGCCCGAGGGCACCGACCTCGACCCGAACGTGATGTGGCGCGCGATCACCTCGCCGGTCATCCAGAACATCGCCTACGTCGTGCTGATCGCCTGGGAGGTGGCGGCCGCCGCAGTGCTGCTCGTCGCGGTCGTGTTCTGGATCCGCGAGCGTGGCCGCGGCTACCGTGTCGCTCGCCGGCTTTCGAGCATCGGCCTCGTGATGCTCCTGCTGCTCTTCTTCGGAGGGTTCGTCGTCATCGGCGGGGAGTGGTTCCAGATGTGGACCTCGACCGCGTGGAACGGTGAAGATCCCGCGTTCCGCAACAGCACCCTCGCGCTCTTGACGCTCATCGTGATCCACCTGCCCAGCAAGAGCTGGGCCGACGACTGACGATGCCGGCGCGATCGGGGTCGCGATGAGGTCGAGCTTCGGGTTCGTGCGTCGGGCGGCAGCCGTCGCCGCGCTCGCCGTCGCACTCGGCGCGGGCGCGGCATCCGCGTTGCTGGCCGATGCGACCGCGGCGCAGGCGAGCACGACGACGGGGGCGGATGTCGCGACGGCGCATGTCGCGTCGGCCCCCGCCGAGCCGCTGCCCATCGAGACGGACGAGCCGGATCCGACCCCGACGCCCACGCCCACGCCGACCCCGACGGGGTCGCCGGAGCCCGACCCCGAGTCTCCCGACCCGACGATTCGGCCGACGCCCGAACCCACCGAGGAACCGACCGAGCAACCGGTCGAGTCGGTGGCCCCCTCTGGGCCGCCCACCGAGGCACCGCCGCCCACCGTGGTGCCCGCGGTTCCGCCTGCGGCGGCCGACTCGGCCGTCTCCACGGCCACGTGGGTGATCGCGGCGGCCGTGCTCGTCGCGTCGGCCGCGATCCTCCTGTTGGTTCGGCGACGCGGGCCGGATGCTGCGCACCGCGGCGACCAGGGCGTCGTCGTCGCGGGCACTGACCCGGCGGGAGCCCCGGCGGGAGTCGAACGAACAGGGGCCGAGGCCTCCGCCACGCTGGGCGCGATGGAGGACATCGGCGAGGCGATGACGGATGCCGGGTATTCCGTCACGACCATCAGAATGGCGCTCGACGACATCGCCGACGCGAATGGACTGACCGACACCCAGTTCGTCGTGCTGCCGACCGCCCTGCTCATCTCGGCGCGCGGACTCGGCTCGATGAACACCGGCGCGGTGGCGAGCGGCGAGCGGACGCTGCTGCTGCACCAGATCGACGACCTCCAGCACATCGTCGACGACGCGCGGTCGGGTGCTGCGACGCCGCACCAGATCCGCGACCGGATCCGGCGCATGCGCGAGGCACCCCGCCCCTATTCCCAGCTCCAGCGCGGCGCGGCCTACCTGCTCGTCAGCGCCGGTCTCGCGGTGCTGCTCGGCGCCTCATGGACGGGCGTGGTCTTCGCGGCCGCCCTCGGTGCCGTCGTCGGTGCGGCGCTGCTCGTGGGCGAGAAGCTCTCGGGTCGCTACCGGGCGCTGCTCACCGTGAGCCTCGCGTTCGGCGTGGGCCTCACCGTGCTGCTCGGCCTTCGCCTCGGACTCGACGCGGGCATCCTGCCCGCGCTCATCGCTCCGCTCGTCGTGCTGCTGCCGGGCGCGCTCCTGACCGTCGGGTCGATCGAGCTCGCCACCGGCCAGATGCTGTCGGGCGCCGGCCGGCTCGCCGCCGGTGCGATGCAGCTCGTGCTGCTGGCCGTCGGCATCGTCGCGGCCGGCGCCCTCGTCGGCATTCCGTCATTCGAGGCCGCGGACTCGGTGATGAGGCTCGGCGTCGTCGCGCCCTGGATCGCCGTCGCGCTCTTCGGCGTGGGCATCATCGTCTACCAGTGCGGCCCTCGCTCGTCGATCGGCTGGGTGCTCGTCGTGCTCTACATCGCCTATGGCGCACAGGTGCTCGGTGCGGTGTTCTTCGGCGGAGTGCTCTCGGCGCTCATCGGCGCTCTCGTGGTGACCCCGGTCACCGCGATCGTCGCCATGCGACCCTCAGGGCCGGCCGCGCTGGTCAGCTTCCTGCCGGCGTTCTGGTTGCTCGTTCCGGGAGCGCTCGGCCTGGTCGGCGTTGCCAGCGTGCTCGGCGGTGACGCGACCGGAACGAGTTCGCTCGTCACGACGATCGCCACGATGGTCGCGATCTCGCTCGGCGTGCTCGCCGGAACCGCGGTATCGAGTCGGTTCGGGCGGCCGGTGCTCTGAGACGCGGGGTGTTGAGGGTGGGGGTCTCGAGACGCTTCGCTCCTCGACCGGCGGCGGCGCCGACCGGCGGCACGGCTACTCGACCGGCTCGGCGGCGGGCTCGGGCTCGGGCGCGTTCGACTCGGCGGGCGACTCGATCTTGACGACCTCGTCGGCGCGGTCCGACTCGAGCGCCGCTTCGGTCGCCTTCAGCTGCTCGGGCGTGAGCCGCAGGCGCTCGGCCTTCGAGGGGCGGATGGCGGGCACGTCGCCGACGATGGGCACCGGCGTGCGGTGGCGGCGGAACGCGTAGCGAGCCCACAGCCCGGTCATGGTGCTCAGCCGGTTGCGCGAGCCGAGCAGGCTGTTGATGTGCACGAACAGCCACGCGGCCCAGGCCGGGTAGCCCGTGAGCCCGATGAGGCGCCGGAAGCCGGGCATGTGGCGCAGGAACGGCATCGTGTGCAGCACGGGCAGGTTCGCGAGCCCGGGGACCTCGCCGACGGCCGACCGGCGGCCGATGATCGCCAGCTGTCCCTTGTCGTAGTACTCGAACTTCTCGGTCGGCTCGCCCGCCAGGATGCGGATGATCTGCTTGCCGATGTGCCGACCGCCCTGGATCGCCGGCTGTGCGAGCTGAGGGAAGTCCTGCGGGGCGATCGCGATGTCGCCGGCGGCGAAGACGTCGGGCAGGCCGACGACCTGCAGGTCCTCGCCGACGCGGATGCGGTCGTGCTCGTCGAGCGGGAGGCTCCAGTACTGCACCTCCTCGTGCGGTGCGACGCCGGTCGCCCAGATGGTCATGTCCGACGGGATGGTTCGGCCGTCGGTGAGCACCACCGACCGTTCCTTCACCTCGGCGACGCCTGCGCCCAGGCAGAGCTCGACGTCGCGGTGCGCGAGCTGCTTCGCGGCGTACGCGCGCAGCTTCGGGATGAACGGCTTCAGGACCTCCTGGCCGCGCTGGACGATCGTGATGCGGAACGCCTCGCCGTCGAGCTCGGGATAGGCCGGCCGCAGCCCTTGGTCGCGCAGCTCGGCGAGGGCGCCGGCCATCTCGACGCCCGTCGCGCCGCCGCCGACCACGACCACGTGCAGGCCGTCGGTGCGACCCTCCTGCTGCGTGGCCTGTTCGAGCCGCGTGAACAGGGTGTCGCGGATGCGGATGGCCTGTGAGCGCGAGTACACGGCGAACGCGTGCTCCTTGGCGCCCGGCGTGCCGAAGTAGGCCGTGGTCACGCCGTTCGCGAGCACGAGGTAGTCGTAGTCGATGGTCTTGCCGTCGAGCAGGCGCACCGACTTGGCGTCGGGGTCGATCTCCATGAGGTGCTCGTGCACGATGTCGAGGTTCGGCTGGTGCATGCGGAGACTGCGCAGGAAGTGCGTCACGTCACCCGGGTTCAGGCCGCCCGTCGCCACCTGGTACAGCAGCGGCTGGAACGTGTTGTAGACCCGGCGGTCGATGAGCGTCACGCGCACCGGCGCCTTCGCGAGGGCCTTCGCGGCATTGACGCCGGCGAAGCCGCCGCCGACGATCACGACGTGGGGGAAGGAGGCATCGGATGCCGCAGCTGTAGGCGTCACAGCATCAACGGTACCCACCCCTGGCATCGCCGCGTACCGACGTGGCCGGGCGGCGTGCGCGAAGCGGCCCGCGCCGAGGCATCCGGCACCTCGGCGACGGGCTCATCTCAGAGCGATTCCTCGTCGGGATCGGACTGCACCGGATCGCTGTCGGGGGCGTCGAAGCGGTACTCGACGACCGTCTCGTCGTCGACGACGCGCTGGTCGCCGGCGGTGTACCAGAAGATCGACTCGAGGCCGCGAACGGCGGCGATCGACGCGATGCGCTCATCGACCTCGCCGTCGACGAGTGCTCGGCGCTCGCTCGTGCCGGCCAGCGGTCCGTCGACGTACTCGACGAGGTATTCGGCTTCGGTGCTCGTGTCATCGGTCATGGAACCAACGTACGCCTCCACGTCGCCCGGCCGGCGGATCGGCGTGCGAGCCATGGTGACCTAGACTGCTGCGGCGACACCCCCATCGCGCCGCGACGATGCGGCCCGGCCGCGAGGTGATCGACCGATCGAGAGGCGGCACATGGGGTTCGGCGACTTCCTGTTCGGGCTCGCTGCACGGCGCCCGGGCGAGTACCGGCGACTCCGCGGCATCCGTCGTCGCATCTACGCACAGGTCGCACCGCTGCGCGCCGAGATCGTGCGCTCGCCGGAGCCGATTCCGTTCGCGGAGCTCGATCGGGCCGCGTTCGAGCCGCTGCGCCCGGGGTCCGCGTGGGGCGGCGTGTTCGACTGCGCGTGGTTGCGCATCACCGGGGAGGTGCCCCCGGGGGTCGTCGACCCGGTCGTGATGCTCGGCATCCGCGGGGAGGGGCTCGTGGTCTCGCCGGACGGCGACCTGCTCGACTCGGTGAGCACGGTGTTCCAGCAGGGCGATCACCCGCACAGCGGTGGCAGGTACCGCCCGGTGCAGGGCGTCGAGCTCTCGACCGGTCGCGTCGAGTTCTACGCCGACGTGACCTACAACGGGTTCATCCTCTACGAGGCCGGCCGCGGCGTCTTCCACGGCGCACACCTCGCGACGCGCGACGACGTCGCGTACTCCTTCTATTACGACTACCTGACGCTCCTCGTGCTCGAGGACGCGACCGAGGATGCCGCGCTCGCCGCCGAGCTGCGCGACGACCTCGATTCCGCGTGGGCGCTGTTCCGTCGCGACGACCTCGTGGGTGCGAGGGCGGCCCTCGCGTCCGCGCTCGCCGCGCCCTCGACGAGCGACTTCACCTACGACGCCGTCGGGCACGGGCATCTCGACATGGCCTGGCTCTGGCCGCTGCGCGAGACGCATCGCAAGTCTGCGCGCACGTACGTGCGCGCGATGAACGCCCTCGAACGCCGGCCCGACTACGTCTACGGCACGAGCCAGCCGCAGCAGATGCACTGGATGCAGCAGGAGCATCCGGCCCTCTTCGAACGCATGAAGTCCGCCGTCGCCGACGGCCGCATGGAGCTGCAGGGGTCGTTCTGGGTCGAGCCCGACACGAACCTGCCGTCGGGGGAGTCGCTCGTGCGCCAGGCGCTCGTCGGCCGCGCCTACCTGCAGGAGCAGTTCGGGCTCACCGACGAGCAGCTGCGGCTGTGCTGGCTGCCCGACACGTTCGGGTACAACGGCAACCTGCCGCAGATCCTCAAGAAGAGCGGCATGGACTGGTTCCAGACCATCAAGCTCGCGTGGAACAAGACGAACGACTTCCCGCACCGCACGTTCACCTGGCAGGGCATCGACGGCTCGAGCGTGCTCGTGCACATGCCACCCGAGGGCGACTACAACAGCCGGGCGGGCGCCGACAACCTGCTCACCGGCATCGCGAAGTACCCCGAACGCGCGCTCGAGACGGCGCTGCTCGTCTACGGTTCGGGCGACGGCGGCGGCGGCCCGAACGAGATCCACCACGAACTCACCGACCGCGAGCACGGGACCGAAGGCCAAGGCCTGCGCGGACTGCCGAAGCTGCGCCGGTCGACCGCGGGCGACTTCTTCCGCCGGCTCGAGCAGCGCGAGATCGCGCACACCCACGTCGGCGAGCTCTACCTCGAGACCCACCAGGGCACCTACACGACGCAGGCGCAGATCAAGCGGCACAACCGGCTCGTCGAGCGCAAGCTGCACGAGGTCGAGGCGCTCGCGGTGCTCGCGGGCGACGACCACCGGCCCGTGCTCGCCGGCCACTGGCGCGAAGTGCTGCTGAACCAGTTCCACGACATCATCCCCGGGTCGTCGATCGCGCGCGTGAACCGCGAGGCGATCGCCACGTACGAGCGCATCGAGGGCGAGCTCGACGCGTACGCCGAAGCGCTGGTCGAGCGGATGCCGCGGGGCGGCGGAGCGGCGACGGCACTCAACCTCACGAGCCACTCGCGCGACGAGATGGTGAAGGTGGGCGACGGCTGGTATCGGGCGGAGGTCGGGCCGTACGCAGCGGCCGAGCTGAAACCTGCGGCCGCGGCATCCGACCTCGCGTTCACCGACGACAGCCTGGGCAACGGGATCGTGACGCTGCGCTTCGACGCCGACGGCGTGATCGTCTCGTGCCGTGACCGTGCCGGGGCCGAGCACGCGAGCGCCGGGCTCAACCGCCTCGTCGTGCACCGAGACCCCTACGTGTGGCCGTTCAACGCGTGGGACATCAACCCCGACTACGTGAAGAAGCCGACCCGCGTGCTGCGCATGGCGCACGTCGGCACCGAGGTCGACGGGCCCACCGTCGTGCGCACGCAGGAGCACCGGTCGAAGGCCGTGACCGTGCGCCAGCGCATCGTGCTCGAGGCCGGCAGCGACGTCGTGCGCTTCGAGACCGAGGTCGACTGGCACGAGAAGCACCGGATGCTGCGCGCCGAGTTCCGCCCGACGCACTACGGCGACACGGTGCGCTGCGAGATCCAGTTCGGGCATCTCGAGCGGGTGACGACCGAGCGCGACTCGGTCGAACGGGCCCAGTTCGAGGTCTGCGCGCACAAGTGGATCGCCACCGAAGACGCCCGCGGCGGATTCGCGCTGCTCAACGACGCGAAGTACGGCCACCGGGCCAAGAACGGGCTGCTCAGCCTCAACCTGCTGCGCGCGCCCACCTTTCCCGACAAGACCGCCGACCGAGGCCATCACCGGTTCACGTACGCCTTCACGCCGTTCGCGTCGGGTGACCTCGCGAAGGTCGTGCGCGAGGGGTACCGGCTGAACAACCCGCTGCGGGTGACGGATGTCGTGCCCTTCGGGCCGGCCGTCTCCGTCGACGATCCGGGCGTGATCATCGAGACCGTGAAGCGCGCCGAGCACGGCGAGGGCGTCGTGCTGCGCCTCTACGAGAGCCTCGGGCGGGCGACGACGACCGCGCTGCACGTGGACCTTCCGGGGGTCTCGAGACGCTCCGCTCCTCGACCGGCGGATACGACGGATGCCGCGGCATCCGTCACCGCGATCGAGACCGACCTGCTCGAACGACCCGCCGGCGCAGCCGAGCACGTCGACCTCGACCGACTCGAATTCACGCCGTTCGAGATCAAGACCATCCGATTGGAGGCTCGACGGTGAGCCAGGCCTCGCGCACGACCCTCTCGCCTCGCATCCAGGCGAGGGCCGTGGTCACCGCGGGGTTCGGGCAGAACTTCGTGCTCACGACGGTGTCGACGTTCATCCTCGTGTACCTGTTGCAGTACGCGGGCATCAGCACCGGCGGGCTCGCCGCCGTGACCGTGATCATCACGGTGTCGAAGTTCGTCGACGCCGTGCTCGACCCGCTCATGGGCAGCATCGTCGACATGACCCGGTCGCGCTGGGGCAAGCTGCGGCCGTACATCCTGTTCTCGGCGGCGCCGGTCGCGGTGCTGTCGGGGCTGCTGTTCTCGGTGCCCGACGTCGAGGAGCCCGCGAAGATCGCGTTCTTCGGCATCACGTACATCCTCTGGAGCCTCGCGTACACCGTGTGCGACGTGCCGTTCTGGGGGCTCATCGGCTCGGCCTTCGTCGACCCCGACCGGCGCACCCGCGTCATCGGCAGCGTGCGCGCCTTCGGATCGATCGCGCTCGGCCTCTCGACGCTCGGCATGCCGTGGCTCGCGAAGCTGCTGAGCTTCGGCCCCGAGACCACCGGCAGCGGGTGGACGCTCGCCGTGTTCGTCACGTCGTTCCTCGGCATGGGCGTGTTCCTGCTCGCGTTCTTCTTCACCCGCGAGCGCGAGACCGCCGCGGCATCCGACGGCCTGAGCGTTCGCCAGCTCGTCTCGACGCTGTTCAAGAACAAGATGCTGCTCACCGTGCTGCTCGCCTCGGTGCTCGGCTTCGGCCGGTTCATCGTGCAGGCGGGCGGCGCCCTGTTCGTCGTCATCGCCTACGGCGACGAGGGCGCGTTCACGCTCGTCGGCGCGGCGATCATCCTGGGCATGGTCATCTCGTCGTTCACGAGCCCGCTGCTGCTGCGCCGCATGCCGGCGCGACGCGTGATGGTGTGGAGCTCGTTCGTCGCGGCCGCGCTCTACCTCGTGATGTACCTCGTCGGGTTCGAGAACCTGCTGCTGCTGCTCGTGTTCATCTTCCTCACCGGGCTCATGCTCGGCGTGTTCCTCGTGACGCAGGCCACGATGATCGCCGACTCGGTCGACGACGCGGAGCGACGACTCGGCGTGCGCAACGACGGCATCTCGTTCGCCTCGCTGACGTTCGTGTCGAAGATCATGAACGCGCTCGCCGTGCTGGTGTTCGGCGTGTTCGTCGTGATCGCCGGTTACGAGCGCGGCGTCGACGTGACGCCCGAGATGCAGCAGACGGTGTTCCTCGCCCTCACGATCGTGCCCGCGGTCAGTTGCGTGCTGTCGGCGCTGCCGTTCATGGTGGGCGGGCGGTCGTCGCGGGAGGCGCAGGGGGTGCCGGTAGCGCAGGTGACGCAGCCATGATCGGTACGACGCGGGTCCTCGAGACCGAGGACCTGGTGCCGACGGCCCTGAAGACCGACCGCTACCTGCGCCTGTCGCTGGTGTTCCTCATCGTCGCGCTCTTCGTCGGCGTCCTGATCCAGACGGTGGTCGTCTCGTGGGACCCGATCCGGTTCGGCTGGCAGGTGCTCCCGTCGATCAGCCACTCCTTCTACACTCCGGCGCGATTCGTGTTCGTCAGCGTGCTCGTCGCCGCGTCACTGGCGATGTTGGCGATCTCCGGGCGCCGTCGGCCCACCATCTTCCTCGATCTCGCCGCGCTGTTCGCGCCCCTCATCGCGATCGTGCCGACCGCACTCGACAGCCCGGCCGACTCGGGCGAGGCAGCCGGGCTGACGTGCATCGGGTCGGACTGCCTGCCCGCTGGCCTGCTCGCCGAGATCCGCGCCAGCGTCGCAACGTACATCGTGATGGTGGTCGTGATCGTCGTGGCCATGTACGGCGTGCGCAAGCTGAAGGACATCGCCACCACCCCGGCGCACGTGATCGTCTCCGTCGTCGCGTTGGTCATCGCGGCCGGCCTCGCCGCGCTGGCCTTCGCACCTGGCCTGAGCGACGGGTTCCCGTTCAACCTCTGGCCGCTCCGCGAGGTGCACTTCGCCGCAGTGCTCCTCTTCTTCGGCGCCTTCGCGGCCCTGCCGATCCTCTACGGCTGGCGGCCGGCCGAGACCGACGAGACCGCCCCGACACCGCGGCAGGCGAGGATCTACCGGGCAGTGGCGTGGCTCATGGGCGCCGACCTCGTGTTCCTCGTGCTCGTCTTCTTCGACGAGACGTACGGCTGGGGTCTGTTCGGCGACGTGCCGGTCGTGCTGCTCGGCGAGTCGATCGCGCTGGCGCTCTTCGCCTGGTTCTGGTGGGTGCAGACCCTCCAGCGATGGGACGACCTCTTCCACCCGTTCCGCGCGGCGGCCCTCGCGAGCCCGACCGGCTGACGGGGCGACGGACACCGCGACGGACACCGCGCAGCCGGACGGGCCCACCGAGGCGGGCCCGTCCGGCACTGCAGCTCGAGGTCAGCTCGACAGCCGGTCGTCCAGCCAGTCGAACATGCGCTGCGCCGTGAGCGTGCGGGCGAGTGGCTGGCAGTGCCCATCGGCACCCTCCGCCTCGGTGAATCGGACCACGGTCGACACCGACGGGGTGAGCGAGGCGAGCCGGTCGGCCTGACCGGGCCAGAACTGCTCGCCCTCGGGGTCGGTGATCAGCAGCGGCGTCGTGATCTTCGCGGCGACGTCGGCGACCGTGTACGCGCGCACGGCGTCGAGGGTCTCGGCGTACCCGGTCACGCCGTAGGGGCGGGCCCGGAACTGCCAGGTACGTGCCGTCTCGGGCGAGAACTTCATGCCGAGGCCCATCTCCTTGTCGAACTTCTCGTTCTGCCCCTCGTCGAGGAGCTTCACGAGCGACTTCGGAAGCTGGCCCGTCCACGAGGTGGAGACGTCGACCAGGCCGGGGTCGGTGATCGCCGCTGCGTAGCGGTGTTCGAACGCGAGGGCGCGGGCGACCCAGTAGCTGCCCTGACTGATGCCGTACAGGCCGACCCGCGACGGGTCGACGCCCTGCTGACGTGCGACGAAGTCGTACACCGGGGTGAGCACGTTCTCCCAGTCGGGTCGGAACGGGACGTTCCGCTCGAAGAGCTGGGACTGCTGACCGGGGCCGTCGAACACGAGCACGTTGTAGCCGCGATCGAGGGCCTGCGACACGCAGCTCGCCCAGAGGCCCGCGAGCGAGCCGTCGCTGCCGTTCACCGCGACCAGGGTCGCGCCGGTGGCCTGCTCCTTCGCGGGGCGGAAGAAATAGCCGGGCAACGAACTGAGCTCGAATGGGATGTCGACGCGCTCGGCGCGCACCGGAGCGAGGGCGACGAACGAATCCCAGGCGGCGCGCTGCTTCTTGAAGGTCGGCGCGAGCTCGGTCGCGTCGGGGAGGGCGCTGATCGCGTTGACGGCGACGCTGTAGTACGCGGATGCGCGCAGGTACGCGTCGGAGGCGCTGACCCGGTGCCCGGCAGCGGCTGCCGCGTCCGCGATGCCCGCAGTGCGTTCCGCGAGCCCGTTCCAGGCGGTGAACCAGCCCTCGTGGTCGTTCTTCTTGATCCCGGCGGTCGCCGCGAGGACTTCGCCGATATCGGCGGCTCCACCGACGGCGTGGCCGATGGCCGAGCGGATCTCGAAGTCGTAGTCGGCGTTGGGCGAGAAGCGGGTGATGGTGTCGTGCGTGCTCATGATCGGAGCTTCCTTTCGGTTGCGCATCGATGGTGCGACATGGTTGGACGAAGCGTGCAGGGGTCGTGCGTGGATCGGGCGCTGATGGGTCAGGCGTCGACGAGTCGCGAGTCGCGGACCGTGAGCGCGTCGGTGGCTGCGATGTCGCGGCGGCGAGCGACGGCGTGCCAGATCACGAAGGCCAAGCCGGTGAGGTTGATGACGACGTCGGAGACCAGGAGCAGGCCGGTGTTGTTCACCGCGTAGTCGTGATTGACGATCATCTGGAACACATGACCGCCCGCCGCGCCCAAGCCGAAGATCACGGCGGCGAGGATCACGGCGACCTTGCCCGAGAACGGCATGCGCTTGCCGTGCACGATGAACGCGATGACGGCGAAGCCGAGGCTGGAGAAGGCGAGTTCGAGCTGGAACGGCGACTGCTGCCAACCGATGGACTGGGCGGCGAACTGCCCGAACACCGAGTGCATCACGAAGTTGACCGCCTGGCCGATGCCGATGGCCCAGAAGACGAAGCTGTTGACGAAGAGGCCGCTGACGACGGCAGCGCTTCGGCGGCCCTTGTAGCGGGCCACCTGGATCGCCGCGACGAGGAGTCCGATGACGAATGCGGTGGTCATGTAGTTGCCGATCAGGCCGGCGATGATGTCGGAGATCATGGTTCGCGTTCCTTTCGAGAAGTGGTTGCTCTGCGATGAGGCAAGCATCTCGAGAAGGCGGATCGAGACGACTGTGCGGAATGCACAGTTCTCGCGGGGCAGCACCTGTACGGAGCACCTGTGCAGGTCTACGGCGAGTGGGCGGTCGACGAGTGGGCCGATTGGCGGGCGGCTTCGATGAGTTCGTGCCGTGAGTTCGTACCCGTCTTCGCGTAGATGCGCGACAGGTGGAATGACACGGTCGAGCGGGTGATGTACAGCTCCTTCGCGGCCTGGGTGTAACTCAGTCCTTCGAGGATGAGGGCGGCCACCTCCCGTTCGCGGTCGCTGAGCCCGGACAGCACGGATCGCTCGGGCGCGATGCTCGGAACCTCCGGGCCCTCGGGCTCGGCGTCCAGGTCGTCGGCGAGATGGTCTGCGCCGAGCGTCCGCAGGACCGAGGCGGCGTGCCGACGCCGTGCGACGCCGTCGGGTGCGGCGAGCGAGCGCCGGGCGGCGTCGACCTGCAGGAGTCCGTTCAGCGCCGGAAGTGCCGGCAGGCCGGCGTCTGCCAGCGACAGGAGACGGGTCGTCGCTGAGGCGGTCTGGTCGACGCGCGCCTCGAGCCAATCGGCGGCCTCGTTCGACCAGGGCGGCGGGTCGGTGGTGCGCAGAAGCTCAGCCCATCGAGAGGTCGAATCCGGGCGCCCGGCCCAGTCGGCACCGATGGCCTGGGCGACGTACCAGAGATGGGGCACCTGCTCGTCGGCCCAGTCGTCGGGAGAACCCAGGTCGCGAGTGCGCCCCTCGAGCCATCCGGCCCGTTCCTCGTCGGTACCCAGAAAGCAGAGCGTCAGCACGTCGACGACGTCGCCGGCGTGCACGGCCGCGGGTTGCGGTCCGTTGATGCGGGTGCGTCGCGCCTCGGCGAGGGCACGGCGCGCCTGTTCGGGGTCACCCGCGACCACCCAGGCGAGCGGCTCGATCGCGGCGGTCAACGGCGCGGCGTGCTTGAGGCGACCAGCGCGGGACAGGTCGATCATCATGGCCGCGCGCGGCCACTGCCCCTTGATGAAGTGCGCGAAGCCCTGCAGGGCGTGGAACACTCCGTCGGTGAAGTCCATGAGTCCGTCGCCGAACCGCGAGGTCACGAGTCCGAGGTCGCCGATCGCTTCGTCGGGCATGCCCGTCAGCGACATGACCGCGCCTCGCCAGGCCAGGCCGACGGTGCCCTGCGGGGTCGCGGCCATCTGCGCCCGGTCGACCGAGAGCAACCCCGCCAACGTCATCCGCTGATCGACCGGTGCCACCCGCTGCGACGCCTGCCCCTGCGCCAGAGCGGCGTAGCCGCGCACCGCCGGGTCGCTCACCGGGGCGGCCTGGGCGATCGCAAGGTCTTCGAGCGCGGCGGCGGCGGAGCGGCCCGCCCCCACGAGCGACCAGGCGCGCATGACCCTGGCCCGGTAGGCGTTCCGCGGTTCGAACGCGTCGAGGTCGGCCGCAGTCAGTTCGCCCAGCACGTCGCTGGCTTCGACGAAGCGCTTCTCGGTCGCGAGTCTCGCGCCCACGACGAAGCGGGCACGGGCACCAAGAGAGACCTCGCGCTCGTCGACGCTGAGATCGTCGAGGTCGAGGGCGAGGATCGACTCGAGATCCGCTTCGAACACGTGGTCGGCCGACCGGTCGGAGGTCGAGCTCAGTTGCGCCGCTTGTCGCCGGAAGCGCGCGGCCTCTCGATAGCGGCCGCGTTCGTGCAGCGCATCGGCGAAGGCGCCGAGGTCGGCGGCCAGGCCGTCGTCGGCGCTCCGAGCGGCAGCGACGCGATGCCGGAGCCGTTCGCTCTCCGACATCGATCGCGCCGCCGCCGTCGCGTGCATGCGTTCACGCGTGGCCGGCGGGATGTTGTCGTAGACCGCCGCCTGCACGACGCCGTGGAAGATGCGGGCGCGCTGGATCGGGCCGGTGCGGTCGACGACGACGAGCCCCTCACGGGTCAGCGGCGCGAGCGCGGTCGCGACGTCTGAGACGTCGGCCACAGCGCTCACCAGATAGGGCTCCGCCCCGTCGCCGCCGATGACGGCGATCGCACTCAGGGTCGCCACCATGGCCGGATCGAGGCGCGACAGGCGCTCGCCCATCGTCGCCACGAGGTCATGCGTCGCCGGCAACTCGCCTCGATCGGCGAGCGCCTGCAGTTCGAGGACCGGGTGCTCGTGCAGCAGGGAGCGCAGGAAGAGCGGGCTGCCGCCGGTGTGCTCCCTGAGATTTCGAGCAAGATCGAGCGGAGCTTCGGGGGCGGACTCGCGCAGCAGCTCCAAGGTCGCTTCCTCGTCGAACCCGTCGAGCACGATCTGCACCGCCGACGGCGCATCGTTCAGCCGAGCCGTCCACCGGGCATGCCGGGAACCGATCGGGCGATGACCGGCCACGAGCAGCAGGCGGTCGCCCGCCATGCGTGCCATCAGAATGCCGATCGCATCGATCGACTCGGGGTCGGCCCATTGCAGGTCGTCGAGCACCACCACCAGCAGGCCGTCGCCTCGCACGGCGTCGAGACGGGAGCCGACGTCTCTCGACGCGCTCAACGCGTTCGCATTCGCATTCGAGCCGGTGATCTCGACGCCGAGCTGCTCGAGCAGGCTCAGCGGATCGCTCTGCGTGTCTTCGTACGCGGTCGCCCGCAGCACGGTGCTGCCCGGGAGCCGCTTCACGACGCTCCTGGCGAGGTGCGTCTTGCCGAAACCGGCGTGGCCCTCGAGGTCGAGCACGGTCGGCGTGCCGGCATCGGCCAGGCCGATCGCCTCTGCAACCCGTTGCTCGATCACCGCCGAACTCGCCACGGCCCCCCCGTTCTCGTTCAAGCCGAGTGTACTGACGGACGCCCTGATGCGCCCCGGCGCTGCACGCCTGCGACGATGGTCGGGTGATGAAACGCGAGCCGCGCCGACCGGATGTCTCGACCGTCGAGCTCGTCGGCGGCCCCGAGCGACTCGAGGTCGAGCTCCACGAGTACGACGACCGGTGGCCCGGCATCTACTCCGAGCATCGGCGGCGGATCCTCGAGGCGCTCGCCGCGGACGCGGGCGCAGGAGCAGGCGCCGAGGCCGTCGACGTGGCGATCGAGCACATCGGCTCGACCTCGGTGCCCGGGCTGGCGGCGAAGCCGATCGTCGACATCGTGGTCGCCGTCGACGACATCACCGCAGAGGAGGACTACCTCGATCCGTTCCTGGCGGCCGGATACGTGCTGCGCGTTCGCGAACCCGGGCACCGGCTCGTGCGCACGCCGGCCCGCGACATCCATGTGCACATCTATGAACAGGGGGATGCTGCGGTGGGCGAGTACCTCCTGTTGCGCGATCACCTGCGCTCGGATGCCGACGATCGCGACCGCTACGAACGCACCAAGCGGATGCTGCTGAGCAGGCGGTGGGACGACACGAACGACTACGCCGACGCGAAGACCGACGTCATCGCGGAGATCAAGGCTCGTGCTCGCGCGCGGGCTGCTCGCGGTCGTGAGGACGGCGCCGATTCGCAATAGTGCGGATCGCGGAAGAAACCGCGCCCGGCATGCGTTGGCCTCTGTCATGGGTTGGAATGAAGACGTCATCGAGAAGTTCCGCGAGAGCAAGGGCACCGAGAACTACTGGGGTCCGAAGCTCGTCATCCTGCACTCGGTCGGAGCGAAGACCGGCGATGTGCACCTGAACCCCGTCGTGGGCTTCCGCAACGAGGAGGGGTGGCGCGTCGTGGCGTCGAAGGGCGGCTCGCCCGAGAACCCCGCCTGGTACCACAACCTGCGCGCGAACCCGACGTTCGAGCTCGAGGCGCTCGTCGACGGCGAGGTCGTGACGCAGATCGTGACCGCGACGCAGGTTCCCGACGACGAGTGGCGCGAGGCGTACGACGCCATCGTGGCCGAGGAGGCGCAGTTCGGCGACTACCTCGAGAAGACCGATCGCCGGATCCCGGTGCTGCAGCTCACGCCGATCGCGGGCTGACAGGATCGACGAATCGACCGCGGACGGCTGCCCTGCTGAGCAGCAGCCGCCCGCGGCATCCGTCACCGGTTGGAACTAGCCGGCGAGCGTCGCGGTGTCGATCACGAAGCGGTAGCGGACGTCGCTCGAGAGCACGCGCTCGTAGGCGTCGTTGATCTGGTCGGCCGAGATGAGCTCGATCTCGGGGGCGATGCCGTGCTCGGCGCAGAAGTCGAGCATCTCCTGGGTCTCGCCGATGCTGCCGATGCTCGAGCCGGCGAACGAGCGGCGGTTTCCGAACAGCGTGAACACGTGCACGGGCAGCGGCTCGGGCGGCGCGCCGACGCTCACGAAGGTGCCGTCGAGCGCGAGCAGCGAGAGGTACTTGCGCATGTCGATGGGGGCGCTGACCGTGTTGATGATGAGGTCGAAGCGGTTGCGCAGCTCGCGCCAGGTCGCGTCGTCGCTCGTGGCGTGGTAGTCGGTCGCGCCGAAGCTCAGGCCGTCGTCGCGCTTCGAGAGCGTCTGCGAGAGCACGGTGACCTCGGCGCCCATGGCCGCGGCGATCTTGACGGCCATGTGCCCGAGTCCGCCGAGGCCGACGACGGCGACCTTCTTGCCGGGTCCGGCGTTCCAGTGCGCGAGGGGCGAGTACGTCGTGATGCCCGCGCAGAGCAGCGGGGCTGCGGCCTCGTAGGGGATCTCAGCGGGCACCTTCAGCACGAAGTCCTCGTCGACCACGATGTGGGTCGAGTAGCCGCCCTGCGTGATCGATCCGTCGCGGTCGCGCGCGGCGTAGGTCTGCGTGTTGCCCTTGAGGCAGTAGTTCTCCATGCCGGCCTTGCAGTTCTCGCATTCGCGGCACGAGTTGACCATGCAGCCGACGCCCACGCGGTCGCCGACGGCGTGCTTCGTGACCTCGGCCCCGACCTCGACGACCTCGCCGACGATCTCGTGCCCGACGACCTGCGGATAGGCGATCGGGCCCCAGTCGCCGCGCACGGTGTGGATGTCGGAGTGGCAGACGCCGGCGTAGCGGATCTCGATGAGCACGTCGCTCGGGCCGACGTCACGGCGTTCGATCGTCGTGGGCACGAGCGGCTCGGTGGCGGACGGGGCGGCGTAGGCGTGGACGGTGCGCACGGCGGACTCCTTCGGGGGTCGAGCGGTGGGTGCTGGGGCGCGGATCGCGCGGAATGTCCAGCCTACGTCCGCCGTGCGACGGCGTGGCCGGTCGCGGTGAAGTCGCCGTGCTGCGCGACGGCGGTGGGTCAGCGCGGGCGGGTCAGCGCGGCATCCGCTCCCAGCGCTCGCGGGGCATGAAGGCGAGTCGGCCCTGCTTGTCGGGCAGTTCGATGACCGGGCCGGGCTCGAAGCCCAGGCGGGTCATGCGGTTCACGGCGCCGTCGTTGTTCACGTCGGGCTCGACGATGATGCGCCGGGCGCGCGGCGACGCGAAGAGGAAGTCGCCGAGCACGCGCGAGATGCGGGTCGTGAAGGCGTCGACGGGCGCGCCGCGGTCGCCGATGAAGAAGTGCAGGCCGACGTCGCCCGGCTCGACGGCGTAGCACTCGCCGACCGGGTCGTGCTCGGGCTCGTAGGTCTGCAGCAGCACGACCGGGGTTCCGTCGCGGAAGATCAGGAACGCATGATGCGTGTCGAGCTCGTCGACGTAGGCGTAGAGGTCGCGCAGCTCCTGCCGCGAGAGCTCGCCCAGCCCCCAGAACTTCGCACGCGGCTGCGTGACCCACGCGTGGATCACGTCGAGGTGCGCGTCGGGGTCGAGCACGAACACCTCGATCGTGCCGAGGGCGGGGTCGTGCGCGGTGTGCACGAGGTGGCCGGCTGGGCCGGTGGCGAGGCGGTCTTGGTCGGTGGTGGCGGTGGTCTCGATCATGGTCGGCTCGATTCTTCGGTGAGCGGATGTCGGGGGCGGGCGGGTCTCGATACGCTTCGCTCCTCGACCACCGGGGGTGGGCCGACGGCCGGGGGGTCGGCGGCGACCCAGTCGGGCAGCTGGTCGGCGAAGTGCGGGGAGGCCGGGTCGCCGGAGGCGCCGAAGGGGACGCTCCAGCGGCTGCGGTCGCGATCCCCGAGGTCCCACGCCCACCGGGCGACCGAGCCGCGCCAGCTGCGGCGGGTGACCCCCGGCGTGGATCCGGTGCAGCGCACGGACTCGCTGTCGCCGCTCAGCGGGAGCCCGAGGCCGAGGCCCGGATCCGTGACGCCCTCGACGTCGACGAAGACGTGCAGGGGGAGCAGGCGGTGCTCGTCGCCCCAGGTCTCGGTCGGGCGGGCGGCGGCTGCGGTCAGCGCGCCGTGCACGAGCGCGTCTCGGTGGTCTGCGAGGGCCGGGGCGCGCAGGAGCCCCGGAAGTGCCGCGGCGACTCGGCCGCGCGCGCTCATCCACGGGCCGTAGATCGCGCCGAACGGATGCGGGTCGTGCAGCCGTTCGAGCTCGGGGAGGGCGGCGACGCGGGCCACGAGCTCCTCGCGGAAGGCCGCGAAGCGTGCGGCGGCGGGGGAGTCGGCGTGCATGACGCCGTCCCACGCGCGGAGTTCGTCGGCCGTCGCGTCGGCCACCGGGTCGGCCACCGGGTCGGCCACCGGGTCGGCGTCGGTCGGCAGCACCGCGAGCCACTCGTCGAGTCCGCCGAGCAGCGCATCGCCCCAGATCGGCGCGAACTCGTCGACGCCGGCGGGGCGGCGCTCCTCGAGCAACTCGCGGATGCGTCGGGCGCGGTGCGGCGGTGCGTACGCGTGGCCGAGATCCACCTCGGGGTTCGTCGGGCGCTCGTTGGCATCGACGGCGATGGAGTCGATGGCGACTGCTCGCGGCATCCGCCGATTCGCGACCGGGCGCGCGACCCGGCCGTCGAGCGGCAGGCGGCGTTCGGCGCGCTCGCGGTCGGGCGCTCGGCCGACGGTCGCGGAGAGGACGGCGCCCTTCCGATCCGCGGTGAGCACGCGGTTCACCGGGTCGACCCAGCGGTCGAACGCCGCGACGACGTCGGCCGCCGAACGGGCGCGCAGCAAGGGCAGCAGCGCGGCGAACCCGAGGTCGCGGTCGGCGCGCGCCGGCATCCGCACGCTCCAGGCCTCGAACTCGCCGTCGGGCAGGGGGGAGAGGTCGGTCACGATGGTGCCGCGCTCGGTCTCGATCGCCTCGACCCAGACCGGGTCGGCGCCGCGGACCTCGATGAGCGAGCGCTCGACGGATGCCGCACGCCAGCCGTCGGGGCCGAGGGACTCGTAGGTCGTGCGGGCTGGGTCTCGAGACGGCGCTGGCGCGCCTCCTCGACCGGCGGATTCGGCGCCGATGCGGCGCAGGCGCTCGCGGAACACGTCGACGCTGTGCGCCATCGCGTTCGTGATGCCCCAGGCCGCTTCGCCCGTGTGGCCGAAGTGCGCGATGCCCGGCACACCGGGGAACGCCAGGCCGACGACGTCGAACTCGTCGCACGCCAGGCCGACCTGCTGGTAGACCCCGGGCAGCTCGAACAGTCGGTGCGGGTCGCCCGCGAGCAGCGGGAATCCCGACTCGGTCAGCGACCCGTGCAGCGCCCACGCATTGCTGCCCGACGACGGCTCGGCGTCGTCGCCCCCCGTGAGCGGGTCGACCCACTCCTCGCCGAGGGTCCGCGCCACCTGCTCGGCCCAGAGCAGGCTCGGGAACGACGAGAACAGGGCGTGCGCCACGTGCAGGATGCCGAGCGGCGCGTGGTCGGGCCAGTCGGTGAGCGGCGCGCGCTCGCCGAAGCGGGCGTCGAGCTCGTCGAACTCGGCTGCGGCCGATCCGGCTCGGGCGCCGGTTCCGGGGTCGCCGCCTGTTGCGGTCTCGTGGCCGGATCCGCCCGAGCGCATGCCCCGCCGCACCCCGTCGACGTAGGCGCGCACGAACGCACGATCCTCGTCGGCGAGCCCGTCGAACGCCCGACGCGCGGTGTCGTCGAGTCGGGCCCGGCGTGCGAACATGTCCCAGTCGATGCCGGCCGGCCCGATGAGCGCCGACAGCGTGCCCTCGGCGCGGCGCCGGTCGACCTCGATCTGCCATCCGCGGTCGTGCGCCGTCACCTCGCCCTGCGCGGCGGCGAGCTCGAGCACGTCGCCGCCGCGCACGAACGGGATGCCGAGGGCGTCGCGGCTGATCACGGCCGCCGGCTCACACCGTTGCGTCGGTGGTGACGGATGCCGCGGCATCCGCCCCGAACCGACGCGACCTCGCGATCGGATTCACCATCTGACCGGCGTAGATGAGCGATTCCGACTGGTTCGCGATGTCGACCATCTGCAGGGTGTTGCGCAGTTGCAGGCGGTTGAGGCACGAGTGCGCGAAGGTCTCCGCCCGCAGGTCGATGCCCGACTCGAGGTGCGGGTGCGCGACCTCGTGTTCGTCGACGCACTCGGCCACGAGCGCCCAGAACGTGTCCTCGTCGAGCGTGCCGTCGCGGTGCAGGATGCCGGCGAGGTGCCGCAGCACGCCGTCGAACACGTCGGTGAAGATCGCGAGCGCCTTCTCGGTGTCGTCGACCTCGGCGATGATGCGCTGCATGTCTTCGGGCACGGCGCCGGGCTGCGGGGCCGACAGCAGCGCGATCTCCTCGCCGATGTCCTTCATGAAGACCCCGACCGGCACCGCGTCCTCGAGGATGAGGATCAGGTTCTCGCCGTGCGGCATGAACGCGAGGTCGTACGCCCGAAGGCAGTGCACGAGCGGCCGCAGGTAGGCGCGCAGGTAGGCCCGCACCCAGTCGACGGCGGGCAGGGCGGATGCCGCGACGAGCGCGGACGCGACCGAGCCGCCCGCGGCATCCCGATGCAGCAGGGCAGCCATCGTGCTGAGCCGCTGATTCGGCGCCAGCAGGGGCACCGGCGACTCGCGCCAGAGTGCGGCGAGCATCTTGCGGTGCGGCGAGACGGTGCGCGTGCGGTGGTAGGCGTCGCCCGTGTAGCCGATCGACGCGTGCTCGCGCAGCACCCGGAAGCCGGCCTCGCCGAGCGTCTCGTCGGCATCGACCAGCTCGGCCACCCAGTCGTTGATCGCGGGCGTCACGCGCATGTACGCGGGGGAGAGGCCCCGCAGGAACCCCATGTTCTGGATCGACAGCGCCGTCTTGACGTAGTCGCGGCTCCAGTCGTCGGCGTTGAACATCGTGCGGAGCGACTGCTGCGCCAGGTATCGGTCGTACCCCTCGCCGAGGAACACGAGATTCTGCTTCGCGAGGTCGGGTGCGAACGTGATCGCGATGCGGTGCTCCCACTGCCAGGGGTGCACGGGCAGCAGCAGGTAGTCGGCCGGGTCGAGACCGGCCGCCACGAGTCGCGCCTCGAACGCGTCGTGCTGGGCGCGCCCGAGCTGCTCGCGCAGGAACGACCGCCGGTCGAGCCCCTCGCCGAGCGCGAAGTGCGTGAACTCGCGCCGGGCGGCGAGCCACACGAGCCTGAAGGGCTCGGCCGCCTCGGGCGCGTAAGCCGAGTACTCCGAGACGCCGAAGCCGATGCGACCGTTGTTCGCGACGAAGCCCGGGTGGCCCTCGGTCATCGCCGACTCGATCGTCTGGAAGTCGGCGCGCGCGAGCTCGGCCGCCGTCGGGCCGCCCTGCGTCAGCTTGAACGCCGAGCTCGCGAGGGTCGACGCGATCTCCTCGAGGTACGTCGCGAGCAGCGCGTCGGGGATGCCGAGCAGCGGCTGCAGCTCGATCACGAACGCCTGCGCGTCGAGCGGGGTCGGCGTGCCGTCGACGAGGCGCTCGAGCGACGGCTCGTCGAGCACCCAGTGCTCGAGCGCGAACCGGTCGGCGTCGAAGCGGTACTCGACCCGGCCGCCGTCGAGGGCGAGGCGGTAGGAGCGGGTGGATGCCGCGGGGCCGGCCGGCTCGGGCGCGAGCAGGCGCTCGTGCGTGAACTCGGCGATCGCCTTGGCCACGAGGTGCCGCTGCGCGGCCGCCATCGCGGCGGGCGTGAGGTGCGCGGCGGGGTTCGCCGGGCGGGTGGGCGGCTGATGCGCAGCGTGGGCCGCGTCGGTGTGCTGGGTCATGTGCGTCATCCGAGTCGTTCGTGGCGGGGAAGGGAACCGAGGGCGGAGGCCGCGAAGTCGGCGCTCGTGCACACCGAGAGGTTCGCGCGCTTCACGTGCTCGCCCTCGGGCACGTCGATCTCGCCGAGCACGCGGAAGCCGGCGCGGGCGTTCTTCAGCGCGATCGCCGAGTTGCGCACGTCGGGCTCGACGACGACGCGCTCGGCGCCGAGCTCGTCGAGGCACCAGCGCATGACGGCGGCGAAGACGGCATCCGTGAGTCCATGGCGGGCGTGGCCGTCGGCCGGGGCCACGAGCACGTGCATGCCGAGGTCGCCCGGCTGCGCGTCGTGGAGACCCACGAGCAGCACGTTCGCCGGGTCGTACGTCTCGGCGAGGAACGCCGGAGCGCCGTCGACCGTGCCGAGCCAGGAGTCCTGGTGCGGGTGGGTCGAGACTTCTGCGAGGTACTCGGCCACCTCGTCGACGCCGAGCTCCTGCATGCCCCAGAACGCGGACTTCGGATGCGCCAGCCACCGTTGCACGACGGGTGCGTCGAGCCTGGCATCCACCGGCCTGATCTCGATCTCGTAGTCGGTCACGACGGTCATCGCAGCGCCCCCTCGATCGCGACCTCGGCGGGTCGAGTCGGCGCGCCGGCGCCGTCTCGAGACCCAGCCGCGACATCCGCCCCGCCCGCGACCTCCGCCGGCACCCCGAACTGCTGGAACGCGATGCTGCGCTCGAGCGGGTAGATCTCGTGACCGCAGATCTTCGCGATGATCTGGGCGTTGCGCCAGGCGCCGAAGCCGAGGTCGGGCGCGGTCAGGCCGTGCGTGTGCTCCTCGCCGTTCTGCACGAACACGCGTGCGCGCCCGCCGTCGATGCTGTAGTCGCGCGCGACGTCGAGCCGGCCGAGGGCGTCCCAGGCGAGGCGGTCGCGCACGGGGTCGAGGAACGCCGGCACGCGTGCCGAATAGCCGGTCGCGAGCACGAGCGCGTCGGTCTCGCGCTCGTACTCCTGCTCGAGCTGGGCGTGCCGCAGCCGCAGGCGGAACCGCGTGCCGTCCCACGTCGCCTCGAGCAGTTCGGTGTCGGTGAGCAGCGTCGTCGGCACCGGCCCCGACGCGCTCAGCTCGTAGAGCGTGTCGTAGATCTCGTCGATGAGCTCGCCCGAGATGCCCTTGTAGAGGCCGCGCTGCTCGCGCCCGAGCTGCTGGCGAAGGGCGAGCGGCAGGCCGTGGAAGTGGTCGGTGTACTCGGGGCTCGTCATCTCGAGCGTGAGCTTCGTGTACTCCATCGGGAAGAAGCGCGGCGACCTGGTGATCCAGTCGAGCCGGTAACCGCCGGTGCCGGTGCTGCCCCCGCGCGCCTCGCCGAGCAGGTCGCGGTAGATCTCGGCCGCGGACTGCCCGCTGCCGACGACGGTGATCGACCCGGCGCCCTGCAGGCGCTCGCGATTCGGCAGGTACTCGGAGCTGTGCACGACGAGACCGGGCAGGTCGCGCAGCGCGGCCGGCACGGTCGGCGCGGTGCCGACGCCCAGCACGAGGTGGCGGGCCGCGTAGGCCTCGACGTCGCCCGTCGCGAGGTCGAGCGCGCGCACGGTGTAGACGTCGTTCGCCTCGTCGTGCTCGACGCTCACCACCTCGCGACCCCAGTGCAGCGACGGAAGCTGCTCGCTCGCCCAGCGGCAGTACGCGTCGTACTCGGCGCGCAGCGGGTAGAAGCTCTCGCGGATGTAGAAGGGGTAGAGCCGGCCGCTCTGCTTCAGCCAGCTCAGGAACGAGAACGGCGAGGTCGGGTCGGCCATGGTCACGAGGTCGGCCATGAACGGCACCTGGATCGTCGCGCCGTCGAGCATCATGCCGTGGTGCCACGCGAACCCGTCGGCGCGGTCGAGGAACACGGCGTCGAGCGCGAGGGGCTCGAGCAGGCACGCGAGTCCGAGGTTGAACGGGCCGATGCCGATGCCGACGACGTCGTGCACACGGGGGCCGGGCTGCCCGCCGGGCTGCGTCGGGCTCATGCCACGACCTCCACGTCGCGCAGGTCGACGAGGGCGGCCGCGGCATCCTTCACCAGATCGAGCACGTGACGGATGTCGGTGGCCGTCGTCGCCGGGTTCAGCAGCGTGAGCTTCAGGCAGGGGCGACCGTCGATGACCGTCTTCGCGACGAGCGCGCGGCCGGACTCGAAGAGCACGCGCCGCACCTGGGCGACGAGGGCATCCTGCGTCGCTTCATCGGCACCCTCGGGCCGCACGCGGAACAGCACGGTGCTCAACTGCGAGCGGCCGACGAGCTCGAGCTCGGGGTCGGCCGCGATCTCGTCGCCGACGACGCGCGCCAACTCGATCACGTCGTCGAACAGCGCGCCGAGGCCGTCGGCCCCGATCGCGCGCAGGGTCGTCCAGAGCTTCAACGCGTCGAACCGCCGCGTGGTCTGCAGCGACTTGTCGACCTGGTTCGGCTCGTCGTTCTCGAGCGGGTTCAGGTAGTCGGCATGCCAGGCGGCGGCGCCGAGGTCTTCGGGCTCGCGCACGACGATCGCGCTCGACGAGACCGGCTGGAAGAAGCTCTTGTGGAAGTCGACGGTGACCGAACGCGCGCGCTCGATGCCCCGGATGACGTCGCGGTGCTGCCGCGACACGAGCAGGCCGCAGCCGTAGGCCGCGTCGACGTGCAGCCACACGTCGTGCGCGTCGCAGTGCTCGGCGATCGCGGCGACCGGGTCGATCACGCCGCGGTCGGTGGTGCCGGCGGTCGCCACGACGGCCATCGGAATGCGGCCGGCGGCGCGGATCGCGGCGAGCGAAGCGGCGAGGGCCGCGGCATCCATTCGCCCCTCGCCGTCGTCGGGAACGCTCACGACGGCGTCGTCGCCGAGGCCGAGGATGAGCGCCGACTTCTCGACGCTGAAGTGGCTCGACGCGGTCGCGAGGATGTTGAAGCGCGGCAGCACCTCGGCGCGCGACCCGCCGTGTTGCGCGAGCGCCCACTCGCGGGCGAGCAGCAGCGCGTGCAGGTTCGACTGCGTGCCCCCCGAGGTGAAGACGCCGTCGCCGTGGTCGAAGCCGATGCGCTGTGCGGTCCAGGCGATGAGGCGGCGCTCCATGAGCGTGCCGACGGACGACTGGTCGTACGTGTCGACCGACGGGTTGACCGCGGCGAGGATCGCCTCGGCGGCGACCGCGGGCAGCGCGACCGGGCAGTTCAAGTGCGCGGCGTACGCCGGGTCGTGGAACCAGATCGCGTGCTCGAGGAACAGTGCGTCGACCTCGCGCAGCGCCTCGGCCGTGCCGACGCCCGCCGATTCGAGGTCGACGACGTCGACGAGGTGCTGCAGCTGGGCGCGGCTCGCGCCCGAGAACGGCTGGGTCGTCGAGGCCACGCGAGAGGCCACGAGCCCCGTCGCCTGGTCGAGCAGATCGGTGTATTCGGTCACGGTCGAACTCATCAGCAGATCACGCATGTGCGGCGGCTTCCCCTTGTCGGTCGCGGTCGGTCGATAGGCCGGGGTTAGCATAGCCTTACCTAATACGGACGGCGCAACATGACGAAGTGTTCCGTCCCCCGTTCGCGGGTGATCTGGCGGAGAAACCCCAGATCAGCAGGATGCCGCGGCGCGCCACGCCCGAGAATCGAGAGGTCGCGAACTGCGGCATCCCGACGTCCTGAGCAGCTGTTGCGGACCCCTCGCGGATCTCGGCCGGCGTGTCACGCGCGGCAACATCCGGAACCCGCTGCACCGGCGTTGATTAGGCTCCCGACGTGACCGAGACCCCCACCTCCGAACCGGCCGACGGCGGCATCATCCTCGACTGGTTCATCCCGCTCACGGGCGACTCGCGAACGGACCTCAGCCAGGGCTCGGCGATGACCTACGCCGGGCAGTCGGCGGCGCCCGCACGGCGGGAACCCGACATCCGGTATCTGTCGCAGATCGCCCGCTCGGTGGAGCAGCTCGGCTACCACGCCGTGCTCATCCCGACCGGAGGCCGCAGCGAGGAGAGCTGGGTCGCGGCGAGCTCGCTCGCGCAGCACACGCGCGACCTCGACTACCTCGTGGCGTTCCGTCCGGGCCTCATGTCGCCGACGCTGCAGGCCCAGGTCGCGGCGACCTTCCAGCGGTACAGCGGTGATCGCTTGCGCGTGAACGTCGTGGTCGGCGGCGACGACGCCGAGCAGCGCAAGTACGGCGACCGCATCGGCAAGGACGGCCGGTACGCACGCGCGGCCGAGTACCTCGACATCATCCGCCGTCTCTGGAACGGCGAACGCGTCGACGTCGACAGCGAGTTCCACACGATCGAGGGCGCGCAGATCCCGAAGCTCGACGCGCAGCCCGAGATCTACCTCGGCGGTTCGTCGGATGCCGCGATCGACGTCGCGGCCGAGCACTGCGACGTCTACCTGACCTGGGGCGAGCCGCCGGCGCAGGCCGGCGAGAAGATCGCCCGTGTTCGCGAGGCCGCCGCCGCGCGCGGACGCACGCTCCGCTACGGCATCCGCCTGCACGTGATCGCACGCCCGACGAGCGAGGAGGCGTGGCGCGTCGCCGACGACCTCGTCGCCGGCCTCGACCCCGAAGTCGTCGCGAAGGCCCGCGAGTCGTTCCTCTCGTCGGGCTCGGTGGGCCAGCGACGCCAGGCCGAACTCGTCGACGGCGGCCTTCGGCGTGAAGACCTCGAGGTGTACCCCGGGCTCTGGGCCGGCATCGGCCTCGTGCGCGGCGGCGCCGGCACGGCCCTCGTCGGCAGCTACGCCGAGGTCGCCGCCCTCATCCGCGAGTACCGCGCCGTCGGCTTCACCGAGTTCGTGCTCTCGGGCTACCCGCACCTCGAAGAGGCCTACTGGTTCGCCGAGGGCGTGGCGCCGCTGCTCGACCTCGCACCGCGCCGGGCCTGACGCCCGCCCCGATCACACGGCGACGGATGCCGCAGGCGGCCGCCCGCGGCATCCGCTCATCGTGTGCTCGTGCCGGGGCTCACGCGTCGCGGACGCAGCGGAACCCGATGTGCGACATGCCCGTGTCCTCAGCCTGCGGTGATCGCGCCGCGGGGCGGAAGCGCAGGCAGTAGTCGGG
This sequence comes from Agromyces aureus, assembly GCF_001660485.1. GTDB lineage: Bacteria > Actinomycetota > Actinomycetes > Actinomycetales > Microbacteriaceae > Agromyces > Agromyces aureus. The sequence goes on from NZ_CP013979.1 coordinate 69,191, forward strand.
CGAGCAGAGGTGCGAGCCGCCCTTGAGCACGCGGCGGGGGATCTCGGCGAAGCCCTCTTGCGCACTCGCGGCGGCGAGCAGGTTCTCGCGCTTGCCGGCGTCGACGGGGGAGTCGGAGAGCTGCAGGTGCCGCGGCGTGTAGAAGTCGCTCGTCCACTCCCACGTGTTGCCGATCATGTCGAAGAGGCCGTAGCCGTTCGCCGGATACGAGCCGACCTCGGCCGTGCCGCCGACGCCCTGGTTGTCGTACGGGAACCGCCCGAGCCAGGAATTCGCCTGCGCGACCCCGCCGGGGTACGGCTCCTCGCCCCACGCGAACCGCGCGCCGTCGAGACCGCCGCGCGCCGCGTACTCGTGCTCGGCCTCGGTGGGCAGACGTTTGCCGGCCCACGTCGCGTAGGCCGTGGCATCCTCGAACGCGATGTGCACGACCGGATGCCGCAGCCGGTCGTCGATGCCCGACCCGGGTCCGAACGGCTGCCGCCAGTAGGCACCCGGCTGCCAGCGCCACCAGTTGCGCCAGTTGCGCAGGTCGACGGGCCCGGCGGTCGGCGTGAAGACCATAGCGCCGGGCACGAGGTCGGCGGGGTCGGCGCCCGGGAAGTCCTTCGGGTCGAGCTCGCGCTCGGCGACGGTGACGTACCCGGTCTCGTCGACGAAGCGCGCGTACTCCTCGTTCGTCACCTGGAACGGGTCGATCCAGAAGTCGGCGACGGCCCGATCGTGCACCGGGCGCTCGTCTGGGTAGAACTCCTCGCTGCCCATGCGGAACGTTCCGCCGGGGATGAGCACCATGTCGTCAGCCACCGTTCAACCGTAGCCGCAGCACTCGACATGACGGCCTGCGTGTTCACCGGGGATTCGCCCGATGGCATGGCCGCGCGATCGTCGCCGGTGCTTGACTGGGCGCGACGGGGGTCGTCGACGGCTCTCGGCACCGACGGAGGGGAACCCATGGCCGACAAGCCGAACATCCTGATCATCTGGGGCGATGACATCGGGATCACGAACCTGAGCGCCTACTCCGACGGCCTCATGGGGTATCGCACCCCGAACATCGACCGCATCGCCGACGAGGGCGTGCGGTTCACCGACTACTACGGCGAGCAGAGCTGCACCGCCGGTCGGGCGGCGTTCATCACCGGCCAGAACCCGTACCGCACCGGGCTCACCAAGGTGGGAATGCCCGGGGCGGACCTCGGCCTTCGTGCGGAGGACCCGACGATCGCCGATGCCCTCAAGCACCACGGCTATGCGACCGGTCAGTTCGGCAAGAACCACCTCGGTGATCGCGACGAGTTCCTGCCGACGGCGCACGGATTCGACGAGTTCTTCGGCAACCTGTACCACCTCAACGCCGAGGAGGAGCCCGAGCACCCCGACTACCCGACCGACGAGGAGTTCCCCGGGTTCAGCGAGAAGTTCCGTCCGCGCGGCGTGATCCACGCCTGGGCGAACGACGACGGCACCCAACGCATCGAGGACACCGGGCCGCTCACCAAGAAGCGCATGGAGACGGTCGACGAGGAGTTCCGCGACGCCGCCGCCGATTTCATCCGCGCCAAGGCCGACGACGACCAGCCCTTCTTCGTGTGGTTCAACTCCACCCACATGCACTTCCGCACGCACACGAAGCCCGAGAGCAAGGGGCGCGCGGGGCGCTGGCAGTCGGAGTACCACGACACGATGCTCGACCACGACGACGTCGTGGGGTCGTTGCTCGACCTGCTCGACGAACTCGGCCTCGCCGAGAACACGATCGTCATGTACTCCACCGACAACGGCCCGCACATGAACAGCTGGCCCGACGCCGGCATGACCCCGTTCCGCAACGAGAAGAACTCGAACTGGGAGGGCGCGTACCGCGTGCCGGCGATGGTGCGCTGGCCCGGGCACATCCCCTCGGGCACGGTGCTGAACGGAATCGTGAGTCACAACGACTGGTTCGTCACCCTCCTCGCGGCGGTGGGCGACACGGACGTCGCCGAGCGGTTGAAGCAGGGAACCGAGCTGCACGGCCGCCCGTACAAGGTGCACCTCGACGGCCACAATCAGCTGGACTACATCACCGGCGAGGTCGATCAGAGCCCGCGCCGCCACTTCTTCTACAGCTCCGATGACGGCGACCTGACCGCGATGCGGTTCGACAATTGGAAGGTCGTGTTCCTCGAGCAGCGCGCCGTCGGAACGCTCGCCGTCTGGCAGGAGCCGTACGTGCACCTGCGCTTTCCGAAGCTGTTCAACCTGCGCACCGACCCCTACGAGCGCGCCGACATCACGTCGAACACGTACTGGGATTGGGTGCTCGAGCACATCTTCCTGTTCATCCCCGCCCAGGCCTACGTGACGAGGATGCTGGGCACGCTCGTCGAGTTCCCGCCGCGTCAGAAGCCGGCGTCGTTCACGATCGACCAAGTGCTGGAGCGTCTGGAGAATGCGACTGCCGGGGCGTCCTGACCGACGGGGAGTGCGGGTCGCGTGAGGCGGATGTCTCGCGCGGCCGTCGCCCGTTCGCTGCACCCGATGAACCCACCGTTCTGAACGGCTCGGGCGAGGCCGTAGAGTTTCGGGCACGAACCCGAGGGAGACGCCCGTGCCCGACCAGAACGCCCGGATGACGATCGACGAGATCGATGCCACGCTGCATCCGGCGTTGAAGAAGGTGCCGGCGCTCAACCTCGAGAACGCGTTCATGCTCGGCCTCATCAGCCGGGCGTCGGGACTCCAGCCCGGCACGACGGTCGAGGGTGTCGATCGGCGGCTCGTGCGGGCCGGATCGGTCAGGCTCCGCGTCTTCACTCCGGCGAACCCGAATGGCTCGTCACTCCTCTGGATCCACGGCGGTGGGCTCGTCATGGGCTCGGCCGCCGGCGACGACCGGTTCTGCGGTGAGACGGCGCGTGAGACTGGCGCGGTGGTGGTCTCGGTCGACTACCGGCTCGCCCCGCGGCATCCGTTCCCCGCGGCGATCGACGACGTGCGGGCCGCGTGGGCGTGGGTGAATGCGTCGGCGATCGAGCTCGGCATCGACGTCGGGCGCATCGCGATCGGCGGCGCGAGCGCGGGCGGCGGGCTGGCAGCGGCCCTCGTGCAGCGGCTGCACGACGAGGGCGAGCGGCCGGCGGCGCAGGTGCTCTTCTGCCCGATGCTCGACGACCGCACCGCCGCGAACCGCGACCTCGACGCGCGCAGGCACCTCGTCTGGAACAACCGCTCGAACCTCGTCGGGTGGCGGTCGTACCTGGGCTCCGAGCCGGGCTCGGCCGAGGTGCCCGCATACGCCGTCCCTGCCCGTCGCGACGACCTCACCGGCCTGCCGCCGACGTGGACGTACTGGACCGACCTCGAGCTCTTCGGCGATGAGGATGCCAGGTACGCGCAGGCGCTCTCGGCGGCGGGCGTCGACGTGACGAGCGAGGTGGTGCCGGCCGCGGCGCACGGGTTCGAGGTCTGGGCCGGGGAGTCCGAGCTCGCGCAGGCGCTGTTCGGTCGTGCTCGCGCGTGGCTTGCGTGGCAGCTCGCGACGCCCGAGCCCGCCGCGCCGGTCGAGTAGGCCTGCCAGGGCCGTATCGAGACCATCGGTCGCGAACGTGGTCTCGATACGCTTCGCTACTCGACCGGCGTGAAGCGTGCGAGGTGGGCCTCGAGGTGATCGCCGACGTCGATGGTCGCGGGGTCATAGAGCCACTGCAGCTGCAGGCCGTCCCACAGGGCGACGAACCAGACGGCTTCGAAGGCGGCATCGATGCGCCGCCCTTCAGCTTCGGCCGCCCTGGCGAACAGGTCGCCGAACTGCGCGATCGCCGATTCGAAGCGTCGGCGGAAGTAGTCGTGCGCCGGATGCGATGCGGCGGCAGCCTCGGCCGAGAGCACGGCGTAGACCTCGATGAGGCCCGCCTCGTGCTCGGCGTTGAAGCGGGCATGCCGGGGGATGTCGCGCAGGAACGCGGATGCCGGGGCATCCGCATCGACGGCGATGCGCTCGTCGATGGCGCTGTCGCGATGCGCGACGACGGCGCCGAGCAGGTCGTCCTTGCTCGAGAAGTGGTGCAGCAGCGTGGACTTGCCGATGCCCGCCTGCTCGGCGATCTCGCGGAGGCTCGTCGCGTGGAACCCGCGGCGCGCGAACAGCGTCGATGCGTCGGCCACGATCTGCGCACGCCGGGCCCGCCCGGGGGCGTATCCCGCGTCGGGCTCCGGTTCGGGGGCGAGGCCGAACCTGGCGATGGCGGGTGCGCGGCCTTCGGTGCCGGATGTCGCGGCGACGCCTGACGCGTCGGCCCCGGTCGCGTCGCGCGGCCCGGTCGCGTCGGGGTCGGCACCGATCGTGTCGCCCGGGCCGCCCGCGGCATCCGCTCCCCGAAGCCGGTCGAGGTGGCGGTCGAGCATCGCGGGGATGTCGACGAGGCCAGGCAGGTAGAGCGAGATGAGCTGCAGGCCGTCCCACGCCGCCGCGAGGCGGATCGTCTCGCCCATGGCATCGGTGCCTGGCGGCAGTTCGCCGTCGTCGATCGCGGCCTGGAACAGCAGCGACGACCGGGCGCGCAGTTCGGCATGGCGTTCGCGGAAGTGCTCGTGGGCCGGGTGGGCCGCGCTCGTCGCCTCGCCGGCGAGCGTCGAGAAGAGCGGGATGTAGCCGTCGAGACCCGCGTTGCGCCTCGCGACCTCGCCGAAGGTGCGCAGCCCGTCGCCGCCCGGCCCGAGCGTCGTCTCGAGGTCGGCCTCGGTGATGGCGGCGAACTCGGCGACGATCTCTTCGAGGATCTCGTCTTTCGACGCGAAATGGCGGATCACGCCGGGGTGCGAGAGGCCCGCCTCGGCGGCGATGTCGCGCATCGAGACGGCGCCGAATCCGCGTTCGATGAACAGGCGGGAGGCCGCGGCCAGGATGTTCGCGCGGGTGCGGGCGGTTGCGGCGGCGCGGTTCGTCGGCGGCGAGGCGGGCGCCGCGGCATCCGTCGACGAGCCTGTCGCGACCGTCGCGACCGTGGTGATCACCTGCTCCATGCCGCCCCCGATTCGTGGTTCGAGCCATCCTCCCACAGCATCGTTACCACTTGTTCGAATTTCAGTTACCACTTGGTCGGGATTCATGTATCCTCATCCGAGAGCCAAAGACGGCTCGGTTTTCGTGAAAGGAAACTCATGACAGAGTCGTCACTCACCGACACGGTCGCCCCCGGCGGCAACCTCCCCGGCGACAGCACCGGTGCGGCCGGTCGGACCGGCAGGACGCCCAGGGGCTACATCCCCACGCTCGCGCTGTCGAACTTCGGCCTCTACATGGCCCTCCTCACGCCCGTGCTCGTCTCGCTCGCCTTCAAGGTGCAGCACATCACCGACTCGCCCGAAGCGGCGACGAACGCGCTCGGCCTCATCATGGGCGTCGGCGCCCTCTTCGCCCTCGTCTGCAACCCGCTCGTCGGCCGCCTCTCCGACCGCACGGTCTCGCGCTTCGGCATGCGTCGCCCGTGGATGCTCGGCGGCGTGCTCGTGGGCCTCGCGGCCTTCGCCCTCATCGGCGTCGCGACGAACGTGTGGATCGTGCTCCTCGCCTGGTGCGTCGTGCAGGCGTCGCTCAACGGCGTCATGGCCGCGTCGACCGCGACCGTCCCCGACCAGGTGCCCGTGAACTCGCGCGGCAAGGTCTCGGGCATCATCGGCCTGACGACCCCGCTCGGCATCCTCGGCGGCAGCTTCCTCGTGAACTTCCTCTCCGACGACCTCAGCCGCTTCGTGGTGCCCGGCCTCATCGCCGCCGTGTTCGTCACGATCTTCGTGTTCGTGCTGAAGGACCGCGTGCTCACCGAGAAGCCCGTCGAGCGCTACGGCGTCAAGGAGTTCTTCGGCTCGTTCGTCTTCAACCCGCGCAAGCACCCGGACTTCGGCTGGACCTGGCTCACGAAGTTCCTCATCATGTTCGGCTACGCGGGAATCGCCACGTTCCTGCCGTTCTACCTGACCGAGCAGTTCGGCCTCAGCGAGCAGGACGCGATCGGCACGATCCTCATGGCGAACCTCGCGTCGATGGCCGCGATGGCGCTCTCGGGCCCCATCGGCGGCATCCTCTCCGACAAGATCGGCAAGCGCCGCCCGTTCGTCGCGGTCGCCGGAGGCGTCATGGTGCTCGGCCTCGTCGTGCTCGCCTTCGCGCCGAGCATCCCCGTGGTGCTCGTGGCCCAGGCCATCATCGGCTTCGGCGCCGGCTCGTTCATGTCGGTCGACACGGCCCTCGCGACCCAGGTGCTCCCGAACCAGAAGGACACCGCGAAGGACCTCGGCGTGCTGAACATGGCCAACGCCCTGCCGCAGTCGCTCGCCCCCGTCATCGCCCCCGCGATCATCGCCTTCGGTGCCACGACCTCCCTCGGGGGTTACAGCACCTTCTACCTCTTCGGCGCCCTCGTGGCGCTCGCCGGCGCCGTGCTCGTCTACCGCATCAAGGGAGTGAAGTAACACCATGACCGACACCATCGAGAACCTCGACCACGGAACGACGGATGCCGCGGCATCCGCAGACCTGCCCGTCGACCCCACCTACCGCGACGCGAGCCTGCCCGTCGACGAGCGCGTCGAGAACCTGCTCGGCCAGATGACCCTGCAGGAGAAGACCGGCCTGTTCTTCCAGACCATGATCGCGATGAGCCAGGATGGCGAGCTCGCCGAGGCGAACCCGATGTTCGGGCTGCCGTCGAATGAAGACCAGGTCATCGGCAAGGGTATGACGCACTTCAACGTGCTCGGCTCCGCCCCGTCGGGCGAGCTCATGGCACGCTGGCACAACAAGCTGCAGGAGCTCGCCGCATCGACGCGCCTCGGCATCCCCGTGACGATCTCGACCGACCCGCGCCACTCGTTCAGCGACAACCCGCTCGCGGGCATGCTCTCGGGACCGTTCTCGAGCTGGCCCGAGACCATCGGCCTCGCGGCGATCCGCGATGAGGCGCTCGTCGAGCGCTTCGGCGACATCGCCCGCCAGGAGTACACGGCCGTCGGCATCCGCGTGGCCTTGCACCCGCAGATCGACCTCGCCACCGAGCCGCGTTGGGGCCGTCAGGTCGCGACGTTCGGCGAGGACGCCGAGCTCACGGGCAAGCTGGGTGCCGCCTACATCCGCGGGTTCCAGGGCGAGTCGTTCGGGCCGGGCTCGGTGTCGACGATGACGAAGCACTTCCCGGGCGGCGGCCCCCAGATGGACGGCGAAGACGCGCACTTCCCGCACGGCCGCGAGCAGGTCTACCCCGGCGGCGAGTTCGAGCTGCACCTCAAGCCCTTCGAGGACGCCTTCGCGGCCGGCACCCGCCAGATCATGCCGTACTACGGCATGCCCGTCGGCACCGAGTACGAGGAGGTCGGCTTCGGCTTCAACAAGTCGGTCATCACGGGCCTGCTGCGCGAGCGCTACGCGTTCGACGGCATCGTCTGCACCGACTGGGGGCTCATCTCCGACGCCGAGATCTTCGGCGAGCCGTTCCCGGCCCGCGCCTGGGGCGTCGAGCACCTCACGCCGCGCGAGCGCGTGATCAAGGTGCTCGAGGCCGGCGCCGACCAGTTCGGCGGCGAGGCGATTCCCGAGCTGCTCGTCGAGCTCGTCGAGGCCGGCGAGGTCAGCGAGGAGCGGTTGGACGTCTCGGCGCGCCGCCTGCTGCGCGAGAAGTTCGTGCTCGGCCTCTTCGACGAGCCCTACGTCGACGTCGAGCACGCCGGTCGTGTGGTGGGCTCCGACGAGTTCATCGCCGCGGGCGAGGCCGCCCAGCGCGCCTCGATCACGGTGCTCACCAACACGGTGACGGATGCCGGCGCGCCGACGCTTCCCCTCGCGCGCGGGCTCAAGCTGTACGTCGAGGGCATCGCCCCCGAGGTCGCCGCCGAGTACGGCACCGTCGTCGAGACCCCGGCCGAGGCGGATGTCGCGGTGATCCGCACGCACGCCCCGTTCGAGGTGCGCTCGTCGACGTTCGAGAACTTCTTCCACCAGGGGTCGCTCGACTTCACGGAGGAAGCGGTCGCGCACCTCCGCGAGGTCACGGCCGCCGTGCCGACCGTGATCGACGTGCACCTCGACCGCCCGGCGATCCTCACGCCGTTCATCGACGACGCCGCGGCCGTCGTGGGCAACTACGGCGCCAGCGCGCGCGCCGTGCTCGACGTGCTGACGGGAGCCGTCGCGCCCCTCGGCAAGCTGCCGTTCGACCTGCCGTCGAGCATGGCCGCCGTCGAGGCGAGCCGCGAAGACGTGCCGTTCGACACGAAGGACCCGCTGTTCCGGTTCGGCCACGGGCTCAGCCTGTAGGTCCTGCTTCCTCGATCGAGGCATCGGCCCCGCGACATCCGGACGGATGCCGCGGGGCCGATGTCGTGCTGCCGTTCGCCGGGGCCCTACCAGCGCGGCGCCCGGCGCCGTCTGGATCCCGGCTCGAGCGCGGCATCGGCAGCGGGAGCCTTGATGACCAGCTCGGGCGCCCGCGTCACCATGAGCCAGATCGGCAGGATGATGATGCAGAGCGGGGCGAGCACCGCCATGTCACCGCAGAGCGCGACACCGATGAAGATCGAGATCCAGCCGTCGCGGGTGGCGACGAGGGTGATGCCCATGGCGCCGCACGCCACCGCGAGCGAGATCGGCAGGTCGGGCAGCAGCGCGTACCCGAGCAGGCCGAGCGCGGTGCCGATGAAGACCACCGGGAAGATGCGGCCGCCACGGAACCCGGCGCTCGCCGCGATCAGGAGGGCGATGACCTTGATGCCGGCGAACGCCGCGAGCTGGCCGGCCGTGTACTCGTCGGGGTCGGACAGCAGTTGGCCGGCCTGGTCGAGTCCCTTGAAGAGCGTGAGCGGGCCGCCGAGCATCCCGAGAAGTCCGAGCACGACGCCGCCGAGCGTGATGCCGATGAACGGATTCGGCAGGGCGTGGAACACGCGGTGCAGGTACGGGAAGGCCCATGCAGCAGCGATGCCGAGGAGCGCCGAGACTGCGGCGACGACGAATCCGGTGAGCAGGTAGATCGGTTGGAGGGCGCCCATCGGCTCGAGGGTGAACGCGATCTTCTGGCCGCCGAGGAGGTCCATGGTCGCCGCTCCGGCACCCGCAGCTGCGAGGGGCAGGAACAGGCGGTCCCAGAGGGAGCCGCCCGATTTCATCGCGCCGACCATGCCCGTGAACACGAGGGCCGCAGCAACGGGGGTTCCGAAGAGGGCGCCGATCGTGCCGGCGATCGCGAGCGCGGCGATCTGCTGCTGCGGCACCTTCGCGAAGCGAGCGAGCAACGCGATCGCCAGTGTCGCGTTAATGGCGATGATCGGGTTCTCGGGCCCGAGGCTGACGCCGCCCGCGAGCCCGAGCACCACCACGAGCGCGATCGACGGCAGCGCCTTGAGCCCCGGGAACGGGCCGGAGAGCTCGGTGGTCGCCGAGTCGGGGCCCGCGTGGCCCGGCACGAGCCAGACGATCGCCCCGACGGCGATGCCCGTGACGGTCAGTACCGTGAAGATCCACCATGGTGTCGCCTCGTCGGCGCCGAACGCGCCGGGCAGCGTGGTCCAGAGGAAGCCCTGCAGCAGTTCGGCGAGGCCGTTCAGCAGGTGCAGGCTCAGTGCCGACCCGATGCCGATGGCGATCGCCGGGATGGCGAGGAGGGCGAGTCGCCGGGCGCCGGGCCCGCTCGCGGCATCATCGGTCACGAGAGGTCGACCTCGACCGACACCGGCGGGCCCTCGCGGTAGTCGCCGTACCGGGCCCAACGGAGGCTCACGCGCACCAGCTCGAACTCGGTCTTCGTCAACGACTCGCCGAACCACGGGAAGGCGGCGGCGTAGGCGCCCGCGCACCTCGCGGCCTCGGCGCTGCCCGGTTCGAGCACCTCGGCTTCCCCCTGCGCCTGCAAGGTCGTCTTGTCGTGGCCGCCGATCACGACGGCGATGCGCGGATCACGGCGCAGGTTCGCGATCTTGCGCGAACCGCCGCGGGCGTTGAAGACGAACTCGCCCAGGTCGGTGGCCGTGATGCTGAGGTAGGCCGACTGCGGTGCGCCGTCGGGCCCGATCGTGCTGACGACGGCATCGCCGTGCTCGCGGACGTACTCGATCAGTGCTGAACGGTCCATACGGTCATGGTGGCACGCGGGTGCGGTTCTCGTCGCGGATGTCTCCGGCATATCGGCCGAACCGGGCGCAGAGTACGCTGGGCCGAATCGAGCCGCTCCAAGGGGGAGGAACCCGATCGTGATGGTGCAGGTGCGCAATGCGACCAGGCGAAGCCGTGTCGTCAAGCGGGTGACGGGCGGCATGATGGCCCTTGCGGGCATCGCGCTCGTCGTCGCATCGATCCCCTCCGCATTCGCCGTGCAGGTCGACGGCAACACGCCGCTCGACCCGTGCCTCGGCGACGCATGCCCCGCATCCTGGCCGGTGCCGAACAACGGCGGGGTGACCGGGTTCGATGACGGCGTCAACGTCTTCGTCGGCGGCGACTTCACCACCGGGCCGAGCGCCGCCGAGACGGAGGGCAACCTCGTGGTGCTCGGCGACGCGACCTTCAACCGCGGCGCCGGAGCGTACAACGTGGGCGTCGCCGGCGTCGGTTCGCGCGTTCCGCCGCCCAGCGGCTCGACCATGCTCACCGTCGGCGGCGACCTGACCGTGCTCGCGGGGACGACGCTGCTCGTCGGCGGCGACACCGGATTCCCCGACTTCACCTCGATCATCGGCAACGTGGAATACGGCGGCACCCTGACCGGGACGCCGTCGGTCGTGCCCGGAGCCACCGTCGTGCAGGGCGACGGAGCCTCGGCGTTCGCCGAGCGCGTGGCGAACGTGACGGCGCTCTCGCAGTGCTTCGCCGACCTGCCCGACACCGGCACCGTGACCACGGCCGAGGGACTGACCTCGTTCACCGGCGACGGCGTGAGCGACCCGCAGGTGTTCACGATCGAGGGAACCCTCGGCAACGACCAGGTCGCGATCACGGGGGTCGACGTGCAGGCGGGTGCCCACGTCGTCATCAACGTCACGGGAGACGTCGCGTTCGTCAACGTGAACAGCTGGTTCATCGACGGCGCGAACACGTTCGACCCCGACATCACGCAGCGCATCGTCACGAACGTCCCGGATGCGACGACGGTCGAGGTCACGGGCGGCGCCCAACTGCCCGGGTCGATCCTCGTGGGCAACCCCGAGAGCACGACCACGATCTCCGTCGCGGGCACCAACGGTCGCATCGAGGTCGCCGGCGATCTCGTGCACCGCTCGCAGACCGGCAGCCAGACCGGTGCCGAGATGCACGCCTACCCGTTCACCGGCGAATGCGACATCACCCCGCCCACGACCACGACGGCACCGCCGACGACCACGGCACCGCCGACCACCACGCCGCCGACGAGCCCCCCGCCCACGACGGAGGCCCCGACCACTCCACCGGCGACGGCCTCGCCGACGACGACTCCCGCACCCGGCCCCGCCGGGCTCGCGCAGTCGGGCTCACCCGCCGGAGCCATGATGGCCATCGGGGTGGTGCTCCTGGGTGCCGGGATGGTGACGGTGCTCACGTCGCGTCGACGTCTGCCCTGACGCCCGAGAGCTCGACGCGACCCGAGCCGGGCAGGGGATCGATGAGCGATGCGTCGCCGGGGTCGACGGCCCTGGAGTTGTTGACCCGACGGTCGACCTCGTAGACCGAGATGGTCGACGCGACCTTGTCGGACTCGGAGGCCAACTGGTCGACCATGCGTGCCTTACCGCTCTCGTCGAGCTTCGCCGGGTCGAGGTACTCGCCCCAGAAGTCGGCCTCGAGGAACACGGGCATGCGATCGTGCACCTCGCCGGAGGCATCTTTCGCCTCGCGCGTGATGATCGACGTCGAGACGTGCCACTCGTCGTCGACCTTGCGCACCGTGTAGATGCCGGCGGCGGCGAGCAGCGGCTGGTCGCCGTGCAGGAACCAGGCGCGCTTCTTGCCCGGCTCGCCCGTCCACTCGTAGTAGCCGCGCATGGGCACGAGGCACCGTGATGACGCGAATGCGCCTTTCCAGAGGCCGTTCGTCGCGACGGTCTCGATGCGGGTGTTGAACTGCGGCCGCTTGGCGTCTTTCAGGAACGGCGGGTGGAAGTTCCAGGCGGCGGCGTCGAGCATGCGCGTGATCTCGCCGGTGTCGCGATCGGCGCGCTCGCGCACGATCGGGATCACCTCGGTCGGCGCGATCGAGTACTGCGGCCGCCAGTCCTTGTAGTCGCCGCCGGCCGCGACGAACTCCTGGATGAGCTCGTCGACCTTTGCATCATTCGCGAAGCGCCCGCACATGCGCCCAGTCTGCACCCGGCCGCCGACATCGCGGCAGGGGCGGCGGCGGGGGCGGTTCCGTGGCGGCTGTCAGCGGGCGGGTCCACACTTGAGCCGTGATCGCCGAGCACTCCCGCACGTGGACCCCGCGGCATCCGACCGACCTCGCGCAGACCATCGGTCCGATCCGGCGGGGGCCCGGCGACCCCACGTTCCGGCGTGTGGCCGACGGTTCGATCTGGCGCGCGACTCGCACGGCATCGGGCCCGGCGACCGTCCGGTACGCCCAGCCCGCGGGCGACGTGCTTCGAGCCGATGCCTGGGGTCCGGGCGCGGCCGAGGCCGTCGCCGAGGCGGCGGTCGTGCTCGGCGAGGGCGACGATCCGAGCGGGTTCGATCCCCGCATCGCGTTGATCGACGAGGCGCACCGGCGCAATCCGGGGCTGCGCCTGGTGCGCACGGGCCGCGTGTTCGAGGCGCTCGTGCCGACGATCCTCGAGCAGAAGGTCATCACGCTGCAGGCGCACGACGCGTGGCGGTTCCTCGTGCACCGCTTCGGCGAAGACGCGCCCGGCCCGGCGCCGGGCGCGCTCGCTGCGGCCGGCGGCCTGGCCGCGCCGGGCCGCCGCCTCAAGGTCGCGCCGACCGCCGAGCAGTGGGCGCGCGTGCCGTCGTGGGAGTGGCACCGTGCGGGGGTCGACCCGCAACGCTCGCGCACGATCGTGAACGCCGCCAGGTACGCCTCGCGCCTCGAAGAGGCGAGCAGCATGAGCCCGACCGATGCCGCGGCGCGCCTCATGCTCATGCCAGGCGTCGGCGTGTGGACCGTCGCCGAGGTCGCCCAGCGCGCCTTCGGCGACCCCGACGCGCTCGCCGTCGGCGACTACCACCTCTCGAACTACCTCGGCCACGCGCTCTGGGGCCGCGACATGACCGACGACGAGATGGTCGAGGCGATGATCCCGTGGGCCGGACACCGCCAGCGCGTGGTGCGCCTGCTCGCCGCGGCCGGCGTCGCGGGCCGCCCTCGGCGGGGGCCGCGCATGCCCTTCATCGACCACCGCGCGCGCTGACCGAGCTGCGGGCGCGGCCGGCGCGGCGATGCCGGCTGTATTCGCGCTTGCAGGGAGAGTCTCCACGTCGCTATGCCAGTTCCGCCTCAACGATGAGGCGGAACTTGCATAGCGATGTCGGGACAGTTCGTGCTGCTTGGATCGGCGCGAGCCTGAGGTCGCGCGGGATGAGCGGGCCGAAACGCAGGTCGGGACCGATCACGAGGCGCGGCAGGCGGCCCGCCTGGCCGAGCACCTGACGCGCTGGCCAGCGTCGCTAGCCCGCGTCGCGCGCCGCGTCGCCGCCCTCGCGAGCGGCCATGTGCCCGGCGTCCCACTCGACGAGCGGCTGGAGCAGTTCGATCAACTGGAGCCCCGAGGCGCTCGGCGTGTAGGTGATCGTCACGGGCGTCGTCGCCTTCACGTGGCGCTCGATCACGCCCTCGGCTTCGAGCTCCTTGAGCCTGGCCGCGAGCAGCCGGTCGGAGATGCCGTCGACGGTCGCCCGGTATTCACTGAACCGGCGGGCGCCGCGCACGCCGGCGAGCAGGATCGCCCCGTTCCACTTGCGGCCCGCGAACTCGACCGAGCGCTGGAACCGGCGGCAGGCCGCTTCGTCGATGTGCCCGAACTGCTCGAGCCGTGCGCGGTGGGCCGCGAGGTCGTCGCCGAGGTCGGCGGAGCTGAGGGCGTTCGTCGCGACATCCGAATGACTAACCATAAGTAAGCAGCTTACCAGCGTTTGCACGACCTGGACCTGATGCGAGAGGCTCGAGAGCGCGACACGACGGGAGCAGCATGCACTACGGCCACGACCTGCAGTTCGGAACCTTCATCACGCCGAGGAACGACCCGCCGCACGCGGCCGTGCGCCTGGCCGAACTCAGCGAAGCGTCGGGGTACGACCTCGTGACGTTCCAGGACCACCCGTACCAGCCGGCGTTCCACGACACGCAGACGCTGCTCACCTGGGTCGCCGCTCGCACCGAGCGCATCCACGTCGCCGCCAATGTCGCGAACGTGCCGCTGCGCCCGCCGGCCGTGCTGGCCCGCGCGGCGGCGAGCCTCGACCTGCTCTCGGGCGGCCGCTTCGACCTCGCGCTCGGCGCCGGCGGCTTCTGGGACCCGATCGCGGCCATGGGCGGCGTCAAGCTCACCCCAGGGCAGGCGGTCGACGCGCTCTCGGAGGCGATCGACGTGATCCGCGGCACGTGGGACGTCGACGAGCACGCCCGGTTCGTGGTCGACGGCACCTACCACCACGTCAACGGTGCGAAGCGCGGCCCGGCTCCCGCCCACAACATCCCGATCTGGATCGGCGCGCTGAAGCCGCGCATGCTGCGCCTCATCGGCCGCAAGGGCGACGGCTGGCTGCCCTCGCTCGGCTACCTGCAGCCCGGCGACCTCGAGCGCGGCAACCGGACCATCGATGAGGCCGCGCTCGCCGCGGGCCGCGACCCACGAGAGATCCGACGCCTGCTGAACATCGGCGGCCGGTTCACGAGCGGGCGCAGCGGCGGCCAAGCGGGTGTCAAGGTCACGAGCTTCGACGGACCCGCCGAGCAGTGGGTCGAGCAGCTGCTCCCGTACGTGCTCGAAGACGGCATCGGCACGTTCGTCCTCGCGAGCGACGACCCGGGCACCATCGCGCACTTCGGCGAGGAGGTCGCTCCCGCGCTGCGCGAGGCGGTCGCGGCCGAGCTCGGTCGCGCGGGTGCGGGCACAGGTGCGGGTGCAGTCGGCGGCGCCGCGGGCGGCGATCAGGGCACGACGACGGATGCCGCGGGCGGCCGCATCGTCGCCTCCGCCGGCCAGGTGCGCAGCTCGGCCGTGCGTGCGAAGCGCCGCGACGGCATCGACTACGACGCCGTGCCGCCCTCGCTCGCGGCGCACGCGATCGAGCCGGGCGACGCGGGCTACTCGCGCGTGAAGTCGACGTACATGCGCGGCGGCTCGCCGGGCATCGTGCTGCAGCCGGGCGACCCGGAACAGGTCGCCGAGGCGCTCGCGTTCGCGCGCCGCCACGCCGACGTGCCGTTCGGCGTGCGCAGCGGCGGCCACGGCATCAGCGGCCGCTCGACGAACGACGGCGGCATCGTGCTCGACCTCTCGCGCCTGAACGCGATGCGCGTGCTCGACGCCGACCGTCGTCTCGTGCGCGTCGAGGCGGGCGCCCGCTGGATGGACGTCGCCGCGTTCCTCTCCCCGCACGGCTGGGCCCTGAGCTCGGGCGACTACGGGGGAGTCGGCGTGGGCGGCCTCGCAACGGCGGGCGGCATCGGCTGGCTCGTGCGCGAGCACGGCCTCACGATCGACCACGTGCGCGCCGTCGAGCTCGTGCTGGCCGACGGGTCGATCGTGCGGGCCGACGCCACGCAGCATCCGGATCTCTTCTGGGCCGTGCGCGGTGCTGGTGCGAACATCGGCGTGGCGACCGCCTTCGAGTTCGAGGTCGACGAGGTCGGCGAGGTGGGCTTCGCGCAGCTCGCGTTCGATGCGAGCGACACCGCCGGGTTCCTGCAGGCGTGGGGCGACTGGGTCGTCGACTCGCCGCGCGACCTCACGAGCTTCCTGCTCATGGGCGGCCCGCGCCCCGGCCAGCCGCCGGTCGCGCAGGTCATGGCCGTGATCGACTCGAACGACCCCGACACGATCCTCGCCCGGCTGCAGCCGCTCGCCGAGGTCGCGCCGCTCGTCGGACAGGAGGTGCGGCTCACCACGTACGAGGCCGTCATCTCCAACGCGTCGGATGCCGCGCACGCCGGGCAGGGCGAGCCGATGGCCAAGTCGGGGCTCATCGGCCGCATCACGCCCGAGTTCGCCCGCGACGCGGCCGCGTTCCTCGAGAGCGGTGCGACGTACTTCTTCCAGATCCGCGCGGCCGGCGGCGCCGTGCACGACGTCCCGGCGGATGCCACGGCCTACGGCCACCGCGAGGCCGAGTTCTCGGTCGCGGCCATGGGCTCGCCGCGGCACGGCACGAGCGCGACGTGGAACGAGCTCATGGCCCCGCACATGTCGGGCGCCTACCTGAGCTTCGAGACCGAGCAGGGCCCTGAGCAGCTCGCCGCCGCCTACCCGCCCGCCACGCTCGAGCGCCTGCGCGAGATCAAGCGGCGGGTCGACCCCGACAACCTCTTCCGCGACAACGCGAACATCGCGTAGGCGCCGCGTCGCGGCATCCGCTCGTCCTTCGATTCAGGAGGCGACGGATGCCGGGTGCCGGCGCCCCGTGCGTGGGGTCGAACTTCCGATCGATGTCGTGCGCGCGGCAGGCGAATAGGCTCGATGGAGAAAGGGAGGGCCGATGGATCTCGAACCCATGCTCCTGAAGCTCGACCGCATCGCCGGCGGGCGCGACGCGGGCGTGAAGGCCGACCCCGAGCTCGTCGCGCACCCGCGTACGAGGCGCGCGTTCGTCTGGATCACCTGGCTGCTTGCGGTCGAGGTGCTGATCGGGCTCGCCGCGCTCGTGGTGGCGTTCGTGCTGTTCGCGAACGGCGTGGTGCTCGCGTTCCCGGTGTGGATGCGCATCTTCATCGTGCTCGCGATGACGCTGACGCTGTTCTACTTCGCCTGGCGGGCGCAGCGCGGGTACCGCTGGGCCTACTCGCGGCTGCGGCTGTTCAGCAAGATCTTCCCGGTGGTCACGCTCGTCATGGCGGCGATCCCCGGGCTGTTCCCGTTCTGGATGGTGACCGAGCAGATCGTGTTCAGCCTGATCCTCATCGGCGTCGCCGACTTCCTCGACAGCGACCACATGCGCACGGTGTTCCGCAAGCCCGAGGCCGCCTGAGCGCGTCGCCCGTCGGGTGACGGATGCCGCGGCATCCGCTCATTCCATGGTGTCGAGAATGGCGACCAGCTGCTCGAACGTGGTCAGCGGGTTCACGATCGCGAAGCGCGTGTTCGGGCGGCCGAGGTGCGAGCTCGGCGTGACGAAGGCGAGCTGGTCGTCGAGGAGCTTCGCCGACCAGGCGGCGTACTGCTCGCGGGTCCAGCCGTCGCGCTCGAACACGACGACCGAGAGCTGCGGATCGCGCACGAGCGAGAAGCCCGGGCGTCGGCGGATCTCGGCGGCGATGTCCTGCGCGAGCTGCAGCGACGAGCCGATGGCCTCGCGGTAGGCGCCGCCGCCGTAGGTCGCGAGCGAGAACCACATCGGCAGGCCGCGGGGGCGCCGCGTGAGGTGGATCGCGTAGTCCGACGGGCTCCACTCGGTCGTCTCGGTGAGGGTGTCGAGGTACTCGGCGTGCTGCGTGTGCGCCGCGCGGCCGCGGTTCGGATCGCGGTAGATGAGCGCGCACGCGTCGAACGGCGCGAAGAGCCACTTGTGCGGATCGACGATGACCGAGTCGGCGCGCCCGACGCCCTCGAACCGGTCGCGCGCGAGCGGCGAGAGCATCGCGGCGAGCCCGTAGGCGCCGTCGATGTGCAGCCAGAAGTCGTAGTCGTCCTTCAGGGCGGCGATCGACGCGACGTCGTCGACGATGCCGAAGTTCGTCGAGCCGCCCGTGGCGACGACGGCGAAGACGGATGCCCCGTGCTCCTCGAGCGCGTCGCGCACCGCGTTCCCGCGCAGCTGTCCGTCGGGTCCGGGCGAGACCTTCACGATGTCGACGTCCATGACGCGGGCGGCCGAGGCGATCGAGGAGTGCGCCTCGGCGCTGCAGACGACCTTCCAGCGAGGGGCGGATGCCGCGGGGTCGGTCTCCGCGAGACGGGCGCGGGCCGCTTCGCGGGCCGCGACGAGCGCCGAGAGGTTGCCGAGGGTGCCGCCCTGCACGAACACGCCGCCCGAGCCCTCGGGCAGTCCGAACTCGTTGGAGAGCCAGCGCAGCACCTCGTTCTCGGCGTGCACGGCGCCCGAGCCCTCGAGCCAAGAACCGCCGTAAATCGCCGAGGCCGAGACGACCAGGTCGAACGCCGACGCGGCGTTCGTCGGCGCGATCGGGATGAACGAGAGGTACTGGGGGTGGTCGGTCGTGATGCAGGCCGGGGCGAGCACGTGCTCGAAGATCGCGAGGGCCCGGCGCGCGCCGATGCCCTGCTCGTCGATCGTGCGGCCGGCGAGGCGGTTGAGCTCGGCGGGGGAGAAGGGCTTGTCGAGCGGGGTGTCCTCCGAGAGCATGCGTCGGCGCGAGTAGTCGAGCACGAGGTCGACGATCGCCTCCGTCTCGTCGGTGAAGGCGTGCATGCGAGTGGGGTCGGCCGGTGCCGAACCGGGGGCGATGCGGTGGTCGGTGTCCATGGTGCTTCCCTTCTGAGTCGCACGGGGGTTCGGCGAGCTAGGAGCAGCGTCGCACACGTGCCCGCCCTTGTGCAAAAACGCGCGCAAGACCGGCATCCACAGCACGTTCGTTGTGTTCACCGCCGTTTGATCGAACGATACTGCGCGTCGCGGCGCAGTTTTGCGCAGCCGATTTTCGGGCGCGAACGCGGGGCGGCATCCCTGGCGTGCCTCCGTGGCGGCCCTGATCCCGCGGGTGCACGATGAGCGTAGAACGTGAGTTGAGCAAACCTCAACGGGAGCTCTCGAGGAGAGGATGTGCGCCATGCCGGTCGTCATCGGCGGAGTCGAACTGCATCTCGGGCCGACCTCGGTCGGAGGGCCCGACGACCTCGACCTCGCGATCCGCGAGTTCCTCGCCGGAGCCAGGCACACGCTCGCGATCGCCGTGCAGGAGGTCGACTCGCGCCCGATCGCCGAGGCCATCGTCGACGCCACGAAGCGCGGCGTGCGCGTGCGCCTCATCCTCGAGGGCGACTACCTCACCGAGGACAAGGCCATCGCCGACCCGTGGAACACCGCGGGCGCTCACGACGAGAACCGCTTCCTGCTCGCCGCGCTGCTGAAGTCGCGCGTCGACGTGGTCAGCGACCTGAACCCCAAGATCTTCCATCAGAAGTTCATCGTGCGCGACGCGGGGGAGCCGACCGCGGCCGTGCTCACCGGCTCGACGAACTTCACGCGCACCGACACGGGCACCAACGCGACCACCGGGCCGGGCAAGGGCCAGAACCTCAACCACGTCGTCGTGCTGCGCGGCCGCAAGCCCGCCGCCGACTACCTCGTCGAATTCGAGCGCATGCGCTCCGGCACGTTCGGGGACCTGCACGAGCGCGTCGAGCCCAAGCCCTCTGAGTTCGGGCTGCCCGCCGTGCGCATCAAGCCGCTCTTCGCCCCGAGGCACGGCCCCGAGATGGAGATCATGAAGCAGATGCTGAAGGCGAAGACCTCGATCGACTTCGCGATGTTCACGTTCGCGCAGTCCTCGGGCATCGACGACACGATGATCCGGCTGCGACCGCTCGTGGCGCGCATGCGCGGCGTGCTCGACCGCGGGCAGGGCGCGGCCAAGTGGGCGGCCACCAAGGGGCTCGCGGGCGGGGCCGTCGAGCTCTACACGACGAAGCTCGGCACGGGCGTGCGCAAGCTGCACCACAAGCTCATGGTGATCGACGAACGCGTGCTCATCGTCGGCAGCTTCAACTACACGGCACCGGCCAACACCCTGAACGACGAGAACATCGTCGTGATCGGCGACCTCGAAGAGCCCGAGGGCACACCGACGGATGTCGCGCAGCGGGCGCTCGCGACCTACGCGCTCACCGAGATCGACCGCATCATCGACGAGCTCGCCGAGCCGATCGCCGTGTGAGCGCTCCTCCCCAGGCGCCGGAGGCCGCGACCGGGGCGCGGCGCTGTGGACGCCTCCCGGGCGCGACGTGCGGCCCTGAATAGACTGCGCGAATGGCGTCCACGTGGAGTGAACAGTCGGCGGCCTACCTCACCGCCACCACCGAGTGCCCCCGATGCAGGGCGGCCCTCGCCTCCGCGGTGTGCGCGAACTGCGGCGCAGACCTGCGGGGGCCTGAGGCCATCGCGGTGCACGAGGTCTCGCAGCGCGCGGCGTCGGCGCTGCTCGAGCGGGAGCGGCTGATCGGGGCGCTGCCCACCGTGGCACCCCTGCCGGTCGCCTCTCCTCCCGCCGCGCCTCCCGCCCCCGCACCGGTCGCGGTGCCGGTCGCCGTCGCGCCGGTCACGAACCCTGCTGCCGTGCCGGCGGCCGCGTACACCGCTGCCCCGAGTGCGTCGGGCGGCCCCGCAGCTGCGGCCACCGCGGCGCCGGCGGCCACGACCGGCGCGCCCGCGGCATCCGCCCCTCGCGCCGAGAGCCAGACGAGCGTGCAGTCGGTGCTCGCGGTGGCCGGCGCAGGCCTCTTCGCCGTGGCCGCGATCGTCTTCACGTTCCTCAACCCCGAGGTCACGCAGGTCGTGCGCACGCTCGTGACCGTCGGCGTGACGATCGTGTTCCTCGTGGTGGCGTGGCTGCTGCGCCTGCGCGGCGTGCTGTTCTCGGCCGAGGCCATCGGCGCGCTCGGCATGGTGTTCCTCGCGCTCGACGTGCAGGCCCTCGCCGACGTCGCCCCGCCGGGGGTGAGCGGGTGGGTGTTCGCCTCGCTCGGCACGCTCGTCGCCTCCGCGATCATGCTCGGCGTGAGCCTCGCCACGCGCATGCGCACGTGGTTCTGGTCGGCGCTCGTCGGGCTGGTGCTCACGCCGGTGTTCCTTGGCTACTCGACCGCGGAGTTCGAGTTCGGGTTCGCCTGGGCGCACGTCGCCGCCGCTGCCGTCGCCCTCGCCGCGAACCTGCTCGTGTCGCGGGCGGCCGCCCGGTTCGGCGGTGCGCTCCGCACCGAGCGCGTGACGCTGACGGTGCTGCAACTCGTCGCGACGTTCATCGTGCTCGTGCAGGTGCCGTTCCTCGGTAACACGCCCGAACGCGAGATCGGGCGCATCCTCCTGCTGCTCGCGCTCGGCGCCTGCGCGCTCGTGGCCGTCGGCACCGGCGCCCGCCGTTTCTGGAGCGCGTTCGGCGGCGTGCTGTGCGCGAGCGCCGTGACGATCACGCCCCTCCTGCTCGTCAACGTGCTCGACGACGCGACGTGGCAGCTCACGCTGATCCCGCTCGCGGCGGCGGTCGCGCTCGCGATCGCGTCGTTCGTGCCGAACGTCGGCGGCGTGCTGGCCCAGCCGCTGCGAGCCGGCGCGCTCGGCGTGCTGCTCGCGAGCGCGAGCGTCGGGGTCTACCTCCTCGTGCTCGCGGCTGCCCGCGTCGGGGTGATGTTCGTCGGCTCCCTGCCCGAACCCGGCGAAGCGACGAAGCGCCTTCAGGCCGAGGACCTCTTCACCGGAGTGGCGTCGACGTGGGCGCTCGCCGGACTGCTCGGCGTCGTCGCCGCCGCGATCGGCGTCGGGGTGCTCGCCTGGCGCACCCGCCGCGACCGACTGGCCGGCATCGGCACCTGGAGTGGCACCGGGTTCGCGGCCCTCGGCCTCTGGCTCGCCGGCGTCGCCGTGCTGCAGTTCGTCGCCTGGCCCGAACTGCTCATCGTGACCCAGGTGGCGCTGGGCATCGGCGTCGCGGTGCTCGCCGCGCTCGCCGTCGTCCTGCCCGTCTCGCCGATCTCGCGGGCCCCGATGACCATCCGGGCGCCGTTCATCACGGCGGCGCACCTGACACTGCTCGTCGCCGCGCTGCTGAGCTGGGCCGACGCGGCCATCACCGTGCCGCTCGGCGCCGTCATCGTCGTGGTGCTCCTGCTCGTCGGCCGCACGGTGCCCGCACCGTTCCGAGTGGTGCACCTCGCGATCGCGTACGCCTACGCGCTCGTCCTGCTCGCCACGGCCCTCGGCCGCGCCGGGGTCGAGACGATCGCCGTGCTCTGCCTCACCACCACGACCGCCGCGCTCGTCGCCCTGGCCGCGACCCTCGTGCGACGCGTCGATGCCCGCTCCTGGTACGCGATCCTCGTCGTCACGCTCGTGCCGTTCCTCGTGGGCATCGTCACGGTGCTCGTCGAGCGCAGCGGATGGACCGCCCTCTCGACCGCCGTCATCGCCGCGCTCGCCGTGGCGCTCGTCTTCACCCGGCGCCCCGGACTCAACCGGTTCGTGCGCTCGGCCGCCGCAGCGCTGATCGTGCCGGCCGTCTCGGTCGTGGTCGTCTGCCTCGGCGCCGCGACGCTCGACATGAGCGGCTCGCCCGTCGCGCTGCCGATCATCGCCGCCCTGATCGCCATCGCGCTGCCGCTCACCGTGGTGCTCGAGCGCACGATGCTGCGAAGCGGCATCGCGGCGGCGGATGCCGCATCCGCACGTCTCTGGTTCGAGGTCGGCGCCCTCGTGTCGGCCGCCGTCACCGTGCTGCTCGCCCTCGTGCGCGACGCCGCGGGCCTCGGCACGACGGCCGTCGTGCTCGTCGTGCTCGGACTCGGCGCCGCAGCCGTTCGCGTCGTCGCCGGTCGTCACTACGGCTGGTGGCTCGCCTCCGCGAGCTGGACCGGGGCGCTCTGGTGCCTGTGGGCCCTCGAAGGCGTCGCCGTCATCGAGCCGTACACGCTCCCGCCGGCCGTCGCGGCCATCACCGTGGCCACGATCCTCATCGCGCGACGCGGGCGCGGGTACGCGCTCCTCGCGAGCGGGCTCGCCGTGGCCGTCCTGCCCTCGCTCGTCGCCCTCGCGGCGCTCGGCTCCGAATCCGACGTGGCCCCGTGGCGCACGCTCGGGCTGTTCGCCGGGGCGATGCTGCTGCTCGGCGCCGGCGCCGTGCTCGCCCTCGGATCGGGCGAACGGATGGTGCGGCTTCGCGCGGTGCGTCCGCTCGTGTTCGCGACGGCGATCGTCGCCGCCTCCGCGGGTGCGATCCAGGGTGTGCGGTGGGCGCTCGGCGCCGACGTGGCGACGTGGACCACGCCCGTCATGGGCCAGGTGCTCGCCGTCGCGGTGCTCGCCGCCGTGCTCGCCGGACTCGGCGCGGTGGGGCTCGACCACGCGGCCCTGTCCGCACCGAGCCGTGCCGACGGCGCAGACGCCGGCGTCGGGCGCCTGCTTGCGCCGAGCCGCTGGTTCGGTGCACCGGCGTTCGTGTACCTCGCCGTCGGGCCGATCTTCGCGACCCAGCGCGACTGGTTCTCGATCTGGACCCTCTGGGGGCTCATGGCCGCGCTGCTCGTGACCGCGGTCGTCGCCGTGGCGCGCGATCGCCGCTCCGAGCCGGTGCTGCCGCCGTTCTGGTTCGTCTACGCCCTCGCCTGGGCTGCGGGCGTCTCGGGCTGGAGCCAGCGCGACCTGCGCGTCGAGACGTTCTCGCTGCCGCTCGGCCTCGCGGTGCTCGTCGCCGGCATCCTCTGCCTGCGTCCGCGCCCCGAGTGGCGCACGCCGAGGGCCACGCTCGACTCGTGGCCGGTCGGCTTCCGCGGATCGTGGCGACTGCTCGGGCCCGGCATCGTGCTCACGCTCCTGCCCTCGGTGCTCGCCACGGCCACCGATCCGCAGCTCTACCGGCCGATCATGGTGATCGCGTTCGCGCTCGTGCTGATCCTCGTCGGGTCGGCGCGCAAGCTGGCTGCGCCGTTCATCCTCGGACTCGTCGTGCTGCCCATCGAGAACATCGTCGTGTTCGCCGCCCAGATCGACCGCACGGTCGGGGCGATGCCGTGGTGGATCACACTCGCGACCGCCGGCGCCGTGCTGCTCGCGATCGCCGTGGGCGCCGAGCGCAAGACCACGCAGGGCAAGGGCGTCGCCGCTCGTCTGCGCGAGCTCGAGTAGGCGCGCGCGTGGCGCGTGCACCATGTCGGCGGCGTGTGATCTGGTTGGCGCATGGGCTTCGATGAACGCTTCCTCGGTGTCGGCGCCGCGCTTCCGCGCGTGAGCGGGGCGGATGCCGCGGCATCCGTCAGCCTCGACTACCTGCACTTCACCGTGGTGCTCGATTCGGTGCGGCGGCTCGCCCGGGTCACGGGCGTGAACATCGACGGGGCGTCGCTCGTCGACGTGCCCCGGGGCGACGACTGGCGGTTCGACGACCGCGTGCCCGAGGACTGGCAGACCGGCCCCGCCGTCTACGCGGCCAACGACCTCGATCGCGGCCACCTCGTGCGTCGCCGCGACCCGGTCTGGGGCACGCCAGAGGTCGCGGCCCGCGCCAACAGCGACACGTTCCACTTCACGAACGCGGCCCCGCAGGCCGGCGGCTTCAACCAGTCCGAAGAGCTGTGGCTCGGCCTCGAAGACCACGTGCTCGAACACGCCGAGGCCAACCGGCTGCGGCTCAGCGTGTTCACCGCACCCGTGCTCTCGGCGGGCGATCCGCCGTACCGCGGCATCCGCATCCCGCTCCGATTCTGGAAGATCGCGGCCTGGAACCAGTCCGTCGACGGCGGTGAGGGCGGCGAGCTCTCAGCTGCGGGCTTCGTGCTCGACCAGTCGCCGCTCGTCGACACGAGCGAGGTCGTCGCGCCGGCGCCCGGCGAGGTGCCGCCGCTCGGGCCGTTCCGCACCTTCCAGGTGCCGATCGCCGACATCGCCGCGATCACGGGCCTGTCGATGCCCGATCTCGTCGCGGCCGACGTGCTGCCGCAGACCGTCGCGGCCGCCGGGTGGCGACGGCTCGACGCGGCATCCGACATCCTGCTCTGACGTGCGTCTGAGCGTTGGCGCATGCATGCGTGTTTCCATCCGCATCCGCATGAAGCACCCGCACGACGCCCGCGCACCGCGCCCCCGCCCGCCCACCTTGCATGTGCAGGCCCATGCCCACGTCGCGCCGCGGCTGGGCCCGTGAGCGCCTGCGTCGCCCGGCGCGCGGATGCGTCGCGAATCCGATATGCCAGTTCCGCCTCATCGATGAGGCGGAACTGGCATCTCGGAATCTGGGAACCTTCTTCGGAACCCGCGCGAGCGCAGGTCGCGAATGACGGTCGTGAGCCGCTCATCATGACGGCCGGGAACTGCCCGCGGAACCGCGCGAACGCGTGCCGCGGACGAGGAGCGGCGCCAGTCCGGGGGCGGTCGAGCGCGCGCGAGCGCGACGACCGCGAGGCGACGGATCAGCCGGGTCCGTGCGGAACCAGCGCAGGGCCGCCGGGCGCGGCGAGGGTCAGCGACGCCAACTCGACCCTCGGGTCGCCCTCGAGTCCGGCTTCGAGCGATCGGAGTTCGCGCGCGGCATCCGCTTCGCTGCGATCGCCCACGAGATCGACGGCCGCGATGAGGAGCACCCGCCCCGGCCCGACGAACTCCATGTGCAGGAACGACACGCGTTCGATCGACGGTGAGCCGAGCAGCTCCGCGAGCACCTCGTCGCGGACCTCGTCGGAGACGGCCTCGCCGATGAGGAACGCCCGGTTGCGCCCGATGAGCAGCACCGCCACGATGCCGAGCAGCAGGCCGACGGCGATCGAGCCGAGCGCGTCGAACACCGGCGAGCCCGTGACCTGGTGCAGCAGGATCCCGGTGAACGCGATCGCGAGGCCGATGAGGGCCGCGGCATCCTCGGCGAACACCGCGCGAAGCGTCGGGTCCGAACTGCGCGACACGTGGCGCAGCGTGCCGACGCGTCGTCGCCGCGCATCCGAGTGCGCCTGCCGGTAGGCGCGCAGGAACGAGATGCCCTCCAGCACGAACGAGATGCCGAGCACGACGTACGCGATCACGTAGTCGCCCGCGGGCTCGGGGTCGAGCAGTTCCGCGATGCCGTGCTGGATCGAGACGGCCGCGCCGACCGCGAAGAGGCCGAAGGCCGCGAACATCGACCAGACGTAGGCGTCCTTGCCGTAGCCGAGCGGATGTCGCGCGTCGGCCGGCCGCACCGATCGCCGTTCGGCGATCACGAGCAGCACCTCGTTGCCGGTGTCGGCCCAGGAGTGCGCAGCCTCGGCGACCATCGAGGCAGACCCGGTGAGCGCAGCGGCGACCGACTTCGCCAGCGCGATGAGCGCGTTCACGACGAGCGCGACGAGCACCGTGACGAGCGAGTCGCCGGTCTGCGGCTTCGCCGCGGCTGAGTCCCCCACGGGGAGAGTCTGGCACCGCGACGCCGCGCGATGGGGCGGAACCTCCGTCGGGCGGCGGATGCCTCGGCGGCCCGGGTGAGGCAGGCTCGAACCGTGGACCTCGACCTGCTCTCCGGAGCCGCCCTCACCGGCCCGGCCCTCCTCGGTGCGCTGGCCGTGCTCGCCCTCGTCGATTCGACGAGCTTCGGCACGCTGCTGATCCCGATCTGGCTGATGCTCGTGCCGGGGCGACTGCGCCGCAGCCGCATCCTGCTCTACCTGGCGACCGTCGCGGGGTTCTACCTGCTCGTGGGGCTCGTGCTGCTCACGATTGCGAGCGTCGCGCTGCCGCAGCTCATGGAGCTCGCCTCGACGACCCCGTTCCTCTGGGCGCAGCTCGTGGTCGGTGCGGGGCTGCTCATCGCCTCCTTCTTCGTGGGCGGCAAGCGGCGGCGCGAGCAGGCCGGACCGGGCCGGCTCGCGAGGTGGAGGGAACGGGCGGTGACGGATGCCGCGGGCGAGCGCTCGAGCGTGCTCCCGCTCATGGGGCTCGCCGTCGCCGCGGCCGCCGTCGAGGCGGCCTCGATGCTGCCGTACCTGATCGGCATCGGACTGCTCTCGTCGTCCGACCTGGATGCCCCGAGCCGTGTCCTCGTGCTCGTCGGCTATTGCGTCGTGATGGTGCTGCCCGCGCTCGTGCTGCTCGCAATCCGTTCGGTCGCGAGCCGTGCGATCGAGTCGGGGCTGGCCCGCATCAGCGGCTGGCTCGAGCGCAATGCAGCCGAGACCACCGCGTGGATCGTCGGCATCCTCGGGTTCCTGCTCGCCCGTGCCGCGGCGCTCGAGCTCGGCCTGTTCGACGCGATCGGCTGAGGCGCGACGGGGTCGGGCTTGCGCTCGCGCCGCGCCGACGCTGACCACCGCACCTGGTCGCCGACGCTGGCGGCCGACACCCGTCGAGTGCGAAGGTGGAAGGCATGGCGCCTTCCGCTCCCGCCGATGCATCCGCCGATCTCAGCACCGACGTGCTCAGCACCGACGTGCTCATCGTCGGCGCCGGTCCGAGCGGGCTCATGCTCGCCGTCTGCCTCGCCCGGCTCGGGGTCGACGCGATCGTGGTCGACGGCAAGGCCGGCCCGACACGCGAGTCCCGCGCGCTCGTGGTGCAGGCCAGGTCGATGGAGCTCTACGACCAGTTGGGCCTCGTCGATCGCGTGCTCGCGAACCGCTCGCCCGCCACGACGTTCATCCCGGGCGCCGGACGACGCGAACTCGGCCGGATCGACCTCGCGCTGGCCGGGCGCGACGTCACGCCGTACTCCGAGATCACGGTGTTCGAGCAGTCCGCGAACGAACGCCTGCTCATCGAGGCGCTCGGCGAACTCGGCCGAGAGGTGCGGTGGCAGCACCGACTCGAGCGGCTTCTGATCGAGCCGCCCGCACCCGAGCAGGGGCGGCCCGCGGCATCCGTTCTCGCGACGCTGGCGACGCGGTCGACGGGCGCCGACGTCGGCGACGGCACGGTCACCGTTCGGGCACGCTACTGCGTGGGTGCCGACGGCTCGCGTTCGACCGTGCGACGCGAGCTCGAGATCCCGTTCGACGGGGCGACCAATGCGTTCACGTTCACGCTCGCCGACGCGATCGGCATGCGCGGGCTCGAGGCGCAGGCCATCAACGTGCGGGTGAGCGAGCGCCACCTCATGCTCGGTTTCGGCATGGGCGGCGACCGGGCACGCCTCATCGGCGTGGTGCGCGACGACGATCTCGGCGCCGACGGCGAGGCCTCCGAAGAGGAGTCGCGCACGGTCTTCCGCCGCGAGTTCGGCGTCGAGTACGACGAGTCGGCGTGGTTCACGACCTATCGGCTGCACCACCGTCTCGCCGCCCGGTTCCGCGAGGGGCCGTGCTTCCTGGTCGGCGATGCGGCGCACATCCACTCGCCCGTCGGCGGCCAGGGCATGAACACCGGCCTGCAGGATGCGCACAACCTGGCCTGCGCGTTCGCCGACGTGCTGGTCGACGGCATGCCCGAGTCGCGGCTCGAGCGCTACGAGGCCGAGCGCCGACCGGTCGGCAAGACCCTCGTCGAGACGACCGATCGCCTGTTCGGGCTCGTGACGAGCGACACGGGCCGCGCCCGATTCGTGCGGTCACGGGTCATCCCGGCGATCGGCCCGACCGCGGTGCGCCTGATTCCGCGTCTGGTCGGGCTGCCACGCGCGTTCGGGTTCGTCTCGCAGACGCGCATCCGGTATCGGCTTCCGGATGTCCCGGGCGCGACCTCACCGGCCCGCGACGACGGGCTGCTCGGCGTGCGCCTGCCCTGGACCGGCGGCAACTCCGACCCGCTCCGATCGATGCGCTGGCAGGTGCACGGATACGGCGTGCCCGAGCGCGCGGTGCACCGCATCGCGGGGGAGCTGGGCGTCGAGGCGCACACGTTCGACGCCGACCCGCACGGGCGGCTGCGGAGGGACCGCGTCTACCTCGTGCGCCGCGACGGCTTCATCGTGGCCGAGGTGCCCTCGCCCGGCACCGGCGCGGCGCTCGTCGCGGCGCAGGCTCGGGTCGCCGGAGCCTGACCGCGCCCTCGACAGGCCATGTCGTGCGCTGCCCGTCGGGCCGGCCGGCGCCGGCTCGCAGACGGAGCGTTGTCGGCTCGCGCGCGGCGGCGTAGCCTTGCCGCGTGCTGAGGCGGGTCGCAGAGGGCGTATGGGTTCACGAGAGTGAGTTCCTCCAGAGCAACACGGTGGTCGTGCAGGGTCGCGAGGGCGTGCTGCTCATCGATCCCGGCATCACGGTCGACGAGCTGGCCGAGGTCGCGAGCGACCTTCGCGAGCTGGGGCAGTCCGTCGTGGCGGGCTTCTCGACGCATCCCGACTGGGACCACGTGCTCTGGCACCCCGACTTCGGCGACGTTCCGCGGTACGGAACGGCCCGCGGCGCGGCCTCCATCCGGGACTTCCTGTCGAAAGCCGACTGGGCGGAGCTCGTCGCCCCCGCCCTTCCGCCCGAATACGCCGACGACATCCCGATGGACCTGCTCGGTCTGATCACCGGACTGCCCGCCGATGCGGAGCGGATCCCGTGGGACGGACCCGACATCCGGATCCTCGAGCACCGGGCGCACGCCGCAGGGCACGCCGCCCTGCTCATCGAGGACCGCGGCGTGCTCGTCGCCGGCGACATGCTCTCCGACATCCTGATGCCGTTCCTGGATCTCGACGCCGAGGATCCCGTCGGGGACTACCTGGCCGCTCTGCGGCTGTACGAGGGCGCGGCCGCCGACGTCACCGTCGTCATTCCCGGCCACGGCGGTGTCGGCGACGGCGAGCAGTTGCGGGCGCGACTCGCGCTGGATCGCGCATACGCGGAGGCGCTGAGAGACGGCCGCAGCCCCGAAGACCCGCGACTCGACCCATCCGGGCCGTTGTACTGGCTGGTCGACGTGCACGAATGGCAGCTCGAGCGGCTCGGGCAGAAGAACGACCCCGTCGGCTGACGAGTCGCGAGCGCGACGTTCACCGACGCCGGTTTCACGGTCCAGCCCCGACCTTCCCGTGCGATCGAGAAGGTGCTCGACTCGACCCGACCCGATCGGACCGCGATTGTCGGGTTCCGGGTCGGTCCGGCGAGCAGGCTGGAGGTTACAAGAAGGGAGTCGCCGTGATCGCGGAGCTCAACCGTCTCGTCGAGTACGTCGAGCAGCACCTCGCCGAGGAGATCGACATCGCGGGCCTCGCGAGCCGTCTCGGCACGACGGAGTACCACCTGCGCCGGATGTTCTCGTCGCTCGCGGGGATGCCGTTGTCGGAGTACGTGCGGCGCCGCCGCATGGCCGTCGCCGCGGCCGACGTGCTCGGCGACGGCGACCTGCTCGGCATCGCGGTTCGGTACGGCTACGGCTCGACCGAGGCGTTCAACCGGGCGTTCCGGTCGGTGCACGGCGCCGGTCCGGGTGATGTGCGCCGCGATGGCGGCCCCCTTCGCACGCAACCGCACCTCAGGTTCCGCCTGACCGTCGAAGGGAACACCCCCATGGACACCCGCATCGCAGACCGACCGGCATTTCGGCTCGTCGGTCACTCGACCAGAGTGCCCCTCATCCACGAGGGCGCGAATCCGCACATCCAGGCGTACATCGCCTCGCTGCCCGCGACCGAGCACGCTCGCCTGAAGGAGTTGAGCGACACCGAGCCCGCCGGCCTCCTGCAGGTCAGCGCCGACGTCGACCCCGACTACGCCGAGGGCAGTGAGCTGACCTACCTCCACGGTGTCGCGGTCACGGAAGCGACGCCCGTGCCCGATGGCCTCGATGCGATCGAGGTTCCGGCGGGCACCTGGGCGGTCTTCCGCACGGAGGGCCCCTATCCCGCGGCCCTGCAGGCGACCTGGGCCGCGACCGCGACGGACTGGTTCCCGTCCAACCCCTGGCGCCTCCGGTCTGGTCCGTCGATCGTCGCGGTGCTCGACCGTGCCGCCGACCTCAGCACGGCCACCTGCGAGCTGTGGATGCCCGTGGAGCGCGCCTAGCGGGCGAGGCCCGGCCGCGGCATCCGTCATCCGTCGCTCGGAATTGCACGTATCTTCGTACGGTGCCTCACGAGAACGACTCCACCGCGATGACGGATGCCGCGCTCAGCCGCCGCCGCATCACCGGCGCCGCGACGCAGGTCGGCACGGAGGTCTCGATCAACTTCGGATCGTCGCTCGCGGGCCTCGTCATTCCGATCGTCGGCTCGTTCGTCGTGGTCGCGGTGCGGCAGCTCGTGATGCTCGTCGTGGTGCTGCCGGTCTACCGACCGAAGCGCGCGGAGCTCACCTGGGCGCGGCTCTGGCCGGCGCTCGCCCTCGGCGTCGTGCTCGCCGTCATGAACGTCTCGTTCTACGAGGCGGTGCACCTGATCGGCCTCGGCACCGCGGCGACGATCGAGTTCCTCGGGCCACTGGCCATCGCGCTCGCGACGTCGCGCCGATGGCTCGATGCGGTCTGCGCGGTCGCGGGCGGCCTCGGCGTCGTGCTGCTCATCGCCCCCGGCACCTCGGATGCCGCGGCCATCGACCCGTGGGGTGTGGCGCTCGCCCTGACCTCCGCCGCGACCTGGGCGATGTACATCCTGCTCACGCGCCGCGTGGCGGTCGGACTGCCCGGACTCGAGGGCGTCACCGTCGCGAGCATCGTGAGCCTGCTGCTGCTCCTGCCCTTCGCCGTCGTCACCTTCGACGCGAGCGCGTTCGACTGGACCGTCGTGCTCCTGCTGCTCGGCGTGGGCGTGCTCTCGTCGGCGCTGCCGTACAGCCTCGACACGTTCATCCTGCGGCGAATTCCTCCACGCCTGTACTCGATCATCACGAGTTTCGGGCCGGTCATCGCGGCGATCTTCGGCTGGCTCGTGCTCTCCGAGACGTTCACGCTCGTCGAGGTGCTCGCGATCGCGATCGTCTGCGGCGCCGCGGGAACGGCCATCGCGACCCAGCGCGACCGCCCGAAGTCCGACCTCGAGCAGACCGCCGAGGGCCTGGTCTGACCGACGCGCCGCGTCGCATCGCATCGCCGCAGAAATTCAGGAGATCTCGGCATCGAGGGCCGCCACAGGGCCTCCACCCCCGGGATCTCCTGAATTTCTGAAGGTGATCGGTGATGCGCCCGGCGGCCCGGTGGCCCGGCGGCGCCGGCCGGAGACCGGGGCACGGCTCCCGTCAGCCGCGCACCGCGTGCCGGCGGCTGACCCAGCGGTCGTACGCCGCCCACGGGTCGTCGACGCCGAGTGCGAGTGCGGCGATGTGCTCGGCGAGGGCGTCGTGCGCCGCGAACCACTCGGTGCCCGCGAACCGGTGGTCGGCGAACTGCGCGTGCCGGCGCTGCTCGAGTCGCCGGCCGCCGGGCTCGAACGCGAGCACCTCGTCGTGCGGGATGCTCGCGAGCCGCTGCCGCGGGTTCGCCGACGTGCCGATCTTGACCTGATCGCGGTACCGCACGTAGTAGACGACCTCGACCCGCACGGGCTGCAGCTCGCCGTCGGGCGCCTCGCCCAGCCGCCATTCGCAGTCGGCGCAGAGCCAGCCCGACGGGTAGTGCACGCCGACGCGGCATCCGCAGGCCGGGCACGCAGACGGCGCGAGATCGGTGACGCCGACCTCGGCGGCGACCAGCTCGTACGCCTCGAGCAGGTGCCGCGCACAGAGGCGCATTGCGGCTGCCGCGACGGGCGCTGTGCAGGCCGCGCCCGACGCGTCGAGGAGCCCGCACGTCGGGCCGGCGGCATCCGCTCGGTCCATGCAGTGCAGGCTACGTCGCACCGCCCACATCGCCGGGTCGCATCGCCCGACTCGCATCACCGGGCCACCATCACCCGGCCACCATCGCCCGGACACCGCCCCGTCACCCGCCCGCGATAGGCTCGGTCTTCGACTGGACGTGGTCGTGCAGCGCCCGATTCGGCGGTCGGTGCAGGCGTTCGAGAGCGAGGCGAGCGGCATGGCGTGGTGGGGCAGGCGCAAGCGTCGACGGTTCACGCCGTTCGACCGCAGCGCCCTGCCAGAGGCTGAGCCGCTGACCTTCGAAGAGACCTTCAACGAGGGCCTGCTGGTGGCCGAGGCCGCCGGGCGCATGGCGCTGAAGAACCGCATCATCGTGCGCGCGCTGCGCGGCGACGAGCCGTTCGACGCCGAGCGGGCGTCGGCCGAGGCGCGCGAGGTGCTGCGCGAGCTCATCCACGAGTTCGACCAGGTGGCCGAGTGGGCCGAGACCGAACGCGAGTCGGCGGCCAGGCGTGAAGGCCGCTCGGCGCACCAGCACGACTACCACCGCGCCGACTCGTGGAACCTGCGCCTGCGCGAACGCGTGAACGAGGCAGTCGCGCAACGGCTCGGCGAGCTGCGCAATGACAGCGAGTACCTGGCCGCGTTCGCCGAGCGGGCGCGCCAAGAGGCCTGGGGCGAGCTCTCCGAGGCGATCGAGCAGCGCCTCGCGCGCGACTGGCCCGACGTCGAGATCGACGAGGCCTACATCGCCGAGCGTGAAGACCGCATGGCGGGCGTCGCCTTCGACCTGTTGAAGGACCTCGACGAGGTGCGGCAGCGGCGCGAGGAGCGCGACGCCCTCGACGATGCGTTCGGCGGTTGGTGACCGGCCGATCGTCTCCGCAGTCGTGACGGTCTCGATCGAACGGCGCACCGACTGGTCGCCCGGTCGTGACGACAACTGGTCTTCTCGATGTGGGAGGCCAGGAGTAGCGTCGCGCGCATGAGCATCGACGACGGCCTGGTGGTCGCAACCCTGACCATCTCACTCGACGGCTTCGTGGCCGGGCCGAATCAGACGCTCGAGAATCCGCTCGGCGAGGGCGCCGAGAGACTCCACGCCTGGATGTTCGACGACCCCGACTCGAGCCAGTCGGTCATCGACACGATCCTGGGCGTGGCCGCCGTCATCCAGGGGCGCAACATGTTCGGGCCGATCAGGGGCGAGTGGCCGGATGACTCGTGGCGCGGCTGGTGGGGAGAGGACCCGCCCTACCACTCGCCCGTGTTCGTGCTCACGCACTACCCGCGCGAACCGCTCGAGATGGACGGCGGCACGACGTTCCACTTCGTCACGGGCGGCGTCGAGGAGGCGTTCGAGCGCGCACGTGCGGCCGCAGGCCCGGGCGGGCACATCTCGATCGCGGGCGGGGCGAGCACGGTGCGGCAGGCCATCAACGCCGGACTGCTCGACCGCCTCGTGCTGAGCGTCGCACCCATCACGCTCGGCGCCGGGGAGCGCCTGTTCGACGGGGTGACGGTCGGCGGGCCTGACGGCATCGTGCTGAAGCCGATCGACGTGCTCGCGACGCCGCTCGCGACGCACATCACGTACGACGTCGCCCGCTGATCGGGCGGATGCCGCGGCATCCGCCCGTGTGCCAGCTCAGCCGGTGCGCTACTCCCCGCTCGGGTGCGCCCCGGCCCGGTCGATGACCCACGCGTAGGCGAAGGCGCGCTCGCGCCAGGCCGAGTACCGGCCCGAGACACCGCCGTGGCCGGCCGCCATCTCGATCTTCAGCAGCGGGTCGGCGCCCACCTCGCGCAGGCGGGCGACCCACTTCGCGGGCTCGACGTAGAGCACGCGCGTGTCGTTCAGCGACGTGACCGCGAGGATCGGCGGGTAGTGCGTCTCGTGCACGTTCTCGAGGGGGGAGTACGACTTCATGTAGTGGTACACCTCCTCGTCATCGAGCGGGTTGCCCCACTCGTCCCACTCGATGACCGTGAGCGGCAGCGACGGGTCGAGGATCGAGGTCAGCGGGTCGACGAACGGCACCTCGGCGAGGATGCCCGAGAAGTACTTCGGGGCGATGTTCGCCACGGCGCCCATGAGCAGGCCTCCTGCACTGCCACCCTGGGCGACGAGCCGGTCGGGCGCGGTGATCTCCTGGTCGATGAGGTGCCGGGCGGCGGCCACGAAGTCGGTGAACGTGTTGCGCTTCTCGAGCTTCTTGCCGTGCTCGTACCAGAGCCGGCCCATCTCACCGCCGCCGCGCACGTGGGCGATCGCGAACACCATGCCGCGGTCGAGCAGCGAGAGGCGGGGGATGCCGAACCCGGGGTCCATGGATGCCTCGTACGAGCCGTACCCGTAGAGCAGCGTGGGCGCGGGCTCGCCGAGGTTCACGAGGTCGTGCCGGTAGACGAGCGAGATCGGGATCTTGGTGCCGTCCTTGGCCGTGGCCCACTCGCGGCGCTGCGCGTAGCGGGTCGCGTCGTAGTCGCCGAGCACGGCCTGGCGCTTGCGCAGACGGCGCTCGCCCGTGGCGACGACGAGGTCGAGCACGGTCGACGGCGTCACGAAGCTCGTGTAGCCGAGGCGCAGCATGGGCTGCTCCCACGACGGGTTGCCGCGCACCCCGACGGCGAAGAGCTCCTCGTCGAACGCGAGCTCGTGCAGGGTGTCGTCGGGCGTCGCGTCGGCGGGGATGCCGGCGGGCGGCAGCTTCGCGATGGCGACGCGCGAAAGTCCGTCGCGGCGGTACTCGAGCGCCACGAAGTCACGGAAGGCGTCGACGCCCTCGAGTCGCACCGCCTCGCTGTGCGGCAGCAGCATGCGGCGCGGCCCCTCGGGGTCGGCGGCGGCGACCGAGACGAGTTCGAAGTTCACGGCGCCGTCGTTGTGCACGATGAGCAGGCGGTCCTTGCCGCCCGCGATCACGTGCTCGACGTCGTACTCGACGCCCTCCTTGCGCGGCCAGACCACGCGGAACTCGCCCGTCGGGTCGTCGGCGTCGAGCAGGCGCGTCTCGCTCGTGATGTTCGAGCCGGCTTCGATCACGAGGTAGCGGCGGCTGCGGGTGACCCCGACGCCGAGCCAGTAGCGCTCGTCGGGTTCGTGGAAGACCTTCACATCGGCGGATGTCTCGGTGCCGACCTCGTGGCGCCAGATGGTGTCGGGCCGCCACGACTCGTCGACGGTCGCGTAGAAGACGTATCGCCCCGACGGGTCGAAGACCGCGCCGCCCGCGGTGCCCTCGATGACGTCGTCGTAGGTGCGCCCGCTGTCGTCGAGCGAGCGCAGGCGCAGCGTGTACCGCTCGTCGCCCTCGAGGTCGGTGCCGTAGAGCAGGGTCGCGCCGTCTGGCGTGATGTCGAAGCTGCCGAGCGAGTAGAACTCGTGGCCGGCGGCCTCGATGTTGTCGTCGAGCAGCACCTGCTCTCCGGGCAGGCCCGCGGGGGCGGCAGCCGGGCCGCCCGCGGCATCCGTCGCCCCTGAAGCCGAGGCCGGAGCCTCGAGCACGGGCGGCTCCCAGTCGTCGGGCCCGGCGATCGGCGCCCGGCAGTGGATGCCGTACTGCTGCCCCTCGACGGTGCGCGTGTAGTACCACCAGTCGCCCTCGCGCGTGGGCACCGAGAGGTCGGTCTCCTTCGTGCGGGCCCGGATCTCCTCGAAGAGCTGCTCCTGCAGCAGCGAGAGATGCTCGGTGCGCGCATTCGTGTACGCGTTCTCTTCATGCAGGTGGGCGAGGACCTCGGGATCCTCCTTGGCGCGGAGCCACTCGTAGTCGTCGACCACGGTGTCGCCGTGGTGCGTGCGTTCGATCGGGCGCTTCGGAGTCTTCGGCGGAGTCAGCACGGGCACAACGCTACGCGCTTCGCCTTCGAGGTGACCAGCGGATGCCGGTGGCGGGCCGCCAGGGCGGGAATCCGTACTTGCGTTCGCGCGCAGTAAGGCTAGCCTTAGCTCATCCCACCCCTGCTCTGCCCTTGGAGACACCCGTGCTCGCGACCTACCTGATCGGCCTTCGCGAAGGCCTCGAGGCCGGCCTCATCGTCGGCATCCTGGTCGCGTACCTCGCGAAGCTCGGCCGCCGCGACCTGCTCGGGCGGCTGTGGATCGGCATCGGGCTCGCGATCGCCGTGGCGCTCGGCGTCGGCGCGGCCCTCACCTGGGGCCCGTATGCGATGACGTTCCAGGCGCAGGAGATCCTCGGCGGCGTGCTCTCGATCGTCGCCGTCGCGATGGTCACGTGGATGACCTTCTGGATGGGTTCGCACGGCGCGAGCCTGTCGAAGGAGCTCCGCAGCAGCGTGGATGCCGCGATCGACCGCTCGTGGTTCGCCCTCGTGGTGCTCGGGGCCGTGTCGGTCGGCCGTGAGGGCATCGAGACCGCCCTCTTCGTCTGGGCCAATGCGGCCGGAGGCAGCGACCCACTGCTCGCGACGCTCGGCGCCGTGCTCGGCATCCTCACCGCCGTGGTCATCTCGTGGGGCATCTCGCGCGGACTCGTGCGCTTCAACCTCGGCCGCTTCTTCACGTGGACCGGCCTGTTCCTGATCTTCGTCGCCGCCGGCGTGCTCGCCTACGGCATCGGCGACCTGCAGGAGGCCTCGGTCATCCCGGGCTGGGGCACGCACGCGTACAGCCTCGTCGCCATCGTGCCGCCGGGCAGCTGGTACGGCACGGTGCTCGCGGGCATCTTCAACTTCTCGCCCGAGCCGACGTGGGCGCAGGTCTTCGCGTGGGTCGCGTACGTCGTGATCACCGTTCCGCTGTACCTGCTCATGCTGCGCCGTCGCAGCCGGGCGCGCGCGGCCGCGGCTGCGGTTCCCGCTGCGGCTGCG
Source organism: Agromyces aureus (assembly GCF_001660485.1). Taxonomy (GTDB): domain Bacteria; phylum Actinomycetota; class Actinomycetes; order Actinomycetales; family Microbacteriaceae; genus Agromyces; species Agromyces aureus. The sequence continues at coordinate 106,457 of NZ_CP013979.1, forward strand.
GCTGCGGCACCGCCCGCCGCGCCCGTCGCACCCGTCTCCGGTGGTCGAGTAGCGGAGCGTATCGAGACCCCATGACCGGGTCTCGATACGGCGCTGACGCGCCTACTCGACCACCGAACCGTTCACCCCACATCACAGGAGCACCAATGAACCGACGTGTCCTCGCGGCATCCGCCACCGCGACCGTGTTCGCGCTCGCCCTCTCGGGCTGCGTCGCGAAAGCCGACCTCGCCGAGGCCATCGCCGTCGCCATCACCGACGACGGATGCTCGGTGGCGGTCGACACCACGAACGCGGGCGCCGTGACCTTCACCCTCGCGAACACGGGCACCGACGTCAACGAGTTCGAGATCCTCGCCGACGACCAGCTGCGCATCGTGGGCGAGAAGGAGAACATCACGCCGGGCCAGTCGGTCGACTTCGTCGCGCAGCTCGAGCCGGGCGACTACTACACGGCCTGCAAGTTCCAGCAGGTGGGTGCGCCGATCGGGCTCGCCTCGTTCACGGTGACGGGTGAGGCGTCGAAGGTCTCGTCCGACGAGCAGCAGCTCAGCGACCAGGCCGTCACCGAGTACCTCGCGTACGTGCGCTCGCAGGCCTCCGAACTGCTGCCGCTCGTGCAGCAGCTCGCCGACGCGTACGCGGCCGGCGACGACGAGACCGCGCGCCAGCTGTTCGCGACCACCCGTGTGCCCTACGAGCGCATCGAGCCCACGGCCGAGGCGTTCGGCGACCTCGACCCGAAGATCGACTTCCGCGAGGTCGACGCCGTGGCCGACGGCATCGACTGGACCGGCTTCCACCGCATCGAGAAGGACCTGTGGCCGCCGGCCCCGGGCGACCTGAACTCCGACGGCCAGGACGCGTTCCTCGACTGGGCGCCGTCGACCCCCGAAGAGCGCCGGGCCTACGCCGACGGCCTCGTCGAGAACGTCACCCAGCTGCACGAGCTCGTGACGGCCGACGACTTCTCGGTCAGCCTCGCCGACATCTCCAACGGTGCCATCGCGCTGCTCGACGAGGTCGCCGCGGGCAAGATCACGGGTGAGGAGGACTGGTGGTCTGGCACCGACCTGTACGACTTCCAGGCCAACGTGCAGGGCGCGTACGTCGCGTTCGGCGCCGTGCGCGCGCTCGCCGAGTCCAAGGGCGACGAGGGCACGGAGCTCGCGGCCGAGATCGACGCGCAGTTCACGTCGCTCGACGAGGCGCTCGCCGCCTACGGCTCGCTCGAGGAGGGCTTCGTGAACTACGGCGAGCTCACCGACGCCGACAAGAAGGCGCTGAGCGACCAGGTCAACGCACTGGCCGAGCCGCTCTCGCAGTTGACGAGCACGATCCTCGGAGTCTGATGAGCGAGGATTCCGCCGATCGAGGAGGTCGCGACGAAGGAGCGGCCGTCTCGAGACCCACCGATTCCGGGTCTCGAGACGGCGCCGGCGCGCCTCCTCGACCGGCGGAATCCGGGGTCAGCCGCCGCCACCTGCTGGGGCTGTTCGGAGCCGGCGCCGCGGGTGCGGCCGTCGGCGTCGCCGCGGGGGCGGCGGGCGTCGGCGTGGCCATGTCGACCGGTGCGGCGAACGCCGCCGGAAGCGGCGCGGCATCCGTCTACCCCTTCTACGGCGAGCACCAGGCGGGCATCGTGACGCCCGCTCAAGATCGCCTGCACTTCGCCGCGTTCGACGTGTCGACCACGCTCGACCGCGACGGCCTCATCGAGCTGCTGCAGGACTGGACGGATGCCGCGGCGCGCCTCACCCAGGGCCTCGAGGTCGCCGAGGGCGGCGCCGTCGGCGGTTCCGACTACGCGCCGCCCGCCGATACGGGCGAGGCGCTCGGCCTGCCCGCGAGCGGCCTGACCATCACGTTCGGCTTCGGCCCCGGCCTCTTCGCCGACGCCGACGGGGTGGACCGGTTCGGCATCGCCGCCCGCCGCCCCGCGTCCCTCGAACCGCTGCCGCGCTTCCAGGGCGACGCCCTGCAGCCCGAGCGCAGCGGGGGAGACCTCTGCATCCAGGCGTGCGCCGACGACCCGCAGGTCGCCGTGCACGCGATCCGCAACCTCAGCCGCATCGCGTTCGGCCGCGCGAGCCTGCGGTGGTCGCAGCTCGGGTTCGGCCGCACGTCGTCGACCTCGACGACGCAGCAGACCCCGCGCAACCTGTTCGGCTTCAAGGACGGCACGGCCAACATCAAGGCCGAGGAGACGGCGGATGTCTCGGAGCAGGTGTGGGTCGCGGCATCCGACGACCCGGCGTGGCTGGCCGGCGGCTCGTACCTCGTGGCCCGCCGCATCCGCATGATCATCGAGAACTGGGATCGCGTGCAGCTCGGCGAGCAGGAGACGCTCGTCGGCCGCTCGAAGGGGTCCGGCGCTCCGCTGTCGGGCGGCACCGAGTTCACCGAGCCCGACTTCGAGGCCGAGGGCCCCACCGGTGCTCCGCTCATCGACACGAACTCGCACGTGAAGCTCGCGCACCCCACGGTCAACGGCGGCGTGCGGATGCTGCGCCGGGGCTACAACTTCGTCGACGGCAACGACGAGCTCGGGCGCCTCGACGCCGGGCTGTTCTTCCTGTCGTTCCAGCGTTCGCCCGAGCAGTTCGTCACCGTGCAGCGCAGTCTCGCGGCCGACGGGCTCAACGAGTACCTCAAGCACGTCGGGTCGGCGATCTTCGCGGTTCCCGGCGGCATCCGTTCGGGGGAGTACGTGGGGCAGGCGCTCTTCGCCTGACCGAGCCGACGCGGTGACCGGCCCTTCCGTCGCGCCCGCGACGCCGCGGTGCGCGCGGCTCAGCCGTTGCCCTCGACGACCTTCCACCGGTCCTCGCCCTGCCACTGCAGGGTTCCCGTGACGGGCTCGCCGTCGCGCACGGCGTTGAAGTCGAGGCTGTCGGGCTGTCCGCCGACGATGCCCGTGCCGCCGCTGAACGTCGGCTGCGAGTAGCCGAGCTCCTCGAGTGCGGCCTTGCGCTGCGCCTGATCCCAGTTGCCCGAGAGGAACGCGAGCAGCAGCATGGTCGTGAGGCCGCCGCCCACGAGCACCACGGCGCCGACGTCGCGCATCCAGCGCCGGTTGCGCAGCTGCCCGAAGAACGTGAGCACGGCTCCGCCGATCACGACGAGCACGGGGAACACGAGCGGCCAAGGGCTCCAGGGTTCGAGGGCGACCGTCGCGACATCCATCCGCCGACTGTAGCGCTCGCTGGTCGAGAGCTTGCCGAGGGGTTCATACATCTGATGTGTAATACGTGATTCCCGCTCTGAATTCGTGTGCACAGGGTTGCGCCCACCACACGTCGGATGTTTTACTCGGGTGCACTCCTCCCAACGTAGAGACGGAGATCTTGTGGACAGCCCTCTGACCCTGGCCCTTTCGCGCCGCGGATTCCTCATCGCGGGCGGGGCCGCCGGCGCCCTCCTCGCGACGTGGACCGCCGCGCCCGGCTCTGCCGGCGCGACCGTGCAGACCGCATCGCCCGGCACGCTCGAGGTTCCGCCCGTCCCCCGCAGGTCGCTCTGGTACCGGCAGCCGTCGACCGCATGGGTCACCACCGGCACCGGCGATCGGCTCACGTCCACCTCGGCGCTGCCCCTCGGGAACGGCCGGCTCGGCGCCATGCTCCATGCGGGGGTCGACCGGGATCGCATCCAGCTCAACGAGCAGAGCCTCTGGGGCGGTGCCAACGACTGGGACGGCGCGTACGACACCGGCGTCACCGGATTCGGCTCCTACCGGAACTTCGGGCAACTCGAGGTGGTGCTCGGCGCGGGCGTGCTCCCGCCCGTCGTCACGGCCGACCTGGGCGGCGGCGTGAACTCCTCCGGGAACGAGACCGAGGCCAAGACGTACGACGGGTCGCCGAGCTCCAAGTGGTGCGTCATCGCTCCCGCGAACGGCACCACGGCCTGGCAGCTGGCCTGGAAGATCGCGTTGCCGGAGGCGAAGGTCGTCTCGGCCTACTCGTTCACGAGTGCGAACGACGTGCCCGCGCGCGACCCGCAGGACTGGAGGTTCGAGGCCTCCCAGGACGGCGGCACCTGGACCGCGATCGACACCAGGCAGCACGCGTCCACGCCATTCTCGGCGAGAGCCCAGAAGCTCGAGTTCACGGCCGCCAACACGACCGCCTACCGGTACTACCGGTTCGTCTTCTCGCCGAAGCTCGGGACGAGCCACTTCCAGGTCGCCGAGATCGCACTCGCCGGGGTCGCGTTCACGACCGAGCAGGGTTCGGTACCGTCGGACTACCGCCGATTCCTGGACCCGATGACCGGCCTGCACTCCACGGCCTATTCGACCGACACGGGTCAGCACGTGCGAGAGGCGTTCGCCAGCCGTGCCGACGACGTCATGGTGATCAGGTACCGCACCGATGACCCGGCAGGTCTCACCGGCACCATCTCGCTCGCTTCGGCGCAGACCGGCGACAACCCGATCACCGCGCCCGCGACGGTCGCCGCGGACTCCGGCGACCGCCTGTCGTTCGCGGGCGAGATGCGCAACAACCTGAAGCATGCCGCCGAGGTGAGGGTGCTCGTCGAGGGCGGCACGGCGAGCAGGGCCGGCGCGTCGATCGCCGTCACCGGCGCGCATACGGTCGAGCTCCGCATCGACCTTCGCACCGACTACCAGCTCGATGCCGCAGCGGGTTGGCGATCCGGCATCGCCCCCGCGGTCGCCGCGGCGGCCACGCTCGACGCGCTCGCGTCCCGATCGTTCGAGAGCCTGTTCGAGGCGGCGGCGGCGAATCTCGGGGAGGTCATGGGGCGGGTCGCGGTCGACTGGGGTACCTCGGACGACGCAGTCGTCGCCCTGCCCACGAACGAACGACTCGTGCGCTACTCCGACGGCACCTCCGCGGATCCCGAACTCGAGCAACTGCACTTCCACTTCGGGAGGTACCTGCTCGCATCGTCATCGCGTCGCGACGGCTTGCCGGCCAACCTCCAGGGACTGTGGAACAACGAGAACCAACCGGCCTGGGGTTCGGATTACCACACGAACATCAACGTCCAGATGAACTACTGGGCGGCCGAGACCACCGACCTCGGCGACAGTCACGAGGCGCTCGCGCACTTCATCGAGCAGGTGGCGGTGCCGAGCCGGGTCGCGACCCGCAACGCCTTCGGCCAGGACGTGCCCGGGTGGACCGCGCGCACCAGCCAGAGCATCTTCGGCGGCAACGGCTGGGAGTGGAACACCATCTCCAGCGCCTGGTACGCCCTGCACCTCTTCGAGCACTGGAAGTTCTCGCAGGACTCCGCGTTCCTCGAGCGGTACTACCCGCTCGTGCTGGAGATCTGCCGGTTCTGGCAGCACGAGCTCGTCGAGAAGTCGGACGGCAGGCTCTATGCGCCGAACGGGTGGTCGCCCGAGCAGGGCCCGCGTGAGGACGGGGTCATGCACGACCAGCAGATCATCTGGGAGCTGTTCACCGACTACCTCGAGATGGCGACCGTGCTCGGCGTCGACGCCGCATTCCAAGACGAGGTCGCCGAGATGCTGGGCAAGCTCGCCGGCAACAAGGTCGGCAACTGGGGCCAGCTGCAGGAGTGGCAGACCGACCGCGACGTGCGCACCGGATCGGCGAACGGCATCGACGCCCTGCACCGCCACACGTCGCACCTGTTCGCGGTGTACCCCGGCCATCAGATCAGCGTCGAGCAGACGCCGGAGCTCGCGGCCGCCGCGCTGGTCTCGCTCAACGCCCGATGCGGCGTGCCCGACGGAGGCGCGATCACCGTCGACTCGGTCCGCGGGGACAGCCGGCGCTCCTGGACCTGGCCATGGCGCACGGCGCTGTTCGCCCGTCTGGGCGAGCCCGAGAAGGCGTACACGATGGTGCGCGGGCTCTTCCGTCACAACACGCTCACCAACCTGTGGGCGACCCACCCGCCGTTCCAGATGGACGGCAACTTCGGCATGACCGGGGCGCTCGTCGAACTGCTGCTGCAGAGCCACGACGGCACGATCCGCCTGCTCCCCGCCCTGCCCTCGGCGTGGGCGGCCCGCGGCTCGTTCAGCGGACTGCGAGCCCGCGGCGGCTATCGCGTCGACCTCGCCTGGGTCGACGGCGAGGTCACCGAGTACCGCATCCTCGCCGACCGCACGCGCCGTACCGGGCCGGTGACGGTCGTCATCAACGGCGAACGCCGGGAAGTCATCCCCGAGTCGCCCAGGCCGCCGATCGACCTCGAGGTCACGTCGACGGCCGAGCCGCGTCGCATCGCCGGAAAGGTGCAGGTCGCGGTGCGTGCGAAGAACACGGGCAACGTGTGGGCCGACATCCGTCTCACGACCGAGTGGGGCACGTTCAAGGCGACCAAGGTGCAGCCCGGTGACTCGGCCTTCCACGTGTTCGCCACGCGTCTGGCCTCGGTCCCGGCGGGCTCGGCCACGGTGGCCGCCTACCACTGGGACGGCAGGGGGGGCCACTACATCACCGAGGAGGTCCCGTTCGAGGCGTCCAGGCCCTGACGGCTCGGCCGCGGTGCGACGGAATAGGGCGATCGTCCGATGGGGAGTCGCCACCTCAGAGAGGAGATTCGTGATCACGAAGCGAACCTCGGAGGATCCCCATGGACCACGCAGCAGGCATGAATGCACTCGACCAGTACGCCGCCGACGCCGCCCGCTCGGAGGCGCTCATCGCTCGGCACCGCCTGGTGTCGGAGCACCGAGCCCAGGAGGCGGCCGAGCTCGCCACGACGGCCATCGTCGAGGCGCAGCGAGCGCGTGCGGGCCGTCGCGGTCGGCGGAGTCGGTCGCCCCGTGCGCCTCGCTTCGCGATCTGATCCGGGCAGGGGCGACCGATGCGCGCCTCACCGGCTCGCCAGCACCGCCGCCCTGATGCGACCGAGGGCGTCGCCGAGTTCGCGATCGCCCACGCCCGCGTAGCCGAGGACGATGCCCGGCAGGCCGTCGGCGGTGACCGCCGAATAGTCGGCGAGGCGGGCGACCACGATGCCCGCGCCCGCCAAGTGGCGCAGCACCGCGTCGACGGCGTCGTGTCGCGGCAGGCGCAGCACGGCGTGCAGGCCGCCGTCGAGCCCGACGAGGTCCGTGCCGGGCAGATCGCCGATGGCCGCGAGCACGAGCCGCCGGCGGTGGGCGTAGTCTCGCGTGGTCGCGGCGATGTGCCGTCGCACCGCACCCGTCGTGAGCAGGTGCGCGACGGCATGCTGCACGACGCCGGCCACCGGAGACGGGCTCTCGGCCCGCACCCCTTCGACCGCCGCCCGCAGCCGCTCGTCGCGGGGGAGCACCGCATAGCCGAGGCGCAGCCACGGCGTGAGGACCTTCGAGAAACTGCCGATGAGCACGACCTTCGCACCCGTCGCGTCGAGCGACGCGAGCGTCGGGATCGGGGCGCCGACGTGGCGGAACTCGCTGTCGTAGTCGTCCTCGAGCACGAGGGCACCCGCGCGGCGCGCGTACTCGAGCAGCTCGAGCCTGGCCGCCACGGGCAGCCGACCGCCCAGCGGGTACTGGTGGCTCGGGGTCACGAGGATCGCGTCGGGGGTGCGCGGCAGGGTGCGCAGCAGCTCGACGCGCAGGCCGTCGTCGCCGACCGCGACCGGCGCGAGTTCGGCGCCCGCGCGTTCGAGCATGCGGCGGGCGTTCGGATACCCCGGATCCTCGACGGCAACGAGTGGCCGGGTGCCGAGCAGGTCGTGGAGCGCCGTGCCGATGAGGCTCGTCGCCTCGCTGGTGCCGGCGGTCACGACGATGTCGTCGGGCTCGCAGGCGAACCCCCTCGCGTGCCGCACGTGGTCGGCGATCGCAGCGCGCAGGGCGGGCTCGCCGAGCCTCGGCGGGTCGTCGACCGGCACCGCGACCGCCGCCGCCCTGCGCCAGGCCGACCGCCACGCTCGCTCGTCGATGCGGGCGGTCGACGGTCGGCCGGGCAGCAGGTCGATCCTCGGTGGCCGCGCAGGCTGGGGGGTGCCCGTGCCGCGTTCGGGCGCGGTTCGGGTGCCTCGATCGGCGTTCGCGAGGGTGGGCTTCACGAGCGCCGGCTCCACCAGGGTCGCGGATGCCGCGGGCGGGCGCCTGCGCGCGGCATCCGCGGTGCCGTGGCCGGTGTCGAGCGGGCGCGTGGTGATGCCGCTCGGGCCGTCGGCAGGCGTGTCGCTGCTCCAGCTCCCGCCCGATCGCTCGCCGAGCGGCGCGACGAGCGTCGGCGCGCCCTGGCGGAGCTCGAGGTAGCCCTCGCCGGCGAGCTGCTCGTAGGCGCTCACGACCGAGCTGCGTGCCGTGCCGAGTTCGGCGGCGAACAGGCGGGTCGAGGCGACGCGGTCGCCGGGTTGGAGTGCGCCCGTCAGGATCGCGCGTCGCATGGCGTCGACGATCTGGGCGACGACGGGCCGTTCGTCGAGACGGTCGATGGCGAGCAGTGGTCCGTCCATGATGGCTCCGATCCGCAACTGGTCTGTCCAGTGTTGCATGAACTGGACTGTGCGCAAGTCCAGTCGGGCTCGAGACTGGGAGGCATGACGAGCCCCGACGCCCTGACCGACCTGGCACCCGACCTGGCACCCGAGACCGCACGCACGGCGCCCGCCGCGCGGGAGGCCACGCAGGCCACGCAGGCCCCTGCCCGCCGCATCCGCCGACTCTCGGAGCGCCAGGTCGTCGATCGCGCAGCCCTCGACGCGCTCCTCGACGAGGAGCTCGTCGGGCACCTCACGGCCGTCGCCGACGGCGTGCCGATCATCGTGCCCATGGGGTTCGCCCGCGTCGGCGACCACGTGCTCGTGCACGGCTCGACCGGAGGCGGCTTCGCGTTGCGGGCGGCGGCCGAGAGATCGACGGTCGCGTTCGCGGTGACCGCCCTCGACGGACTCGTCTACGCCCGCTCGCTCTTCGACAGCTCGATGAACTACCGCAGTGCCGTCGTCTACGGCGTGCTCGAACCGGTCGACGGAGCCGAGGCGGATGCCGCGCTCGTCGCGCTCTCCGAGCGGCTCATGCCCGGGCGCCCAGCCGAGGTGCGCGCGACGATCCGCAAGGAGGTCGCGGCGACGCGCGTGCTGCGCCTGCGGCTCGACGACGTGGTCATGAAGGTGCGCGCCGCGGGCGTCTCCGAAGCGCCCGACGACGGCGAGGATCACACGGTGTGGGCCGGCGTCGTGCCGCTCGCGCGCGCCTGGGGAGCGCCCGAGCGTTCGGCGCTGACCCCGGTGCACACCCCGACCCCGGAGTCCGTGGTCGCTCTGACGACGCGACCCGATCGGGATCGCAGACTGCCATGAGGCTCAGCGGGTTCTTCGCGGGCCGAGATTCGGAAGGAGGTGCGCCATGTTCGTGTTCGTCATCACGCTCGCGGTTCTCGCGATCGCTGCCATCGCGTCGAGCTTCGTCGATGTCGCCCGTGACGGCTACCGCCGTACCCCGACGCTCCTGCACTGACTCCGCGCTCAGCCGGTCTTCGTCCAATCGAGGTTGATCACATCGCCGATGTAGACGTTCTCGCCGAAGTCGTGCACCTGCGCGTTCATGCGCAGCAGTTGCTGCTGGGGCAGGTCGAAGCGCTGTGCGATGTCGAAGAAGCTGTCGCCGGCCACCACCGTGTAGCTCGTCGGCATGCCGGAGCCGTCGACCACGGGCGTGCCGTTCGCGCCGTCGCGCGCGCCGAGGTCGTACGCGGGTCCGGGTTCGACGACGGGAGCGGGGGCGTTGGGAACCGGCGCGGGTGCGGGCTCGGCGGGCACCTCGGCGACGGGTGGCGGCACCGGGGCGGGAGTCGGGGTCGGCTCGGGTTCGGGAGTCGCCGTGACGGTCGCGATGATGGTCACGGGCGGCGGGGTCGGTGCCGGGGCGCACCCGCTGAGCGCGAGCACGAAGGCCAGCGCGCCGCCGACGGCGACCGTGAGGGGTGCGGATGCCGCTGCGCCGCCGCCACTTCGCTGCATGCCGCCTCCGCCTCGCCCGCCGTTCGGCGTCCCTCGTTCGGGGCGCACCGTCACCCAGAATCACCGATGTGGCGCTCCGGCGCAAGGGCCTTCTCGTCGGAGGGCCCGGCATGATGACGCGCGCGGGTTCCGCTGTCGGCGGTGCGTGGCACGATGAAGTGGTGACCACGTCTGCGACGGCCATGATCGGCCGAGACGCCGACCTCGCGAGGCTCCTCGAACGCCTCGACGAGGTGCGATCCGGGTCGCCCTTCACCGTCATCATCGGGGGCGAGGCCGGCATCGGCAAGACGCGCCTCGTGCGCGAGTTCGCCCTCAGCCTCGACGGCGAGGTGCGCTTCATCGTCGGGCAGTGCGTCGACCTCGGCAGCGTCGCGGCGCCGTACGCCCCGGTCAAGGCCGCCCTGCGGGCGCTCGTCGCCGATGTGGGCGCCGAGCACGTGCTCGACGTGGTCGGCCCGGGGCGCGGTGCGCTGACGGCGCTGCTGCCCGAGCTCGCGACCACGCCCGACGTCGGCTCGCCGTCCGCGGGTGCCGAGACCGCGGCGGGCGCGGGCGGTGGGGCGGGCGAGGGCGGCGCGGGGGCGGCAGGAGCCCGGGGCGGAGCCGACGAGACCGGCGACGCTCCGAACGACGGCGGGCCCGCGGCATCCGAAGCCCGAACAGCACGACCGGCCGCGCCGATCCGCGGCGATGCGGCGACGAGCCAGTTGCACGAGGCCATCGCCGTGCTGCTCGAGACCCTCTCGAAGGAGAAGCCGATCGTCTTCGTCATCGAAGACCTCCACTGGATCGACGCGGCGAGCCTCGCGATGCTGCGCTTCCTCATGCGCGTGCTCGGGTCGAGCCGTGTGCTCACGGTGCTCACGTACCGCAGCGAAGACGTCACGCGCGGGCACCCGGTGCGCGCGTTCCTCGCCGAGGCCGATCGCGACCGGTGGGTCGACCGGCAGGAGCTCTCGCGGCTTGCGCCCGACGACGCGATGGCGCTCGTGGCCTCGCTCGCACCCGACCGCGCGCCGACGATCGAGGCCGTCGAGACCATCGTGCGGCGCGGCGACGGGGTGCCGTTCCTCATCGAGGAGCTCACGGGCCTCGACGGCTGCCGAACCGACGACGACGTGCCCGAGACGCTGCGCGACCTGCTGCTCGCCCGCTACGAACGCCTCGACGAATCCACCCAGCGGCTGCTGCGACTGCTCTCGATCGGCGGCGTGCGCGTGCCGCACGCGCTGCTCGAGGCGGTGCACGACGGCGACGGCGAGGCGCTCGACGAGGCCGCGCGCGAGGCGGTGCTCGGCGGCGTCCTGACCATCGAGGGCTCCGACTACGCGTTCCGGCACGCGCTCGTGCGTGAGGCGATCCTGGCCGACCTGCTGCCCGGCGAACGCGCGAGGTTCCACGGTCGGTACGCACGCGCCTACGAGACCGCCGCCCATGGTTCGCGGCGCCTCGCGGCCGAGATCTCGTTCCACTGGCTCGGCGCCAACGACGCCGCGAAGGCGTTCCCGGCGACGATCCGGGCGATGGGCGAGGCACGGGCCGCCGCGGCCTACGCCTCGGCCGCCCAGCTCGGCGAGCGGGCGATCGGGCTGTGGCACGTCGTGCCCGATGCCGAGGCCACGGCGGGCATGGGCAAGCTCGAGCTCATGGGGCGCACGGCCTCCTACCTCCGCAGCGCAGGCGAGGGCGAGCGCGGGCTCGCGCTCGTGAAGGCCGCGCTCGACGAGTGCCCGACCGACGATCCGCAGTACCCGCGGCTGCTCCGAGACACCGGCCTCTACATGGCCAACGTCGGCCGCGCCGGATCGGGCCAGTTCCTCGAGCAGGCCCTCGAGGCGCTCGGCGACGACGGGTCCGAAGACCTCCGCGCCACGATCCTGATCGCCCTCGCAGGGCGCCTCATGATCGAGGCCCACCTCTCCGAGGCCGTCACGGTCGCCGCGCAGGCGCTCGAGGCGGCCGAGCGGGTCGGCTCGACGCGGTACGCCTCGGTCGCGCTGAACATCCAGGGCGTCAGCGTCGCGACGAACGGCGACGTTCCCGGCGGACTCGCGCTCCTTGACCGCGCTCACGATCTCGCCCTCGGCGACGGCTCCTCGTTGCTGCGGTACTGGGTCAACGCCTCCGACCTGCATTACCTGATCGGCAACTTCGACGAGGCCGTACGCCTCGCCGAAGAGGGGTTGGCACGCGCCAAAGACCAAGGTGTCGAACGCAGCTCGGGCGTGCTCCTCGCCTCGAACGCGGTCGACCCATTGCTTGCGCTCGGCGAGTGGCAGCGCGCCGAGCAGCTCGTCGAGCGCGCGCTCGCGCTCGACCCCGCGCTGCCGCTCTCGGTCTACCTGCACCGGGCCCGCATCTGGACCGCCCTCTGGCGCGGCGACGTGACCCGTGCCGCCGAGATGCACCGCGCATTGCGTCCGGCCATGAACCGCGTGATGGAGGCCGAGGTGCAGACCATGCTCGGCATCGGGCGCGTGGCCACCGAGATCGCGCTCGCCCAGGGCGACCCCGCCGAGGCCTGGCGCGAGACCAGCCTGCTGCTGCGGCATCCGCAGCCCACCCTTCCCGGGTACGCGCTGCCCTTCCTCTGGGTGGCCGGCCGCGTGATCGCCGCGGTCCGCAACCGTGCGGCGCTCGTCGATCCGGGCGCCGACCCGGGTGCCGCCGCACTCGCCGCCCTCGCCGAGGACGTCGAGCGGTCCCTGCCCGACATCCGCCAGATGTTCGACGGCGCCGCATTCTGGCCGACCGCACCGCTCTGGCAGGCGCTCTTCGACGCCGAGATCGCCGTCGCCGCCGTACCCGCTTCGCACGCGGCATCCGGCGTCCCCGGAACCGACGCCGCCGCATGGCGGGCCGCGTTCGAGCAGGCGTCGGAGCCGACCTCCCCGCACTATCTCCGCTCCTACGCGCTGCTCCGACAGGGCGAGGCCGAACTCGCGGCGGCCGACCGCGCGGGTGCGCGGATCACGCTGCAGGCCGCGCACGCGGCCGCGCTCTCGGGAGGCGTGACGGCCGTGTCAGACCAGGTGCTGCGGGTCGCCGCGGCCGCCGGCATCCCGCTCGACGGGGTTGGCGGCGGCGCTGCGGTGCAGGCCGCGCAGTCCGCCCGTGCGTCTCGGGGCGCCCGCGACCCCCGCGCATCCGAAGGGTCGAGCATCGCCGAATCGCCGACGGCCGATGCGGTCGAGGCCGCGGCGGCCGTCGAAGAGCTCACCGCACGCGAGCGGCAGGTGCTCGAGCTCATCGCCGAGGGGCTCAGCAACCGCCAGATCGGCGAGCGGCTCTACATCAGCGGCAAGACCGTGAGCGTGCACGTCTCGGCGATCCTCCGCAAGCTCGGCGCCTCGACGCGCGCCGAGGCCGCGTTCCGCGCGGGCGTCCTGCGCTGACGCTCGCCCGGCGTCCCGCGTCCCCTTCGGGTCGCGTCCGCACGCAGCCCCTCCCCGCGGGCCTACGTCGCGCCACGGTGGTTTCATCGACCGCCCGATCCGTCGAAAGCCCGTGGCGCCCGGCAGCACCGACGCCGGCCACCGGTATCCGCGCTGTGAGATCGCTGCGTTCGGCGTTCCACCCGTCGCAACGGGCGTAGCGTGATGGGCGACCCCAGACCCCACGCAACGGAGGCACGATGAGCCGGCTCGACGAGATCCCCTTCACGACGATGGACGGCGGCACCGCCTCCCTCGCCGATTACGACGGCCAGGCCGTCATGATCGTGAACGTGGCGTCGCGCTGCGGCCTCGCGCCGCAGTACGAGAAGCTCGAGGCGCTGCAGAAGCAGTACGGCGACCGCGGCTTCACGGTGATCGGGTTCCCGAGCAACCAGTTCCTGCAGGAGCTGTCGACGAACGAGGCCGTGAGCGAGTACTGCTCGACCACGTGGGGCATCACCTTCCCGATCGTCGACCGCGTGCGGGTCAACGGCAAGAAGGAGCACCCGCTCTACACCGAGCTGAAGCAGACTCCCGATGCCGAGGGCAAGGCGGGCAAGGTCAGCTGGAACTTCGAGAAGTTCCTGGTCGGGGCCGATCGCAGCGTGCACCGGTTCCGTCCGCGCACCGAGCCCGATGCGCCCGAGGTCATCGCGGCGATCGAGGCCTCGCTGCCGGCGGCTGACGCTGCCGAGCCCGAATCCGAGACGCAGCCCGCCGAGTAGCGGGCGCCGCGGGAATCCCGTTGGCGCGCTGGAATCCCCGTGACCCGGGATTCGGTCGCGCGAACGGGATTCCCGCGCGCTGACGGCTCGGTCGTGTGTCAGGCGTGCGTCAGGCGCGGGTCGCGCCGCGGAACTCGGGCGTGGTCCACACCTCTGCGAGCCGCACGAGGGTCGCGGCCGCCGCGGCCATCTCCTGCACCGACGCCCACTCGCGCACCGAGTGGAACTCGTGTCCGCCGGTGAACAGGTTCGGCGTCGGAAGCCCCATGGCGCTCAGCTGCGAGCCGTCGGTGCCGCCGCGGATCGACGTGCGGAGGGGATCGAGCCCCTCGGCACGGATCGCCTGCGCCGCGGCATCCGTCACCTGGGGGAACAGGTCGACGAAGCTGCGCATGTTCGGGTACTGCGGGGTGATCTCGACCGTGGCGCGGGCTCGCGGCTCGCGCGCGATGACCTCGTCGACGGTGCGCCGCAGCACCTCGCCGTGCGCGGCCAGCAGTTCGTCGTCGAAGTCGCGCAGGATCGTGCGGATCACGGCGTGCGCCGCCGACCCCTGCACCTCGTAGACGTGGATGAACCCGTCGCGGCCCGACGTGCGCTCCGGCGTCAACTCGTCGGGCAGTGCGGCGACGATCTCGGCGGCGAGCCTGGCGGCGTTCACGAGCTTGCCGGTCGCGAAGCCGGGGTGCACCTCGTGGCCCTCGATCGTGACGATGCCCTCGGTGGCCGAGAACGTCTCGTCCTGGAGCTCGCCGATCTCGGATCCGTCGACCGTGTAGGCGCAGAGGGCGCCGAAGCCCTCGACGTCGAAGCGGTGCGCGCCGCGTCCGATCTCCTCGTCAGGCGTGAACGCGAGGCGCAGGGTCGGCCGGGGCAGCTCGGGGTGGGCGAGCAGGTGCTCGACCGCCGTGAGGATCGCGGCGACGCCGGCCTTGTCGTCGGCGCCGAGCAGGGTGTCGCCCGAGCTCGTGACGAGGTCGTGGCCCACGTGGTCGCGGAGCTCGGCGATCTCGTCGGGATCGAGCACGGTGCCGCCGCGGGGCAGCTCGAGGCGGCCGCCGTCGTACACGCGATGCACGATCGGCTCAACGCCGTCGCCCGGTGCGTCGGGGCTCGTGTCCATGTGCGCGATGAGGCCGATGACGGGCACGGGTCCGTCTCCGTGGTCGGCCGAGATCGTCGCGGGCAGGGTGGCGTACACGTAGCCATCGTCGTCGAGCACCGCGTCGTCGAGCCCGAGTGCGCGAAGGTCGGCCACGAGCACGCGGCCCAGGTCGAGCTGGCGGGCCGAGCTGGGCGAGCCCTCACCGTCGCGATCCGACTGGGTTCCGACGCGCACGTAGCGGTCGAAGCGCTCCAGCAGCGCGGGGGCGAGCGACTCGGCGAGCGGTGAAGTGAACGGTGCGGGTGAGACGGCGGCCATCCCCCCAGCGTGCCACAGCGCACCGGCCGAGCGGATGCCGCGGGCGCGGCTTCGGGGCCTGCGGGCGGGTAGCGTTGTCGCGACCCCGAGGAGCACCACCGCATGAAGCCCGGACCCAGGCGCAGCATCAGCCAGGCCGACATCGTCGACGCCGCATTCGAGATCTTCGAGGAGAAGGGCGGCGACGCCGTCTCGATCCGCGGGGTCGCCGCGCGCCTCGGCCTCACGCCCACGGCGATGTACACCTACTTCACGTCGAAGAACGCGCTGCAACGGGCGATGGTCGAACAGGTGTTCTCGGGGCTCGACCTGGCCGCGGCATCCGACCCGTCCGTGGCGTGGCGCACGCGGCTGCGCACCCTCGCGGCCGACCTGCGGGCGCGGTTCGCCGAGCACCCGGGTGCGGTCGTGCTCGTCGCGAGCGGTCCGCTCGACGGGCGTCAGGCCCTGACCTTCGGCGAGACCCTGCTCGAGGGCTTCACGAGCGGTGGGATGCCGCTGGCCGACGCCGCGCGGGCCACGGCCGCCGTGCGTGCCTACGTGCTCGGTGCGATCACGCTGGATGCCGCGGCGGCCGGCGCCGACGCCGAAGCCGCCGATGCGCCCTCTCCGCTCTGGACGGAGGCCACGCAGCATCCGCTCACCGAGGCCGCCGAACTTCTGGGCGGCGACGACGCCTTCGCGACGGGCCTGGATCGCCTGCTCGACGGCTTCGGGCTGCCGCCGGTCGCATAGGCCGACCGCCGACGGCTGACGTCCGACGGCTGACGTCCGACCGCCGACGGCCGACGGCCGACGTCCGACGGCCGGCGACCGGCGCCCCGGACATGCGACGAGGCGCCGACCCCGAAGGGCCGACGCCTCGTCGTGGCATCCGGTCGGATCAGCCCTGCGGGGCCGTGATCTTCAGGAGCGCCGCGCGGTTGCCGAGCAGCGGGAGCTGCACCTCGACCCCGGTGCCGTACGACACGCCGGCGTCCGCCGGGTTGCCGGTGCCGAGCACGGTGAACCCGAGGTCCGCGCCGTAGGCGTCGGTCGCGGGGCTGCCGTCGGGGTTGACGACGCGCGTCGTGTACGGCGCGTCACCGACCGAGGGCACGACGACCGAGCCGTTGGCGTAGCGCCAGAAGATGTCCTCGCCTCGAAGCTCGAAGCCGGGAACCCAGCCCTGCTTGTCGGTGAAGGACTTCACGGCGGGCAGCGCAGGCACGTCGGTGCAGTACTCGGCGAGGGCTGCATCGGTGATGCACTCCTTGAACGGGTACGTCTTCTGCACGCCGAACGCGGCGTTCGAGGACTGCGTCCGCGACGGCAGGTTCTTCAGCGTCGTCGGGTCGACCGTGGCCGCCGCGCCCGTGCGTCGCAGCGGGTCGAAGTGGCTGTCGACGATCAACAGGCCGCCCTTCGCTCCACCGCTCGGCAGGGCCGTGAGGTTGGACTGCACGTGGTTCGTGTCACCGTAGGTGGTGTCGCGGTACCAGACCAGTGCGCCGGGGGCGTTGTACTTGAGCTTGTCGACCTTCCACGCGCCTTCATCGGTCTGGTAGACCGTGTCGTACGCGTACTTCAGGCCCTCATCGAACCCGTCGAAGTTGCGCCACTCGACCATGTAGTACTGCGCCTTGGTCGAGGTGCCGGTGTCGATGCGCCAGCCGGGGCCGGTGGTTCCGACCCACGAGGCGACCGTCTTCGTCCAGCCGTTCTCGCCGGACTCGACGTCGTCGCTCCAGACCGTCGCGCCGTCGGCGACGAGCGAGAAGTCGTCGGCGAACCATCCGCGGTCCTGGTAGGCCGCGTCGGTCGCGAGCCGCAGGCGCACGCCGATCGTCTGGCCCGCGTAGGCGGACACGTCGATGTAGTCGTGGCGCCAGCCGCTGGTCGTGCCCGTGAGGCCGTACTTCTTGCCGCCGAACGTCGCGAGGTTGCCGTTGGGGTCGGGGTAGCCGTCGGGCGTGGTGACCTCGGCGCCGCCGTCGGCGTACACCTTCTGGTCGGTCCACGTCGTTCCGCCGTCGGTCGAGATCTCGACGAAGCCGAAGTCCCAGTCCTCTTCGATGACGTAGTCGTTCCACATCCAGAACTTCGCGTCGGTCGCGCCCGCGGGCACGTCGACGTTGCGAGCGAGACGGATGTCGGCCCAGTCCTGGTCGGCGCCCGTGTACCAGGCGTTCGCGCCGCTGTGCGGCGTGGTGAGCGTCTGCACCTTGTCGGGGAGGTTGATCTTGACGCCGTCCTTCGTGCCCTTGAGCGGACGCGAGTTCTGGCCAACGAGCACCGACTTGGTACGGTCGCCCGGGTTCACCTCGACCGGGTCGGCCCAGCCGAGCACCCACTTGTCCCAGAGACCCATGTGGGTCGGCATCGACTGGAAGATCGGGCCGGCGTGCGAACCCGACGACATGAGGTCCCAGAAGTCGATGTCGGATTCGCCGACGCCCGACGTGTCGTACAGGTCGGGCAGGCCGAGGTCGTGTCCGTACTCGTGCGCGAACACGCCGACGCCCGAGTCCTCGGGCTGCACGATGTAGTTCGACAGCTTGAGGTTCGTGCCCGGGATGTCGGCTCCGCCTGCGACGGCGGAGGAGTGCGCCCAGAGGGCGTACGTGCCCTCGTCGCCACCGCCGCCGGACTTGTCGGCTCCGGCGTGCACGAGCACGACGTGGTCGATCACGCCGTCGGGCTCGAGGAAGTTCCCGTCGCCGTCACGGTCGCCCTGGTCTTCGATGTCGTAGTCGGCCCACGGGAAGTTCGGCTGCAGCGCGGCGAGCGCGGCGACCGCGTCGATGGGCAGCTGGCCTGCTCCGAGCGGGTTGTCGGGGTGGCCCTGCATGTCCTGGATCGCGCCGGCCTCGTAGACGCCTTCGTCGTTCAGGTGGCAGACGCTCGCGCCGTAGTACGCCTCGGAGTGCGGCACAGTGACCCAGGGGGTCGCCGTGCCGGTCACCGTGTAGGCGCCCTGCGACATCTCCTCGTACATGGCCTTCATGGTGTAGCCCGAGATGTCGAAGCCCTTCTTGCCATCGGGGCCCTTGAGGTCCTTGCGCACGCGCTCGGTGATGCCCTTCTTCGAGAAGAGCATGTCGTTGTAGTGCTTCGGCGAGAAGTCGGGCACCCACATCGAGTTGTTGTCGAGGTTCGACAGCGTCGCCGGGTCGGGGAGGTTGTTGTGCAGCGGACCGCTCTGCACCTCGCCAGGCTTGCAGTCGGTGGCGCCGAACTCGGTCGGAACCTGCACGCCGGAGAAGTCGTCGGCAGCGTTCTCGTCGAACTCGACGAGGATCGTGAGCAGCTTCGCCGTCTGGGTCGACTTGGCCGACTTGTAGAGGCTCTTCAGCCACTTGGGGCTCTTGCCCGACTTGATCGACTTCGACTCGAGCTTGGCCAGTCCGGCCGCCGCGACGGGGTTGCCCGCCGTGAACTTGCGCTCGAGTGCGTCGGCCTTGATCAGGGCGGCCTGCTGCTGCTGTGCGGTGACGCCTTCGTCGACCTTCTGGTCCACGCCGAACGCGGCTTCGACCCGCGGCTCGACGTAGTTCATGTAGTACTCGGAATCGCCGATGATCGGTGCCTCGTACGGTGCTGCAGTTGCGGTCGAACCGACCGCTCCCGTGGCCGCCAGTGTGGCGGCCGCGAGAGCGATGACCGGAACGATCGCCACCGCGCGCTTTTTGGCGCGCGTGGAGATTCCAGACATTCTTCTCCCCTCGGTGCGACCGGCGAGAAGATCCCGTCGGCCGCGACGTCGTCCGTCGGTAGGCGGACGTAAGGGGGAATCTAGCCGTGACCAATTCGGGGGGTAAACCCCGAACCTATGGATTCGCAGAATATTTGCGTCGAGAGTGCTGGGATGTCGATCGTGCGCGCCGAATGGTCATCATGCGCACATCTCGGCCGTCGTCCCGGCCGATATGACGGATGCCGCGAGAAGGTCGCCAGGCGAGGGGTCGCCGACGGCGCCACCACGGCATCGAGACGCGATGATGGCGGATGCCGCGGCGCGGCGTCAGCCCAGCAGCAGCCCGCGCAGCTGGTCGGTCGAGTGCACGACCGCCAGGGCGCCGTCGGCCTCGGCGGGGGAGCCGTAGCCCCACTCCACGAGGATCGTCGGCACGCCGTTGGCGGAGGCGCCGAGGATGTCGTAGCCGCGGTCGCCGACCATCACGGTGTCGGCCGTGTCGATGCCGAGCGCCTGCAGGCGGCGCAGCGCCTCGGCGACGACATCCGCCTTCGTGCTGCGCGTCTCGTCGTCACTCGCACCGGCGACGACGGTGAAGTAGCGGCTGAGGTCGGCGTTTTCGAGCACGGCGTGGGCCATGGACTCGGGCTTCGAGGTCGCGAGGGCGATCGGCACGCCGGCCGCGTGGAGGCGCTCGAGCACGCCGGCGACGCCCGGGAACACGGGGGAGTGCAGCAGACGGTGCGCGTAGTCGGCGCGGTAGGTCTCGAGCGCGAGTTCGGCGCCGGCGTCGTCGAAGCCGCCCATGAGGCGCAGGCTGTCGAGCAGCGGCGGGCCGACGTAGGCGAGCAGCTGCTCGTCGTTCGGCACGTCGAGGCCGAGCTCGGCGAACATGTGCGCGAGCGAGGCGGTGATGTCGGCTGCGGAGTCGACGATGGTGCCGTCGAGGTCGAACAGCACGGCGGCCCAGGTTCGGGTGGGCGCCAAGGCGGGGGTGTGGCTGGGGGAGATCACCTCGTCATCCTAAGGCCCGATAATCCGAGCGACACTCAGGTTTCACTCGGGATGTCGGCGCGGCGCCACCAGGCTGACGTGTTTTTCGACGTCGACCGACTCGACGTCAGGAATAACGTCATCGTGCTCGACGTTGAAAACAACTTCAGATAGTCTGACGTTGTTTTCGCAGTCACGGTCGCGTCGACCAAGCCACGCCAAGGCGCAGGAGGAGCTCCAATGCCGTATCAGGCCAGGATCGACACGCCGCAATCGCTCGGGATCGCCCTCCAGCAGGCCCGGATGGCCAGCGGAATGACCCAGCGCGACCTCGCCCAACAGCTCGGCACCACCCAGAAGTACATCTGGGAACTCGAGCAGGGCAAGGAATCCGTCGCCGTCACCCGACTGTTCGAAGCACTCCGCGCGACCGGCGCCACGGTCACGGTCACCATCCCCGAAGGGGACGACGGCCGTGGCTGACCTGATCGTCGAACTCCACGGCCGACCGATCGGCACCCTCGCCGGCGGGCGCGCATTCGACTTCGACTTCATCGCCGACCTCGATGCCGTCCAGCACTACGGGCTCGGTTCGACGGCGATGTCCCTCGCCGTGCCCCTGGTGCCACGATCGCCATCCAGCGGCCGGCCGATCAGGCGCAACTTCTTCGCCGAGCTCCTGCCGGAAGGCCGGGCCCGCGAGCGCCTCGCCGCCGAAGCCCACGTCAGGAGCGAGGACGTGCTTGGCATGCTCGCCGCCTACGGCCGAGACGTCGCCGGCGCCCTGCAGATCTGGGACCCCGAACGCCCCGAAGAGCCACGCTCGCCCGCGATCGAACCCGTCGACGGGGTCGGCATCCGGCAGATGCTCGAAGACGTCCGCCAGGCGCCCCTCGGGAACAAGCCCCGCCGCGGGAAGACCTCGCTGAACGGCATCCAGCCCAAGGTCGTGCTCGTCAAGACCGACACCGGATGGGCGCGTGCCCTCGACGGCTACCCGTCGACGCACATCCTCAAGCCGATCGTGTCCGACCACCAGACCATGATCTTCGACGAGGAGTACGGGTCGCGGTTCGCCAGACACCTCGGGCTCGCCGCGTTCGACACCCACCTCGACCGGTTCGACGACGCCTACGCGCTCGTCATCGAACGCTACGACCGGTCGCCGGGAGCGGCCGACGGTCGAGTCCACCAGGAGGACTTCAGCCAGGTGCTCGGCCTCGGTGGCGACGACAAGTACGAGACCTACGGCGGGATCGGTCTCGATCGTGTCGCCCGTCATCTCGACCGGCCCGACCGGACCCGGCTCCTGAAGATGATCACCGTGTCGGTCGCGATCGGGAACCTCGACCTGCACGCCAAGAACATCTCCGTCCTCCATCCGATCGGCGCCCCCCACCGACTCGCCCCGATGTACGACGTCGTCCCGCAGACGCACGAGGACAACGACGGCGAGATGGCGTTCCGGATCGGCGGGGAGTTCGAACACCGCATCCTGACCAGGCAGCATCTCGTCGACGAAGGGCGTCGGCTGGGCGCCGCGGCCCACGAGGCGACGATCGACGAGACGCTCGAGGCCGTCCTGGAGCTCGCCCGAGCCGAGCGCCCGCACGCGGGTGCCCACCCGGGGTTGCAGAGCACCGTCACCCGGTTCGCAACGAACCTCATTTCGGGCAGGGCCGCCGGCGACGACGGAGACGGGTCGTTCGTCGCGGAGCTGGAAGACACCTTCCGATCCCGCGGCGGGTGGGCGCGCGCGGAAGTCCCGGTCAGATGGAGCGCCGACCAGGACTGACCGTCGCCGTGCTCGCTAACCTGACCTCAGGGGATGCATCGGTGCAGACCGGTGCCCGGGGGGACGGAGAGAAGATGTACAGGAGGATGCACCGGAGTGCGCGCTCACGAATGATGACCGCCTTCGTCGCGACGGCCGGAGCGGCGGTCGCGATCACCGCAGCGCTCGCCGGATGCGCGTCGTCGGGAGGGACGTCCGAGAGCACGTCACCGACCGGCTCCGCCACCGCGGGCGCACTGCCTCCCGTGATCGTCGACCTCGGCGACGCCGACGGCACGACGGTCGAGGTCGCACTCGGCAACTCGATCGACCTCGTCGGCGACGACGAGCACTCCACCGCGTGGACGGCCGACATCGCCGATCCGTCGATCGTGGAGTTCGTGGCGGGGCACGACGACGGCTCGGCCCAGTTCAACCCTGGCCTGACGGCGACCGCCGTCGGCGAGACCGAGGTCTCGCTCTCGAACGACGACTCCGGCGACGAGGTCGCGTTCACGGTGGTCGTCACCGAGTAGGCCGCTCCGAGCGGCGGCGCAGCCGACCAGCGCGCTCCTCAGAACAGCCGCGAGTCGCTGTCGTCGAGCCCGCGCATGGCGTCGTAGTCGAGCACGACGCAGCGGATGCCGCGGTCCTCGGCGAGGGTGCGGGCCTGCGGCTTGATCTCCTGCGCGGCGAAGACGCCGCTCACCGGCGCGAGCAGCGGATCGCGGTTCATGAGCTCGAGGTAGCGGGTGAGCTGCTCGACGCCGTCGATGTCGCCGCGACGCTTGAGCTCGACCGCGACCGAGCCGCCCGAGGCATCCGTCGCCAGGATGTCGACCGGGCCGATGGCCGTCATGTACTCGCGGCGCACGAGCCGGTGCCCGTCGCCGAGGAGCTCGATCTGCTCGGCGAGCAGCTTCTGCAGGTGCGCCTCGACGCCGTCCTTCTGCAGGCCCGGGTCGATGCCGAGCTCGTGCGACGAGTCGTGCAGCACCTCGTGGATCGACACGATGAGCTGGTCGGCCGTCTTCTTGTGCGTGACCTTCCAGACCTCGACGACGCCGTTCGCGGCCTGAGCCTCGTCGGGCAGCGTCGTCTCGAGCGTGCACGGCGGGCTCATCCAGTTGAGCGGCTTGTAGCTGCCGCCGTCGGAGTGCACGAGCAGCGAGCCGTCGCCCTTCACCATGAGCAGGCGCTGGGCGAGTGGGAGATGGGCCGAGAGCCGCCCCGCGTAATCGACGGAGCAGCGGGCGATGACGAGACGCACCCGTCGAGTTTAGGCGTCGGATGCCGCGGCGGAGGCCCCACCCGAGGTGCCGGTCGCGTCGGGGTGCTCCTCGACGCCCGTCGCACCCGGCTTGCCCGTGCGCTCGCGCGCCGCGGGTGCCGCGAGACCGGCGACGACCATGAGCGCGAGCACGACGAGCAGCGCGTTCAGCAGGCCGAACTGCTCGCCGAGGAACCCGATGAACGGCGGGCCCACGAGGAACGCGCAGTAGCCGATGATCGCGACCGCGCTCACGCGGGCCGCGGCCTTGGCCCGGTCGGGCACGTCGGCCGCGGCGGACATGCCGACCGGGAAGCCCATCGAGGCGCCGACGCCCCAGAGCACGGTGCCGACGATGATGACCCAGAGCTCGCTGCCGAAGATGAACATGCTGAGGCCGATGACGCCCGTCGCGGCGAGCACGCGCAGCGTGAGCACTCGGCCGAAGCGGTCGATGAGCGGGCCGCCGAGCACGCGAGCGGTGGTCATCGACACGGCGAAGACCGTGAAGACCGCAGCGCCGGCGGCGGGCTCGAGCCCGTGGCCGTCGACGGCGGCGAGCGTGAGCCAGTCGTTCGCCGATCCCTCGGCGAACGACATGCCGAGCATGATGACGCCGATGAGCAGCAGCTGCACGTCGCCCCAGACGCGGAGGCCGTCGCGGACGCGCTCGCCGAGTGGACGGCGCGGCGCGGCATCCGCTCGCCCTGCTCCGCCCGCCGACTGCGCTGCATCGGCGGGGTCGCCGAGTTCGGTGCGATGCGGCACGAAGCGCACCGAGACGACGGCGCCGACCGCGATGATCGCGGCGATCACCCCGAGGTGCGCGAAGACGGCGATGTCGAGTGCGGCCGCGGCGGCCGCGATGCCGGCGCCGGCGACCGTGCCGAACGAGAAGAACGCGTGCATGAGCGGCATGACCGTGCGGCCGATCTCGCGCTCGGCCTCGGCGCCCTCGACGTTCATCATCACGTCGACCGCGCCGTTGCCGAATCCGGCGAACGCGAGCCCGATGGCGATGAGCGGCACCGAGGGTGCCAGGGAACCGCCGACGCCGATGAGCACGAGGCCGAGCGACACCGAGATCAGCGTGCCGGCCATGCCGATGCGGGCGCCGAAGCGCGCCATCAGCGGCGGTGCGGCGATCAGGCCGAGGACCGACGCGATCGAGCCCGAGAGGATCACGAGTCCGACGCCCTGGGTGCTGAGGCCGGTCTCGTCGCGCATCTCGGGCAGCCGCGCGACCCAGCTCGCGAGGCTCAGCCCCGAGAGGAAGAAGATCGCGAAGACGGCGTTGCGCCATGCGGTGAGGCCCTTGCGGGTCGTGGTCGGTGCGCTCATGTTGCTCGGCTTCGTTGTCGGGTCGGCTGCCCGGGGCGGATGCCGCGGGGCCGCGTTCAGGGGATCTCGCCGAAAATCGAATCGATTCGACCGGCGTCCTGAAACCCTATCCGCACGCCTCCACCGTCGCAACACGGCGCGGCATCCATCGGTACGATGGAGACGCCATCCGGCGCACCCACCGGACCACTTCGCATGGGCCGCCGCATCCAGCGGCCCGTGCATCGAACAACGAGGTATCGATGAAGGCCCTGTTCAAGCGCGCCCCCGGCGCAGGTTTCGAGTACACCGATCTGCCGGAGCCCGAGCCCGGGCCCGCCGACGTGAAGATCCGGGTGCTCCGCACGGGCATCTGCGGCACCGACCTGCACATCGAGGCATGGGACGACTGGGCCGCCGCGAACATCACGACCCCCCTCGTGCCAGGTCACGAGTTCTTCGGCGAGGTCGTCGAGGTCGGCCCGCTGGTGCACGACATCGCCGTCGGCGATCGGGTGTCGGGCGAGGGCCACGTCGTCTGCGGTATGTGCCGCAACTGCCGCGCCGGCCGCCGCCAGATGTGCATCCGCACGCTCGGCGTCGGATTGCATCGCGACGGCGCGTTCGCCGAGTTCATCGTGATCCCCGGCGAGAACGTCTGGGTGCACCACGCGCCCGTCGAGCCCGACGTCGGCGGGATCTTCGACCCGTTCGGCAACGCCGTGCACACCGCGCTCGCGTTCTCGGTCGTCGGCGAGGACGTGCTCGTCACGGGTTGCGGGCCCATCGGCCTCATGTCGATCGCGGTCGCACGCCACGTCGGCGCCCGGTTCATCGTGGCGACGGATGTCTCGCCCGCGCGCCTCGAACTCGCTCGCTCGATGGGCGCCGACGCCGTCGTCGACGTGTCGACGGAGCGCGTGCGCTCGGCGCAGGAGCGGCTCGGCATGCGCGAGGGCTTCGACGTCGGATTCGAGATGTCTGGTTCGCCCCGCGCGCTGCCCGAGATGATCGAGAACATGAACCACGGCGGGCGCATCGCGATGCTCGGCCTGCCGAGCGAGCCCTACGCGATCGACTGGGGCAAGGTCGTCACGCACATGCTCACGGTGAAGGGCATCTACGGGCGCGAGATGTTCGAGACCTGGAACTCGATGAGCGCGATGCTGCAGACGAGCCCCGTGCTCGGCGAACGCGTCGCGTCGATCATCTCGGAGCGGCACCCCGCGCGCGAGTGGCGCCAGGCGTTCGACACCGCCAGGGCGGCGGGGGTCGGCAAGGTCATCCTCGACTGGACACAGGTCTGAGAAACGGAGGTCCGAACATGTACGGATCGGTGAAGGAACAGCTGCGGGCGGAGCTCGACGAGATCGACGCGGCCGGGCTCACGAAGCGCGAGCGGGGCATCCTCGGGCCGCAGTCGTCCGAGGTGTCGGTCGCGGGCCAGGAGGTGCTGAACTTCTGCGCGAACAACTACCTCGGGCTCGCGAACGACCCGCGCATCGTCGCGGCCGCGCACCGTGGGCTCGACGAGTGGGGCTACGGCATGGCGAGCGTGCGCTTCATCTGCGGCACCCAGGAGCAGCACCTCGAGCTCGAGCGGCGCGTCTCGGAGTTCCTCGGCTACGACGACACGATCCTGTTCTCGTCGTGCTTCGACGCGAACGGCGGCGTCTTCGAGACCCTCTTCGGGCCCGACGACGCGATCGTCTCCGACGAGCTCAACCACGCGTCGATCATCGACGGCATCCGGCTCTCGAAGGCCCGCCGGTACCGGTACCGGAATCGCGACCTGGCCGACCTCGAGGTGCAGCTCGCCGCGGCATCCGATGCCCGTCGTCGCGTGATCGTGACCGACGGCGTGTTCTCGATGGACGGGTACATCGCGCCCCTCGCCGAGATCTGCGACCTCGCCGACCGCTACGGCGCCCTGGTCTTCGTCGACGACTCGCACGCCGTCGGGTTCGTCGGCGCGAACGGCAGGGGGACTCCGGAGCTCTGCGGCGTCGAGGGGCGGGTCGACATCACGACCGGCACCTTCGGCAAGGCGCTCGGCGGGGCATCCGGCGGGTACGTGTCCGCGCGGCAGGAGATCGTCGACCTGCTCCGCCAACGTGCGCGGCCGTACCTGTTCTCGAACACGCTCGCGCCCGCGATCGTGGCCGGCACGTTGCAGGCGCTCGAGCTGCTCGAGTCGTCGGGGGACCTGCGCGAACGGTTGAACGCGAACGCCGCGCTGTTCCGTTCACTGATGACGGACGCCGAGTTCGACCTGCTGCCCGGCGAGCACGCCATCGTGCCCGTGATGTTCGGCGACGCCGTGGTCACCGGCCGCGTGGCCGAAGAACTGCAGAAGCGCGGCGTCTACGTCACGGCGTTCTCGTTCCCGGTGGTGCCGCGCGGGGCGGCGCGAATCCGCGTGCAGCTCTCTGCCGCGCACTCCGAAGACGAGATCCGCCGGTGCGTCGCCGCGTTCGTCGAGGCGCGCGCGGCCGTCTGACGGGCGGATGCCGCGGGCGGGCGCCGGTGCGCAGGCGCGAGCCGCTGCGGATGCAGGAGATTGGGACGCCTGTCCTGCTCACGGCGCGGATGGTGCCTGATCTCCTGCAGCTTGGTGAGGTGCTCCGATCAGCGCCCGCGCTCGCCGACGCGCATCGCGAGCGAGGCGGGCAGCAGGCGCGTGAGGCCGACGAGGGCGCGGTAGCGCAGCGACGGCACCGACACGGCCTTGCCGCGCGCCGCATCGCGCAGGCCCTCGGCGACGACCGAGCGGGCGTCGAGCCACATCCAGTCGGGCACGCCCTCCTTGCCCTTGGCGAGGCCCATGCGCGCGTGGAAGTCGGTGTGCGTGAAGCCCGGGCAGACCGCGGTCGTCGTGACGCCCTTCGGGCCGTACTGGTCGTTCGCCCAGCGGCTGAAGCTGATCAGCCAGCCCTTGCACGCGCCGTACGTGCCGCGGGGGATGAAGCCCGCCACCGACGCGACGTTGATGATGCGCCCGCGTCCGCGCGGCAGCATCTGCCCCAAGGCTGCGTGGCTCAGCCGCATCGGCGCCTCGACGTGCAGCGCGAGGTGCTTCACCTCGTCGTCGATGTCGTTGGCGGCGAAGTCGAGCGGCAGCCCGAATCCCGCGTTGTTGACGAGCAGGTCGATCGGGCGCTCTCGGTCGGCCACGCGCGCGACGACCTTCGCGAGGTGCCGGCGCTTCAGCAGGTCGGCCGGCAGCACCTCGACGTCGATGCCGTACTTCGCGACGAGTCGCTCGGCGACCCGCTCGAGGGCGTCCCGGTCGCGGGCGACGAGCACGAGGTCGGCTCCGGTCATGGCGATCTGGCGGGCGAACTCGGCCCCGAGGCCCGAGCTCGCACCCGTGATGAGTGCGGTCTTCGGCATGCGGCCCAGCCTAGGCTGCGCGGCCGCGCCGCATCCGCCTCGCGGAGCTCGTCGGAGGACCGGATGCGCGCCGGAGTGCACGTGGGGAACGGGTGAGGGGCCTCACCCGCGCAACGGGTCCTCCGACGGGTGGGGGCTGCCGCGGCATCCGTTCTCGAATCGATTCGAGGTGGATGACCTATGATCGGGCGTACCGGCGCCCCGCCGACCGCCACCAGAGGATGCCCGAGCATGTCCGAGTCCGCCCGACCGACCCTGTCCGACGTCGCCGCGCGTGCCGGCGTCTCGGCCTCGACGGCCTCGCTCGCGTTCAGCGGATCCGGCCCGGTGTCGGATGCCACGAAGGGGCGCGTGCTCGCGGCCGCCACCGAGCTCGGCTACGCGGGCCCCGACCCTCGCGCCCGGTCGCTGCGCAGGGGTCGCTCCGGCATCGTCGGCGTCGTGCTCGAGCAGCGCGTGCGCACGGCGTTCCTCGACCCCGTGAAGATCCAGATGCTCGACGGCATCACCGAGGGCATCGCGCCGCTCGGCGCCGGGCTGCTGCTGCTCACCGACGTGGGCGCGATCGACCTGCCCGTCGTCGACACGACGGGCGGGGTCGTCGCCGCTCCCGCGCTCAGCGTCGAGAACGCCCCGGTCGACGCCGTCGTGCTCATCGGCTGCAGTCCTCGTCTCGGCCAGACCGTCGCGGCCCTCCGCCGTCGTGGCATCCCGACCGTCGCCATCGAGGGTGCGGCCGGCTCCGACATCCCCGAGATCTCGATCGACAACCGTGACGCCACCCGACGCGGTGCCCAGCACCTGCGCGACCTCGGACACGCGGATGCCGCGATCGTCACGCTGCCCCTCGACCCCGCCCGCACGCGCGGCCCGCTCACCGCGGCGCTCGAGGCGGGCAGCACCTCCGACACCGCGAGCGAACGCCTGCGCGGGGCACGTGAGGTGTTCCCCGATGCGACCGGACGGTCGGCCGCGGCGAGCTCGATCGAAGAGGGCCTCGAGGCCGGACGGGTGCTGCTCGCCGACCCCGCCACCCGGCCCACCGCGATCATCGCGCAGAGCGACCTGCTCGCCGCGGGCGTGCTCCAAGCCGCCGAGGAGCTCGGCGTCGCCGTGCCCGCCGAGGTGAGTGTGCTCGGGTTCGACGGTATCCGCGTCGACGGGCTCCAGCACGACCTCACGACCCTTGTGCAACCGTCGGTGGCGAAGGGGCGTGCGGCCGGCGAGGCCGTCGTGCGCATGCTCGCCGACGACGGCGGTGAGCCGCCCGCCTCGCGCTGCTTCACGAGCGTGCTGCACGTCGGCGACACCACGGCGCCGCCCCGCGCGCGCTGACCGCCGCGCCGCGCGCGCTGACCGCCGCGTGCCGACCCGCGCACCCTGACGCGGCGCACACGATCCGACCCCACGGACGGCGGACCGCTGCCTAGGCTGGTCGGCATGGCCATCGACCTCCGTCTACCGCGACCTCCACCAGAACCCCGAGCTCTCCTTCCAGGAGCACCGCACCGCCGGCATCGTCGCCGAGGCGCTCACCGGTCTCGGCCTCGAGGTGACCACCGGCATCGGGCGCACCGGGGTCGTTGGCGTGCTCGCCAACGGCGACGGCCCGACGGTGCTGCTCCGCGCCGACATGGACGGGCTGCCGGTGCTCGAGGCGACGGGCCTGCCGTACGCCAGCACCGCCAGGGCGACCGATCACGAGGGCCACGAGGTGCCGGTGATGCACGCGTGCGGCCACGACGTGCACGTGACCTGCCTGCTCGGTGCGGCCGAGCGTCTCGTCGCCGACCGTGGCTCGTGGTCGGGCACGCTCGTCGCACTCTTCCAGCCCGCCGAGGAGTGGGGCGGCGGCGCAGAGGAGATGGTCGCCGACGGCCTCTACGAGCGGGTTCCGCGGCCCGACGTGGTGCTCGGCCAGCACGTCGCACCGTTCCCGGCCGGGTTCATCGGGCTCCACGCGGGCGCGGCGATGGCGGGTGCCGACTCGCTCAACGTGCGCATCCACGGCACCGGCGGGCACGGCTCGCGCCCCGAGACCACGGTCGACCCCGTCTACCTGGCCGCCTCGACGACGGTCCGCCTGCAGGGCATCGTCGCGCGGGAGGTGGCGCCGACGGATGCCGCGGTCGTCACGGTCGGCCAACTGCACGCCGGCAGCAAGAACAACATCATCCCGGCCGAGGCGACGCTCGGGCTGAGCGTTCGCACCTTCGACGAGGCCGTGCGCACGAAGGTGCTCGGCGCGATCGAGCGGATCGTGCAGGCCGAGGCCGTCGCCGCAGGGGCGCCGACGCCGCCCGAGATCTCGTACGACGAGCGCTTCCCGGTGACGGTGAACGAGCCCGCCGCCACGGCGCGCACGGCGACCGCCCTGCGCGCCGCGATCGGCGAGCAGCGCGTCATCGATCCCGGCATCGTGTCGGGCAGCGAAGACGTCGGAGTGCTCGCAACGGAGGCCGACGCTCCGCTCGTCTACTGGTTCCTCGGCGGCGCGGACCCCGCGCTGTTCGGCGACGCCCTGAAGACCGGACGCATGCCCGAGGACATCCCGTCGAACCACTCGCCCCACTTCGCGCCGCTCATCGAGCCCACCCTCGAGGTCGGCGTCACCGCCTTGGTCACCGCCGCCCGCGAATGGCTCGACGCGCGCTGACCCCATCCGTGCGCTCGCAGAGGAATCCCGTTCGCGCGCCCGAATCCCCTCCGACGTGGATTCCCGCGCGCGAACGGGATTCCAGCGTGGGCGTCTGCGGGTTCGCGGTCAGGCTGGCGCGCCCGTGACCATCCACGCAGCGCCGCGGGCACGCAGCGACAGCGTTACCGCACGGGCGGCGAGGTAGCCGATGGCGAACGCCGCGGTGACCAGCGCGAGCGCCGTCGCACTGGGCAGGCCCGCGGCATCCGCCCCCCACACGGTGCCGAGCGCGAGCGGCACGAACACCGCGAGGTTCACGAGGCCGGTCCAGGCGAGGTAGCGGGCGTCGCCCGCGCCGATCAGCACGCCGTCGAGCACGAACACGAGCCCGCCGAGCGGCGCCGAGAGGCCGAGCACCACGAGCGAGGGCGGCAGCAGCGCCGCGACCTCGGCCGACGAGGTGAAGAGGGCCGGCAGCACCCACGCGGTCGCGATGACGAGCGCGCCGAGCACGACGCCCGAGAGCACGCCCCACTGCACGCACCGGCGCAGCACCGCCCGCACCTGTTCGACGTCGCCCTCGCCGAGCCCCTTGCCGATGAGCGCCTGCGCCGCGATCGCGAGGGCGTCGAGCGCGAACCCGAGCGTGAAGTAGATCGTGATGGCCACCTGGTAGGCGGCGAGCTCGTCGGGCCCGAGCGAGGTCGCCGCCCAGGTCGCGAGCAGCAGCGCCGCGCGCAGGCTCAGCGTGCGCAGGAACAGCCAGCCGCCCGAGGTCGCGCCGCGCAGCACGCCCGCGTGGTGCGGCCACGGGCTCGCCCCGACCCGCATCGTGTGCCGTGCGATCACCACGACGTAGACGAGCACCATGCCCCACTGCGCGATGACCGTGCCGACCGCCGAGCCCGCGATGCCCCAGCCGAGGCCGTAGATGAAGGCGAAGTTCAGGGCGATGTTCGCCGCGAAGCCGATGCCCGCGACCCAGAGCGGCGTCGTCGTGTCCTGCAGGCCGCGCAAGAGACCTGTGGCCGCGAACACGAGCAGCATCGCCGGCAGGCCGAGCATCGAGATCGACAGGTACGCGGATGCCGCGGCGGACACCTCTGGTGACGCGCCGAACACGCCGACGAGCCACGGGGTCGCGAACCACCCGACGACCGCGAGCACGGCGCCGAGCCCGGCCGCCAGCCACAGGCCGTCGACGCCCGCGGAGACCGCCGCCCGCTCGTCGCCCGCGCCGAGCCGCCGCGCGACCATCGGGGTCGTCGCGTAGGCGAGGAACACCATGAGCCCGATGATCGTCTGCAGCACGGCGCTCGCGATGCCGAGACCGGCCAGGGGCGTCGCGCCCAGGTGCCCGATCATCGCCGTGTCGGCGAGCAGGAACAGCGGCTCGGCGATGAGTGCGCCGAGCGCGGGCACGGCGAGCCGGAGGATGTCGCGGTCGACCGTGCGGAGCGTCGAGGCTGGGGGAGTCGTTTCAGGGTCCATGTGCGGACTCGAGCCTATGCCGGGCGGCCGACGCGGCATCCGTTCATCGGATGTCGACGATCTCCTTGCCGAGCGGTGCGAGCGAGACCGGAATGAGCTTGAAGTCGGCGATGCCGAGCGGGATGCCGATGATCGTGACGCAGAGCAGCACGCCCGACACGAGGTGGGCGATCGCCAGCCAGATGCCGGCGAGCAGGAACCAGATCACGTTGCCGATGAACGACCATGCGCCGCTCGTGGGCTTGGCGACGACCGTTCGGCCGAACGGCCACAGCGCGTACAGGCCGATGCGGAACGACGCGATGCCCCACGGGATCGTGACGATGAGGATGCACATGATCACGCCGGCGGCCAGGTAGCCCAGGAACAGCCAGAAGCCCGAGAGCACGAGCCAGATGATGTTGAGCACGGTCGACATGGGCTGATTCAATCAGCACGGGCGGCGGCCACGCCATGGACCGAGGTCGCGGATGCCGCGGGCCGGCCCTCCGCGATCGCTCAGGCGCGGGGGGCGGGCGACGCCGGAGGGGCGTCGCCCTCGTCGGCCGCCTGCTCGAACGCGCGCTCCCACTGCTGCAGCTCGGAGCGCTTGCCCATCAGCCCGTCGAGCGAGACCTGGAAGTGCAGGCCGCGCCTGGCGTTGACCTGCTTGATGTTCTGCACGAGCTCCTCGGACACGGCCGAGACGGCGTTGCGCACCTCGCGGACGCGCTCGTCGGGGTCGTCCCAGAGCTGGGGGTGGGTGAGGATGTCGAGCAGGTAGTCGCGGTCGAGCGCTCCCGTGAGCCGGCGCAGCGTGGCGTCGAGCTCGATCGCCGCGAGACCCCGCTGGTCGGCCCCGCTGCGCTGGTCGAGCCGGGTGAACAGCTCCTCGACGTTGGTCGCGATGCCCGAGATGTCGGTCGCGGTCTGCGCGGCCACCTGGTTGCCGGCCGCGCCGACCTGCGCGTACGCGATGCTCAGCGAGCGCAGGGTCGCGACGTGGCGCCGGATCGCATCCGGCAGTCGGGTGTCGCGAGCGCCGAGCGCCCCACGCCGCCGCGAACGGATCACGCCGAACACGGCGGCCGCGCCGGCGGCGAGTACCGCGATCGTGATTGCGAGTGGGAGCACAATGCCGCCGGCACCGCCGGCCGTCCCTCCGGATGCCGCCGGCTCGGCCTCCTGGACGTTCTGCACCGTCGTGGTGAGGGTCTGGTCGAGGCTGCCGCCCGACTGAGCCTCGTTCGCGATCTGCATCGCCTCGCCGGTGTCGAGCACACGTGAACCGGCTGACAGGTCGTCGCCGACGGCCACGATGATGGTGTCGTAGGTCGTCGCCTCGGCAAGCTGCGAGACGATCTCGGATCCGGATGCCTCCAGCGCCGCGTTCTCCGAGAACACCGCGATGCCGATCGATGAGTCGCCGACCTGCGCCGTCAGCTGGCTCTGCAGCGCCGACGCGTCGGCGACCTCGGGCGACACGTAGACCGATCCGCTCTGCAGCGCGTCGGTGGCGTCGTCGATGTAGCCGCCGCCGTCGGTGAAGACCATGGCGACCGGCAGAGCGGCGAGGTCGGCTTGGGCGGTGAGGTGCGGCATCCGGCGCCCTAGAA
Organism: Agromyces aureus; assembly: GCF_001660485.1. GTDB lineage: Bacteria > Actinomycetota > Actinomycetes > Actinomycetales > Microbacteriaceae > Agromyces > Agromyces aureus. The sequence continues at coordinate 140,113 of NZ_CP013979.1, forward strand.
GTTGTTGATGACCGAGGCGAACACGAGGTCGATCTTCGCGGGGTCGGAGGCGTCGAACCACTGGCCGCCCGTGGCCTCGGCGATGCGCTGCAGCGCGCCCGTGTCGGCGCCCTCGCCGTACGCGATCGGGAAGATGCGCACGGGTGCGTCGCCGCCGCCCTCGCCGCTCGACTTGCCGATCTTCGTGATGAGCGAGTCGATCGAGATCGACGAGTCGGTGTCCTGCCCGTCGGAGAGCACGACGATCGCGTTGATGCGGCCGGGCTCGGCGCGCGCGATCATCTCTTCGTAGGCGGCGTCGATGGCGTCGTAGAGCGGGGTGCCCTGTCGGTTGGCGTAGCGCAGGTCGGCGATCGAGGATCGCAGCGTCTCGCCATCGGAGCCGAGCGGCGAGACGCCGCGCAGCTCGATGAGGTTCTTGCCGGCCGCCGATTCGACGTCGGTCGTGAACGCCCACACGCCGACCTCGTCGGTCGAGCGGAAGTGGCCGAGCGTCGCCTGCGCGCCCTCGATGGCGCCGTCGAGCTTCGAGCGGCCGTCGCCGATCGGGTCGTCCATCGACCCCGAGATGTCGATGACCTCGAGCACCGACGAGGGCTTGCGGATCTGCGTCCACTGGTCGAGCGCGGCCGAGACCACGTCGACGGCCGGGCGCGGCAGCGTGACCGCCGGGCCGGCGGGGTCGACGCCGAAGCGCTCGGTGAACAGGTTGCCGAGCGGAACCGACTCGTCGAGCGGGCGGAACCCGTACAGCGGCAGGATGCTCTGCGCCTGCTCGGTCGCGAGGAAGTCGATGAACGCCGCACCCGCGGTCGCCTGCTCGGGGGTCACCCAGTCGGCGCCGAGCACGGTCACGGGGTTGTCCGACCAGATCGAGCCGCCAGACGGGTACACCGCGACGAGCTTCTCCTTCGGCGGGGTGAGCGTCTCCCCGGGCTCGACCGTGTGCGAGTCGGGGTTGCCCTGGTTGTAGTTCAGCAGCGACGTCTCCTCGAGCGCCACGGCCGAGACGTAGCCCGAACCGCCCGAACCGTTCTGGGTCTCGTCGTAGAGCGTGGTGAGCACCTTGCCTGTGGTGTCGCCGTAGTGGATCACGCACTCCTCGAACACGCGCGAGAACTCCTCGGCCGCGGCGACGTCGTCGGCCGTGAGGTCGGTCGTCTTGCCCGAGGCCTCGTACGACTGCATCAGGATCGCCGACAGGCCGGTGGTCGACGTGTTGGGGTTCGTCTTCGAGATCTTGAACGAGCCCCAGATCGGCTTGCCGACGCTGCCCCAGCCGGCCGGGTCGGCGCAGAGCTTCTCGAAGTCGGCGATGCCGATCTCGGCGTCGGGCCAGCCGAGCGCCTTCGCCATCGTCTCGGGCACGCCGAACACGACGGGCGTGTGCGTGAACGACACGGGCTCGCCGACCAGTGAAGGGGATGCCGCGGCCGCGACGCGCTCGGTCCACACCGTGGATGCCGGCGACCACAGGGTCGGCCAGCGTCGGGGGTCGTCGTCGGGCCAGTCGCCGCCCGCCGTCAGGAAGCGGGTCGCGTCGCCGGAGGACACGTTCACGGGCCGCACGGTCGCGCATTCGTCGAGCCCGTCGTGCTCCGGCGACTCCTTGAACGCCTTCGCGAGGGCGTCGAGCATGTTGACCTTCTCGGAGGAGGTCGCGACGACCACGCTCGTGCAGCCGTCGTCGGCGAAATCGCCGCGATCCACCGTGCCGCCGTCGGTCGTATCGCCGCCGAACGTGCATGCGCTCAGTGCGAGCGCCGACAGGGTCGCGATCGCGATCGCGATTCCCGCGCGCGCACCCCGCCGCGAGCTCGTCGGGAACAGGGGGCGGGCGGCCGTGCGCCGCGGAACGGGTGCCATGGGAACAGCGTACGACCTGCGAGTGCGCCATGAGTCGGGCCACCGGCATCCGCTCGCCGAAGCGTCGTCATAGGGTGGAACGCATGACCGACGTCTCGCTCACCTCCGGCATCGTGCACGACGAACTCGACGATGCGGTGCGACCGCAGGACGACCTGTTCCGCCATGTCAACGGCAAGTGGATCGCGCGCACCGAGATCCCCGCCGACAAGGCGCGCTACGGCTCGTTCATCGTGCTGCACGAAGAGGCCGAGCAGGCCGTGCGCGAGATCATCCAGGAGTCGCAGGCGGCGGAGCCCGGCACCGAGGCGCGCAAGGTGGGCGACCTCTTCGCGAGCTTCCTCAACGAGGAGCGGGCGAACCTGCTCGGCGCGACGCCCATCGCGGGCCAGCTCGGCGAGGTGTCGCTCGTGAGCTCGGTGCCGAGCTTCCTCGAGACGCTCGGCCGGCTCGAGCGACAAGGCGTCTCGGGCCTCGTGCAGCTCTTCGTCGACAACGACCCCGGCGACCCCGAGCGCTACCTCGTGTTCGCCGAGCAGGGCGGCATCGGCCTGCCAGACGAGAGCTACTTCCGCGAAGAGCGCTTCGCCCCGATCCGCGACGCGTACCTCGCGCTGCTCGAGCGCATGTTCGGACTCGCCCGCCTCGACGACCCGGCGGCCAGCGCCCGGCGCGTGTTCGACCTCGAGACCGAGATCGCGGCCGCCCACTGGAACAACGTCGAGACCCGCGACAGCCACAAGACCTACAACCTGTACGCGTGGGCGGATGCCGCGGCCGCCGCCGCGGGCACCTCGACCGAGTTCGACCTCGCCGTGTGGCGCGACGCCATGGGCGTGCCAGAGGGCGCCTTCGACGAGATCGTGCTGCGCGAGCCGTCGTTCGTCGAGGCCCTCGGCACGATCGTCACCGAGGAGCACCTGCCCGCCCTGAAGGACTGGTTGGCCTGGCAGGTCATCCGCGCGAACGCCGCGTACCTCTCCGACGACTTCGTCGAGGCGAACTTCGACTTCTACGGCCGCACGTTGAGCGGCACCCCCCAGATCCGCGAGCGCTGGAAGCGCGGCGTCTCGATCGTCGAGGGCGCCATGGGCGAGGCCGTCGGCCGCATCTACGTCGAACGGCACTTCCCGCCCGCCGCCAAGGGCGCGATGGACGAGCTGGTCGCCAACCTGATCGAGGCCTACCGGCAGTCGATCACCTCGCTCGAGTGGATGGGCGCCGAGACGCGCGAGCGTGCGCTCGACAAGCTGGGCAAGTTCACGCCGAAGATCGGGTTCCCGGTCAAGTGGCGCGACTACTCCACGCTCGAGATCGTGCCCGACGACCTCGTCGCGAACGTGCGCGCCACCGCGGAGTTCACCTTCCTGCGCGAGATCGGCAAGCTCGGCAAGCCGATCGATCGCGACGAGTGGTTCATGACCCCGCAGACCATCAACGCGTACTACAACCCCGGGTTCAACGAGATCGTGTTCCCGGCGGCCATCCTGCAGTTCCCCTTCTTCGACGAGGGTCGGGATGCCGCGGCGAACTACGGTGCGATCGGCGCCGTCATCGGCCACGAGATCGGCCACGGCTTCGACGACCAGGGTTCGAAGTACGACGGCGACGGGCGCCTCACCGACTGGTGGACCGAGGCCGACCGCGCCGCGTTCGAGGAGCGCACCAAGGCGCTCATCGCGCAATACGACGCACTCGTGCCGGCGCAGCTCGTCGGCGAGGGCGCGGTCGAGGGTTCCGACGAGTCCGAGGCTTCCGAGCAGCACGTCAACGGCGCCCTGACGATCGGCGAGAACATCGGCGACCTCGGCGGTCTCGCGATCGCCTGGCGCGCCTACGTCATCTCGCTCGACGGCGCCGAGCCGCCCGTGATCGACGGGCTCTCGGGCGTGCAGCGCTTCTTCCTGTCGTGGGCGCAGGCCTGGCAGCAGAAGGGGCGCGACGCCGAGGTGATCCGCCTGCTCGCCATCGATCCGCACTCGCCGAACGAGTTCCGGTGCAACCAGATCGTGCGCAACATCGACGAGTTCTACACTGGGTTCGATGTGACTCCCGATGACACGCTCTGGCTCGACCCGGCCGAGCGCGTGACCATCTGGTAGGCCAGCCGCCCCACCGGCTCATCCGACCCCCGTCCGACGCATCCGTGCGCGCCGCCCGCTGAGGCCAGCGCACCGATCAGCCCCAGAGAGACCGTGCTAGCAACGTGGTGACGCCGTCGCAGGGATCCGAGCGAAGAGCGCGCCATTCCAACGTGCACCGGGGCAAGCACCGGGGCGTCGAGCCGGCCGAGAGCTTCGCCAGGGGCTTCAACGCGTTGAGCGATCTCGCGCTCGCCGGGGTGCAGGTGACGGCTCGGGCGACCGATCTCGCGACCGGCAAGGAGCTGTTCTCGGTCGACGACCACGTGGTCATGCCGACCGCGTCGATCGGCAAGGTGCTGCTGCTCGTCGAGGTCGCCTCGCGCCTCACGGGCACGAGCGCCGAGGCGTTCACGGTGCTCGATCGCGCCCCGCGTGATGCGGTGGGCGACTCGGGCATCTGGCAGCACCTGCAGTCGCCGTCGCTGCCGCTCGCCGACCTCGCGGCGATGATCGGCGCGACGAGCGACAACCTCGCCACGAACGTGCTGCTGCGCCACGTCGGGCTCGAGGCGGTGCGCGCCCGCACCGAGGCGCTCGGCCTCACACGCACCGCACTGCTCGACCTCGTGCGCGACCACCGCGGCCCCGATGACGCCCCCCAGCTCTCGATCGGGTCGGCGAAGGAGCTCACCTGGCTCTTCGCCTCGCTCGCGCGCGGCGAGATCGTCAGCCCCGAGGTCTCGCAGCGGGTCATCGGGTGGCTCTCGCTCAACTCCGACCTGTCGATGGTCGCGAGCGCCTTCGGCCTCGATCCGCTCGCGCACCGCACCCCCGACCACGGCGTGCTGCTCGTCAACAAGACCGGCACCGACGGCGGCGTGCGCAGCGAGGTCGGCGTGCTGCGCGGTCCGCGCGCGAGCGTGTCCTACGCGGTCTCGACCTACTTCGCCGACACCGGCCTCTCGTCGCGCCTCGCGGTGCTCGACGGCATGCGCGCGGTCGGCATGGACCTGCTCGAGTACGTGCACTGACCTGACTACTCGATCGGCGGGGGTGCGACCGGCGGCTCCTCGACCGGCGGCGGCACGACCGCCGGCGAGGGCGGCAGTGCCGCGAGCAGCGCGATGCCGTCGAGCACGGCGGCCGCCGTCTCCGGCGCCTTCAGGATCCTGAAGTGCCCGACGGCGTCGACCTGCACGTTCGTCGCCCCCGCGAGCACGCTGCCCTCGGGCACGTGCGGGTCGAACCGGCCGTACACCGACACGATGCGCGCGTTGACCGTGGCCGAGCCGCCGAGCCGCACGATCGTCTCGTCGGTCGGGCGGAGGTCCCGCATCGTGCGGTTCACGAACATCCGGGCGTAGCGGGAGCCGGCGAACGGCGTGCAGATCGCGACGACGCCGAGCACCCCCACGTCGGGCGCCGCGCCCGCATCCGCTGCGGCGCCGTCGCCGGTCGTGCCGCCGGCGGCATCCGCTCGCCCTGCTCGCACCGCCGCGGTCGTCGCGGCGGCCACGGCGCCTGCGTCGTCCTGATCGATGAGGACGTGCTTGCCCACGAGCCCGCCCTTGCTGTGGGCGACGATCACGCGCCCGGCCGGCGGGGTCGGCTCGGCCGCGAGGGCGGCGATGGCCCTCGCCGCGGTCTCCGAGACCCGGATGCGGTTCATGCTCAGCCCGCGCACGACGCGCACGCGGTGCCCGCCGCGACTCAGCGCGTCGCCGAGCGGCCTCAGGAACGTCCAGTGCTCGTAGACGCCGGGCAGCAGCACGACCTCGGGCCGCGATTCGTCGCCGCCGCGCCACGCCTTCGGCCGGCGCGTGCCGCCGAGCAGGGCGAGCTGTCGCCAGCCCGCGTAGACCTCATCGAGCAGCGTCCACTTCACCAGGGTGAAGATCGAAGGACGCCCGCTCGTGGACATCAGTCGATGACTCCGGATGCCGCGAGCCGCCGCAGCACGTCGGCCCCCGCCGGTGGACACCGGTCGATCTCGGCGGTGGTCACCCAGTGCAGGGCGCCCACCTCGGCGGATGCGGTGGGCGCGGCATCCGTCTGCGCCTCGAACACGCGCATGCGCACGAGCCGGCCGTCGGGCTCGCCGTGCGCTTGCGTGACGACCTCGAACAGCTCGACGAGTCCGTCGGGGTCGAGTACGAGCGCGACCTCTTCGAACGCCTCCCTGGCGGCGGCCTCGGCGGGAGTCTCGCCGGCGTCGATCTTGCCGCCCGGCATGTAGAACACGTCGCGCCCGCGGGCGGTGACCATGAGTACGCGGCGGTCGCGCACGAGCGCGATCGCGGAGACGAGGAGGTCTGGCAGCGTCATCCGCTCCAGCCTAGGTCTCGGTGAGGCCCATGGCCGTTACGCTGGCGGCACTGCCGAAGACGCGAAGGGTGCGGCGATGAGCGACGACGAGCGGGGATTCGGGCGGGCGACGCAGTCGGAGGTCTACCGGGCGGGCCTCTCGGGCGATCGTCCGAAGGTGCCCGTCGATGCGGCCGCGCTCGAACTGGCGGCGAAGAAGGGGCTCACGGCCGAGGCCTTCGCCTACCTCGCGGGCGGCGCCGGCGCCGAGTCGACGATGGCGGCGAACCGTGCGGCCTTCGATCGGTGGCGGGTGTGGCCGCGCGTGCTCCGGGACGTGTCGAAGCGCGACCTGTCGATCGAGTTGCTCGGCCGCCGCCGCCCGACCCCGTTCGTGCTCTCGCCCATCGGCGTGGCCGAGATGGCGCACCCCGAGGCGGATGTCGCGGTCGGCCGCGCTGCGGCGACCCTCGGCGTGCCCTACGTGCTGTCGAACCAGGCGTCGCGCCCCATGGAGGAGGTCGCGGCGCAGATGCGCGATGCGTCGTTCTGGTTCCAGCTGTACTGGAGCCGGTCCGACGAGTTGAACGCGTCGTTCGTGCGCCGAGCCGAGGCGATCGGGTGCGAGGCGATCGTCGTGACCCTCGACACCTCGCTGCTGGGCTGGCGCACGCGCGACCTCGACGTCGCCTACCTGCCGTTCACGCGCGGCCTCGGCATCGCGCAGTACACGAGCGACCCCGTGTTCGCCGATCTCGTGCGCGACCGCGTCGCCGCAGGCGGCACGGCCGGGCCGAAGTCGCGCGTCACGCCGACCCTGCTCGCGTCGGCGCTGTCGATCGCCCGCTCGGGATCGCACACCATGCTCGTCGAGGGCGGGGTCGCCGAGGCGCTGCGCTCGCCGCTGCCCCGAGCCGCGGTCGAGACGTTCCTCGACGTGTTCTCGGATCCGTCGCTCACGTGGGACGACCTCGCGAGCCTCCGCGAGTGGACGACGCTCCCGATCCTGCTGAAGGGCGTCATGCACCCCGCGGATGCGGCCAGGGCCCTCGACCTGGGCATCGACGGCCTCGTCGTCTCGAACCACGGCGGGCGCCAGATCGACGGCGCGGTCGCGACGCTCGACGCCCTGCCCGGTGTGCTCGAACGGGTCGGCGGGCGCATCCCCGTGATCCTCGACAGCGGCGTTCGTGGTGGGGCCGACGCGTTCAAGGCCCTCGCGCTCGGTGCGACGGCCGTCGGCATCGGCCGCCCGTACGCCTACGGCCTCGCGGTCGCCGGAGCCGAGGGCGTGCGCGAGGTCGTGCGCAACCACATCGCCGAACTCGACCTCACCATGGGCCTCGCCGGGCGCACCTCGATCGACGCCATCGGACGCGACGCGCTGGCTCCGGCGCAGGCCTGACGCCGGGATCGGGTCTTGTCCCGATCGGAGCCCGATCGATAACGTGAGCGGGGGCCCGCAGGTGGACTCCGGAGCGGGGGGCTCGATGAACATCCTGGCGCTGCCGATCATCGAGGGCCCGGTGCCGTGGATCGTGTACGCGATCGCGATCGCCTTCGTGCTCGTGCTGCTGATCAGGCGGCCGACGGGTCGCTGGGTCGGCACGGCCATGCTCGGCATCGTGGTGGGTGGCGCGATCGGCCTCGGCGTCTTCCTGATCGCGAACCTGCTGGACCTCGTCGGCTCGCAACTGCCCGTCGAGGTCTGCTACTGGACCGTCGCCGTGTTCGCGGCGATCGGGCTGGCGGTCGTGAGCTTCCGGCGTTCACCGGTCTGGCGCAAGGTCGTGGCGGCGATCGCGATCGTGTGGTTCGCGATCACCGGGGTCATCGGCGTGAATGCGTTCTACGGGCTGAACCCCACGCTCGGCTCCCTGTTCGGCGTCTCGAGCGACGGGCAGATCATCATCCCCACCGACGGGCCGACGGCGACCCCGTCGGGGCCGCTGTACCAGACGTGGAAGCCGCCGGCCGACATGCCGAAGCAGGGCAAGCAGGGCACGGAGAAGATCCCCGCCACCGCCTCGGGATTCGACGCTCGCGACGCCGGCATCTACCTGCCGCCCGCCGCGCTCGTCGCGAACCCGCCGCAGCTGCCGCTCGTGATCATGATGATGGGGTTCCCCGGCAACCCCGACCCGAGCTACATCGGCGGAGTCCTCGACACCTTCGCGGCGCAGCACGACGGACTCGCGCCGATCGTGGTCGTCGCCGACCAGATCGGCGGCGACGGCCAGTCGGCCGACCCCGCCTGCGCGGACTCCGCGGCCTACGGCAAGGCCGAGACCTACATCACGACCGACGTCGTGAACTGGGCGCGCGCCAACCTGAACATCATCGACGACCCGAAGTCGTGGGTGGTGGCCGGGTACTCGAACGGCGGAGGCTGCGCGATCAAGTACGGCGCGAAGGACCCGACGATGTTCCGCAACATCCTGTCGGTCTCCGGCGAGGAGTTCCCCGGTTCGGAGGACCCGGACTCGGTCACCGCGCAGGTGTACGGCGGAGACCAGGCGGCGTTCGAGGCGGCCAAGCCGATCAACATCATGAAGGCCGCACCATCCGGAACCTACGACGGCGTGACCGCGGTCTTCACCGCGGGCAGCGAGGACACTGCGTACGTTGCGAGTCAGCAGAAGGTCTCGGCGGCGGCGCTGGCGGTCGGGATGACGGTCACCAACTACGTGATCCCCGGGGCCGGACACGTCGGCGATGCCCTCACGAGCGGCCTGCAGGAGGGGTTCACGGTGCTGTACCCGGTGCTCGGGCTGACGGCACCCTGACCTGCGCCGGGGCGGGTTACTCGACGGCCGGTGCGTCGGCCGGTGCGTCGGCAGGCTCCTCCGCCGGGGGCGGCGCCGCCAGCCCGAGGCGCGGATAGAGCACCTCGAAGCCCTCGTCGAGCCCGCCGAGCAGCGTCTTCGAGCCGTGATCGCCGCCGGGCACCTCGAAGAACGTGGTGGTCATGCCGGCGGCGGTCGCGGCATCCGCGAGCCGTTGCGTGCCGGGGATGTACGCGCGGTCGTGCTCGCCGACGGCGTAGATCGCGGTCGTGTCGGGGTACGGCGCCTTGGCGGCCATGATGTTCTCGGGCTTCACCGCGTCGTATGCCGCCTGATCGCCGCGGAACACCTCGCGCAGCGTCTCGCTGCGGTGCTCGACGCCGGCGTACTCGGTCGGGGAGATCGCGAGGATGTTGCCGAAGGCCTCGGGGTACTTCGCGCCGAAGTAGGCCGCGCAGCCCCCGCCGTTCGAGTACCCGGCGACGGTCGTGAACTTCGCACCCTGCAGCACGTTCAGGTGCAGCCGCGCCCACGGCAGCACGTCCTGCATGACGTACGTCTCGACCTTGCCGCGGTCGGTGTCGAGGCAGAGCGGGTCGTGGCTCGGAACGCCGAGCTGGTCGATGACGAGGGCGATCGGGGCGAGGCCGCCGTTCTCGGCGGCGAATCCGTCGAGCGTCTCGGCGATGAACGTCGCATCGGGGGTTCCGGGCTGCCCCATCATCATGATCACGAGCGGAAGCCGCGGCGGGTTCTCGACCAGCGCCGCGGGCGGCAGGTACAGCTCGGCGGGCCGGGCTGCGAACCCCGAGACCGTGTTCGGCACCGCGGGCTCGGGCGTGCCGGTCTCGCCCTTCGACGGCATGCCCTCGGGCGCGACCCAGGTCGAGTACAGCGGCTCGGCCGGGTCGGCGGGTGCCGGGTCGACCGCCGGGTCGCGGATGTCGAGGGGCTTCGCCGTCGAGACGCCCAGCAGGTCTCCGAGCGTGCGGTCGATGCCGTACGACGCGTTGATGCCGAGCACCGCGGTAACCACGAACACCGGGATCGAGAGCAGTGCGATGAGCTTGCGCCACCACCTGGATCGCCACAGGTTCCACACGGCGAGCAGGCAGGCGGCCGATGCTCCCGGTACCCAGAGCCACGCGGCATCCGCCACCGGACCGCCGAACAGGTCGAGCGCGTTCACCGCGGCCCAGAGCAGGGCGCCGCCGATCATCGCGCCGACGATGAGCACGATGAGCGCCGTCAGCGCCCAGCCGACGGACGCCTCGCGGCCGAGCAGGTAGACGAACAGCACCGCGGCCACGACGTAGACCGTGATCAGCACCGGACCCCCGACGATCACCAGATCGAGCACTGCCTCGGGCATGTCGCCTCCCGCCCCCGACGATGGCCACAGCGTATCGTCCGCCGGCCGCGTCGGCCGGGATGGCGCACCCGGACGGCCAACGTAGGATGGTGGCACCGTTTCTTCCGGGCCGATCGGCCCGAACTCTCGACCATTGGAGCCACCGTGGCCGCTGCCAGCCGTCTCGATTCCGTCATCGCCCTCGCTCAGCACCGGGGCTTCGTCTTCCAGGCGGGGGAGATCTACGGCGGATCCCGCTCCGCCTGGGACTACGGCCCCCTCGGCGTCGAGCTGAAGGAGAACATCAAGCGCCAGTGGTGGCGGTACATGGTGCAGAGCCGCGACGACGTCGTCGGCCTCGACTCGAGCGTGATCCTGCCCAAGGCCGTGTGGGAGGCATCAGGGCACGTCGACGTGTTCAGCGACCCGCTCATCGAGTGCCTGCACTGCCACAAGCGCTACCGCGAGGATCACCTCATCGAGGCCTACGAGGCGAAGAAGGGCCGCGCGCCCGAGAACGGCCTCACCGACATCGTGTGCGCCAACTGCGGCACCCGCGGCCAGTGGACCGAACCGCGCGCGTTCTCGGGCCTGCTGAAGACCTACCTCGGCGTCGTCGACGACGAGTCGGGGCTGCACTACCTGCGCCCCGAGACCGCGCAGGGCATCTTCGTGAACTTCGCGAACGTGCTGCAGACCTCGCGCATGAAGCCGCCGTTCGGCATCGGCCAGATCGGCAAGAGCTTCCGCAACGAGATCACGCCCGGAAACTTCATCTTCCGCACGCGCGAGTTCGAGCAGATGGAGATGGAGTTCTTCGTCGAGCCCGGCACCGACGAGCAGTGGTTCGAGTACTGGCTCGACCAGCGCTGGAACTGGTACGTCGACCTCGGCATCGACCCCGAGAACATCCGTCGCTACGAGCACGCTCAAGAGAAGCTGTCGCACTACTCCAAGCGCACGGTCGACATCGAGTACAAGTTCGGCTTCACGGGCGGCGACTGGGGCGAGCTCGAGGGCGTCGCGAACCGCACCGACTTCGACCTGTCGACGCACACGAAGCACTCCGGAAAAGACCTGTCGTTCTTCGACCAGTCCAAGAACGAGCGCTGGACCCCGTACGTCATCGAGCCCGCGGCGGGCCTGACGCGCTCGCTCATGGCGTTCCTCGTCGACGCGTACCACGTCGAAGAGGTGCCGAACGCGAAGGGCGGCGTCGACAGCCGCACCGTGCTGCGCCTCGACCCGCGTCTCGCACCCGTCAAGGTCGCCGTGCTGCCGCTCTCGCGCAACGAGAAGCTCTCGCCGCTTGCCCGCGAGCTCGCAGCAGATCTGCGCAAGAACTGGAACGTCGACTTCGACGACGCCGGCGCCATCGGCCGCCGCTACCGTCGCCAAGACGAGATCGGCACCCCGTTCGCCATCACCGTCGACTTCGACTCGCTCGACGACAACGCGGTGACCGTGCGCGAGCGCGACACCATGGCGCAGGAGCGCGTGCCGCTCAGCGAGCTTCAGGCCTACCTGGGCGCCCGACTCGTCGGAGCCTGAGGCCTTCCGCCGGCCCCGCCGGTCGAGGAGCGCAGCGTCTCGAGACCCACCCCGCACGAACGGGTGGGTCTCGATATGGCGCTGGCGCGCCTACTCGACCGGCGTGGTCCGCGCGTTGCGTTCGGCCCACTCGCGGCGCAGCACCCCGTACATCGCGGTGTCCTGCCATTCGCCGTCGTTGAACTCCTCTTCGAGGATCGTCGCCTCGCGCCGCATGCCGAGCCGTTCGCACAGCGCAGCGGATGCCGCGTTGCGGGCGTCGAGCAGCGCGTGCACCCGGTGCGCGCGCAACGTGTCGAACGCGACGCCCATGACGGCGGCCGCCGCTTCGCGCGCCAGCCCACGGCCCTGGTAGTCGGGGTGCACGACCCAGCCGATCTCGATCTGCGCGTGCTCGACGCGGTCTGCGCGCAGCATGATGTCGCCGATGACGCGGCCGCCCCGGCCGGCGGGTTCGGGCGCGTCGTCGTCGGAGGCCGGGCCGCCCGCGGCATCCGCTCGGGGTGATTCGGGCATGCGCGGTTCGCCCGTCAGCTCCATGGCGAAGAAGATCGCGTCTTCGTCCTTCTCGAGACGGCGGAGGCCCGCGCGCTTCGCGGTGTGCTCACCCGCCTCGGCGCGATTGCGCTCGGGCCAGGGGATGTACCGCAGCACCTCGGGCAGGCGCTGGTACTCCCAGACGTCGTCGGCGTCGAAGACCTCGAGCGGGCGCAGCACCAGGCGTTCGGTCGTGATGGGTTCCAACGGAGGGGCGTCGACGTCGAACGGCAGCGCGAGCGCGGGCGGGCCGTCGAACGCGGTCACGACGCGTCGGCCCGACGGCCGGGCGCGTCGAGATCGCCGGTCGCTGCGCCACCGGCGACGGCCTCGTCGGGCGCGGCGGTGACGCCGAAGATCGCCTCGAGCCCGTCGATCCACGACTGCTGGTCGCCCTTGCGGGCGAGTTCGCGCGAGCGCACCATCGGCGTGTGCAGCAGCACGCCGGCCATGTGGCGCAGGGCGGCCTCGGTGCGTCCGTCGTCGTCGCCGCGCGAGGCCGCACGTTCGATCTCGGCGTCGAGGATGTCGAACACGTGCTTGCGCAGGGCGACGACGGCCGGCGCGAGGCGCTGCTCCTCACCGCTGTCGCCGAAGGCGCGGGCGTCGCGCATCACGATCGCGCGTGCGGCATCGGTCGCACCGAGCTCTTCGAGCGGTGCGTGGATCTTGATGGTCTCGAGGTCGAGCAGTTCGACGCCCGGCAGTTCGACGACGTCGGGTGCGACGTTGCGCGGCAGGCCGAGGTCGATCACGAGCTGACGGATGCCGGTGGCGGGCGCCTCGGCGGGGCGGCCGATGCTCGGCAGCGCGCCGATCCGGGCCAGTTCGCGAGCGTGCTCGTCGCGGCCGGCCTCGAGCAGCGCCAGGTCGACGACGTGGTGCTCGACCGTCGTGCAGGTGACGATGACGTCGACGGTGGCGGCGGTGACGGCGAACTCGTCGTGGGCGACGGCGTCGATGCCGTGGCCGACGGCGAACTTCTCGGCCCGGCCCGACGGCGAGTACACGCGCACGTCGGTGGCGCCGCGGTCGCGGAGGGCGGCGAGCGAGGCTCCGGCGAAGCGGCCGGTGCCCACGAGCAGCACGCGGGCCTGCGCCCAATCGGTGACGCGGCTCTCGGCGAGGTCGAGGGCGAGGCGCACGAGCGAGCGGCCCTCGCCGCCGAGCTCGGTCTCGTTCTTGACGCGTCGCGAGGTCTGCGACGCCCGCTGGAAGAGGCGTTCGAGTTCAGGGGTGGTGGTGCCGTCGGTGCGGGCCTGCTCGAGCGAGCGGCGCACCTGGCCGGCGATCTCGCCCTCGCCGACGACGACCGATTCGAGGCCGGAGGCCACCGAGAAGAGGTGCCCGGCCACGGCGTTGCCGTGCACGAATCCGAAGGTGGTGCGGAGCTCCGCCGCGTCGAGCCCGGCGACCGCGCCGACGGCTCTGACCGCTTCGTGCACGACCTCGACGGGCGACGACCCCTCGGGGGCGGCCAGGTCGAGGTAGGCCTCGAAGCGGTTGCAGGTGGAGATGACGACCGCGCCCTGCAGGGCGTCGTGGCCGTTCAGGATGCGCGGTGCCGCCTGGTTGGAGCTTGCCGAAAGACGCTCGAGCATGTCGAACCCGGCGTTCTTATGGCTCGCAGTGAGACAGATGAGCACCCGGAGATTCTACTCGCAGCCGGATGGGGGTCCGCCCAGTGCGCCGCAGAAGTGCCGGAGGGAGGCGTCAGCCGCGGTGCGCGGCCAGCATCTGGGCTGAGATCACGGGGATCGGTGCGGTGAGCGGCGGCACCTCGAGGCCCTCGGCGGCGAGGGCCGTGCGGTGCCTCGACTTCCAGTCGCGCACGATCGCGAAGAACGCGGCATCGGAGAGGGCGTATCGGCCGAGGCCGCGCGCGGCGAACACGATCGGCAGTTCGACGCTGTTCTTGTGCCGTCGCACTCGCAGCACGAGCACGGAGACGACGGTCGTGCCGATGACCACCGAGTCGGCGCGGATGTTGCGCACCTCGCGCCACGGGTAGGCATCGACGCGGCGGGGGCGACGGTGGCCGCCGTCCCAGAAGGTGACGCCGAGGTCGTCGACCGCGACCGAGTAGCGGCGGTTGAGGTGCACCGGGCCCGCGCCATCGACCCGGAGTTCGTTCATGCGCGGCACGAGTTCGGCGGTGCGGATGCCGCAGGCCGGCGCCGTGTTGAACGAACCCGCGAGCGCGGTGCTGCGGGCGCTGCTCCGCGATGCCCTGGCGAGGGCGACGGCGGCGTAGGCGAGGGCCGTTGCGACGGCGAGGCCGGCGAGGACGAGGGGGAGTCGTGCCGGCGTCGAGATCGTGGGCAATTCGCTCACCACCTGATCGACCACGGGAGCCGCTGCGATCAGTGCCGCGACGACGAGCACGGCGGTTGCGGCGACCGCGGTCGTGAGACCTGTGCGGTGGTGTGCGTCGGGATTCATCGTCGAGCCTCCGTGAGGAACAACATCCGGGTTGACGACGTGCCCCGCCCGCCGGATCCGGCGTCGGCCGGAAGCGGGTGCGACGCATCGAAGCGCTGCACCGCACGACCGGTTTTCGGCGCGAGGGACACAGGGGGGAACACGAGCGGGGACACGTCGTCGAGTACTCCGTGGGGGGCGGAGGCACGCCACCTAGGGCGCGTCGCCGTGCGAGGGGGCGCACAACGACACTGACTGTAGCGCCGTTGGCCCTCGAATGTAAGGGAAGTGGACCAACCTGTGGAAAGTCGGAGCGATCTGCTCATCTGCGCACCGCGAGCCGTTCGATGGAGGAACGGCGAACGGGCCCGCCACCGAGGTGACGGGCCCGTTCCGATGAGACCGGAGGTCAGCCGCGCGTGATCGCGGTGCGGCGACGGATCGACATCGCAACCAGGGCGCCGACGCCGAGGAGCACGGCGGTGAGGCCACCGAGCGCGAGCCCGGTCGACTCGAATCCGGTGTCGGCGAGGCCGGCAGCCGGGGTTCCCGCGGGGGACGCGGTGGGCGTGACGACGGCGGCGGCCGCCGTCACGGTGATGGGCACGCTGATCTCGGTGCCCTCGTCGAAGATCGCGACGAGCTCGTGCTCGCCGGCGGGCGTCGAAGCGGGCACGACGGCGGCGAAGACCACGACGCCGTCTTCATCGGCGACAGCCGATCCGAGGTCGACGGGGGTCGAGCGCAGCTCGAAGTCGACCGGGGTGCCTTCGGCGAAGTCCTCGCCGATGAGGTTGATCGTGCCGCCGGCGACGATCGTGGTGGTGTCGGCCGTGAGCGAGGGCAGCGGGGCCTCGGGCTCCTCGGGGGCGGCGGGGAGCTTCTCGGTGAACGGCTGCGTGGAGCATCCGTACTCCACGCTCGTGAGCTTGATGGAGTTGGCGCCGGCGTTCACTTAGATCTTGACCGAACCGACGATCGGGTCGGATTCGAGGTCGGCGGCGAGGTCGCGGCTCTCGTAGTAGCCGCCCTTGAGGGACGCGGCCGGGAAGATGCCCTTCTGGCTGGTCCAGAAACGGCCGTCGTCGTCGAAGTGCAGCTGGGCCGAGAGGCCGCCGCCTTCGAGGATGATGCCGCCCCACCAGATGCCCGAGCGCTCGCCGTTCGCCTTGAGGCGTGAGAGCTCCGAGAGGTTCGTGCCGGCGGGCAGCGTCAACTGGGCCCAGGCCGAGCCGGTGTCGGTCGCGGCCAGGGTGACCGAGCCGTCGTTCCACGTCGGGGAGATGCCGGGCTTGACGATCCACGAGCCGAGGGCTGCGGCGGTCACAGCCGGAAGCGTCACGGGGGTGGTGCAGCCGGCCAGCGTGTAGCCGTCGAACGTGTAGCGCGTGTCGCCGGCGACGACCGCGTGCACGACGCCGTCGCCGAGCACGCCAGAGCCGAAGCTGAAGCCGACCGCGACGATCTTCGCGGCGGGCGCGGCGGCCGACCACTGCGCCAGCGTGCCGAAGTAGTCGGACCCGTTGCCGCCGTTCTCGGCGCCCGACGGGTCGAGGGCCTTGAAGGCCGCCGTCGAGCTGTTCGACAGCCACCAGTTCTGGCCGTAGACGCTCTCGCCCACGAGGATGCCGTCGCCCTTGCCGTCGCCGTCGATGTCGACGACGAACTGCGCGCCGGGGGTGATGCCGGTGGTCGCCGTGTAGTCGACGCTGCCGGAGAGGGTGCTCGCGAGCGGCAGGTTCACGTTCAGGTAGCCGGCGACCTTGTCGGTCGAGGTGGTTCCCTCGGTCCAGATGTGCAGGCCGGCGGCGGTGCGGGCGTAATGGCCCGTCGCGCGGGTCTCGCCGAAGTTCCAGTCGCCGAGCGGTGCCGCCTGGGCGGGACCGGCTACGGCGACGGCGGCGAGGGCGAGCGCGATGCTCGCGACACCGCCTGCCGCGATCGTCTTGGTGAACATGCTTCTCCTACTCGGGTGGTGAACGCGCGCGGCTGCACTGCCGCGACGACGAACGTGAAGGTGCGGATGCCGCGCGCGCACGTGTGCGCCCGCGCTCGCGAGTGCGGGCGCACCGGCGAGAGCCTTGCGGGTTGCCCGGCGCACTGGCGCCGGGTTCGGGGGCGGCCTTCGTTCGGCGCTCTTCGGGTGAAGCGGGTGTGCCGGGACTCGGGTCGATCGACGCTAACAGCGAGGCCGAACCCGTGATGGCGCGTTCCGCACCCCAAACCGGGGGACACTGTCCGGTTTTGCGACGACCCGACCTCCCAGCCCGATACGCGACAATGTGACCCGTGATCCTCTCCGCGCAGCATCCCCTGTCCGCCGGCCTCACGGGCGACTCGCGCCTCGTGCGTGCATATAGAGGAGAGCGGGCCGACACGACGCCCGTGTGGTTCATGCGTCAGGCGGGCCGCTCGCTGCCCGAGTACCGCGACCTCCGGGTCGGCACGCGCATGCTCGACGCGTGCCTCGACCCGGCCATGGCGAGCGAGATCACGCTGCAGCCGGTGCGCCGCCACAAGGTCGACGCGGGCATCTTCTTCAGCGACATCGTGGTTCCGCTCAAGCTGGTCGGCGTCGACGTCGAGATCCAGCCGGGCCGCGGGCCGGTCTTCGGCAGGGGGTACGCGGATGCCGCGGGCGTGGCCGAGCTGACGGCGATCGACCCCGCACGGCTCGACGAGACATCCGCCCCGATCACCGAGGCCGTGCAGCGAACGATCGCCGAGTTGAGCACGACCGACAACGGGTCGGGCACCGCAACCCCCCTGATCGGGTTCGCGGGTGCGCCGTTCACCCTGGCGGCGTACCTCGCCGAGGGTGGGCCGTCGAAGGACCACATGGCGGCCCGCACGCTCATGCACGCCGACCCCGGCGCATGGCGCGCGCTCATGGAATGGACGGCCGAGCTCACCGGGCGGTTCCTGCGCACGCAGGTGCTGGCCGGGGCATCCGCCGCCCAGCTCTTCGACTCGTGGGCCGGTGCGCTCTCGCTCGCCGACTACGAGGCGCACGTCGCACCCGCCTCGGCGAAGGCGCTCGCGCACGTGCACGACCTGTCGTACGAGGTGACGGATGCCGCGGGCGCGCGTTCGACCCGCGACGTGCCGGTCGTGCACTTCGGCGTCGGCACCGGCGAGCTGCTCAGCGCCATGCACGGCATCGGCGTGGACGCCGTCGGCGTCGACTACCGGGTGCCGCTGGATGTCGCGGTCGCGCGCATCGGCGAGGGCGTGCCCCTGCAGGGCAACCTCGATCCGGCGCTGCTCGCCGCACCGTGGCCCGTGCTCGAGGCTGCGGTGCGCGACGTGCTGCGGCGCGGCACCGCGGCTCCGGCCCACGTCTTCAACCTCGGCCACGGCGTTCCGCCCGAGACCGACCCCGCCGTGCTGACGCGCGTCGTCGAGCTCGTGCACGAGGCCGGCGTTCACGAGGCCGGCGCATGACCGTGGGCGGTGCGTCCGACGGCGGCGTGGTGCTCGAACGCCGCACGGCCGACGTCGTCGTGGTCGGCGGCGGGGTCGCCGGACTCGTCGCTGCGCTCGAGTGCGCCAAGATCGGGCTGAAGGTCGCGCTGCTCGAACGCCGCGACGCGCTCGGCGGCTGCGTCGGACGCCTCGAGCTCGACGGACTCACGATCGACTCCGGCGCCGAGTCGTTCGCGACGCGCGGGGGAGCGGTCGCCGAGCTCATCGCCGGCCTGGGCCTCGCCGACGCCGTCGAGTCGCCGAACCCGGCGGGCGCCTGGCTCGTGTGGCCCGCGGCGGGCAGGCTCGACGCCGCGCCGCTGCCGAAGACGGGCATGCTCGGCATCCCGGCGAATCCGCTCGGCGAGGACGTCCGCCGCATCATCGGCTGGAGCGGCGCGAGCCGCGCATACCTCGACCGGCTCAAGCCCATCCTCCGCATCGGCCGGGCGCACAGCCTCGGCAAGCTCGTGCGGGAGCGCATGGGCGACGCGGTGCTCGACCGCCTCGTGACGCCGATCTCGGCCGGCGTCTACTCGACGAACCCCGACGACCTCGACCTCGACGTCGTCGCGCCCGGCCTCAACGAGGCGATGACCCGCACGGGCTCGCTCTCCGGCGGCGTCGGCCAGCTGCTCGAGGAGCGGAAGGCCGGCGGAGCCGTGCAGGGGCTCACCGGCGGCATGCACACCCTCGTCGACGCCCTGCTCGCGCAGCTCGAGCGGTTCGGCGTCGAGGTCGTGACCGGAGCCGACGTCACGGCACTCGAGCGCACCGACGGCGGCTGGCGCACGACCGCCACGATCGCGGCCGGGCCGGACGGCTCGACGGACGGTGCCGTGATCGGCGCCGCAGCCTCCGGCACTGCACCCTCCGAACCCGCGGGTGACGGCTCGACGCTCGTCGTCGACTCCCGGTTCGTGCTGCTCGCCTCGCCCGCCGAGGCCTCGCGCGGCCTGCTCGTCGACGCGGTCGAGGGGTGGGCGGATGCCACGGCGTGGCCGTCCGCGGCATCCGTCGAGATCGTGACGCTTGTGCTCGACGCGCCCGCGCTCGACGATGCGCCGCGCGGAACGGGCGTGCTGGTGGCCGCGGGCACGCCGGGAGTCACCGCGAAGGCGCTCACGCACTCGACCGCGAAGTGGTCGTGGCTCGCCGAGCGCACCGAGGGGCGGCACGTCGTGCGCCTCTCGTACGGCCGCGCCGGCGAGTCGAACCCGCTCGACGGCCGCTCCGACGCCGAGGTGCGCGCGATCGCGCTGGCCGACGCCTCCACGCTGCTCGGGGTCGACCTCGACGACGCCGCGATCCGCGCGCTCGGCCGGGCGAGCTGGCGCGACGCCCTCTCGCAGGCCACGCTCGGGCAGCGCGACCGGGTGCGCGCGCTCGAGGAGGCCCTCGCGGCCGAGCCTGGCATCGAGGTCACCGGTTCGTGGGTCGCGGGCACCGGCCTCGCCTCGGTCGTGCCGCACGCGATCTCGGCAGCCGCCCGCATCCGCCACCTCGCGGTCGGACCGAGCGCCGATGCCGCACCCGGGACCACGGCCGAGAGCAAGGCCGGGCACGCGGACGGCAGCGCTCGACGCCCCGACGCGAACGCATAGCCGGAACGGCATACTTTCAGCGCAACCCCCTTGCGCAAGCCGGTGCGGGGTCTACGCTGGAATGACGTCGGTCGCACAACGCGCTGTGGGGAATGGGGTGCACATGAAGGGCAAGATCCTCTTCGTCGTCGGGGTCGGTGTGGGGTACGTGCTCGGCACGCGCGCCGGCCGCGAGCGCTACGAGCAGATCAAGAGTGCTGCCGAGAGCGTGTGGAACACGCCGACGGTGCAGAAGGGCGTCGACTCGGCGAAGGACTTCGCCAAGGCTCGCGTCGGCAATGTCAGCGACGCCGTGCTCGACCAGGTGAAGTCGCTCATCGGCAGCGCCACCAAGGCTTCCGGCGCGACGAAGCAAGACGTCCGCTCGTCGGCGCGGTCGGCGAAGACCAATGTGACGAAGGCCGCCGACGCCGCCCGCGAGGTCATCGACGACACGGCTTCGAAGCTCGAAGACGCCATCGACGACGCCGCCGAGGTCGCTGCGAAGGCGACCCCCGCGAAGCCGGCGCGCAAGCCCGCGGCGAAGCCGCGCTCGCCGAAGTCCGCCTCCTAGGCCGGAGCGATCATGCCAGCACCCACGAACGACGAGCGTTCGCTGTTCCAACTGGTCGGCGAACTGCCCGACACGGTCTCGACGCTGATCAAGGCCGAGATCGACCAGATCAAGGCCGAGATCTCCTACAAGGTCAAGCACTTCGGCATCGGCGCGGGGCTCCTCGCCGGCGCGGCCGTCGTCGGCATCTTCCTGCTGTTCACGCTCATCACGGCCGCGATCTTCGCGTTCGCGCTCATCATGCCCGCGTGGGCCGCGGCACTGACGGTCGGCGGCATCCTGCTGCTGATCATCGGCGTGCTCGTGTGGATCGCGATCGTCAACTTCAAGCGCGGCAGCGAGCCGCTCGAATCCGTCGAGAGCCTCAAGGCCGATCTCGACGCCCTGAAGGGAACGGGTGACTATGACCGCCGCTGACGCTCCCCACACCTCGAAGCGCACCGAGAAGGAGCGCGAGCGAAACCTCACTCGCGTGCAGGCCCGCGTCGCGTCCGAGCAGGCACGCGCCGACTTCGCCAGCACCCTCAACGCGCTCGAGGACAAGTTGAACCTGCCCAAGCAGGCCAAGCGCAAGACCCGCGTGCTCAAGGCGAAGCTCGAGCGCATGGCCGACGAGGCGCCGGGCACGCTCCTCGCCGTCGCGGCCGGCGCGATCGCCGTCGTCGGCGTGGGGGTCTGGCTCATCGTGCGCGCGTCGAGCTCCGACGACTGACCGGCCCGCCACGATGCGCGGCGACGAAGGGCGAGCGGATGCCTCGGCGTCGACGGCCGTCGAACGGGTCGCCGGTCTCGTCCGCGCCGAGATCCTGAGCGGGGTGCTCGCACCCGACACGCCGCTGCGCGAAGAGGCCGCGGCCCTGCAGTTCGGGGTGTCGCGACACACGGTGCGGGCCGCCTTCCAGCGGCTCGTCGCCGAACGCCTCGCCGTCGCCGAGGCCTATCGCGGGGTGCGGGTCGCGAGCTTCGACGACGCGCACGTCGTCGCGCTGCAGCAGTTCCGCGCCGCGCTCGAAGTCGAGGCGGTCCGCATCACGGCGGAACGTCACGGCGACCACTGGCCGGATCAGGTGCTCACGCCTGCGCGCGAGGTGCTCGCGCGGTTGCGGGGTCTCGAGACGCGTCCTCCTTCGTCGGGCGCTCCTCGACCGGCGGGCGAGGCGGATTCGTCGATGGGCGGGGCAGGGGCCCGGCGCGGCGGCGTCGACGTCGACTGGCTCGAGGTCGAGCGGCTCCACGCCGACTTCCACCATGCGATCGTCGCGGCCTCCGCGAGCCCGCGCATCGTCGAAGCGCATGCCGCGCTCGGCGGAGAACTGCTGCTCCTCCTGCTGCACGTGCGCCCGCACTACACGCTCGACACCCTCATCGAGGAGCACCGCGCCCTGCTCGACGAGCTTCCGACGCGCGGCGGCGACGCCGTGCGCGAGCACCTCGAACACTCCACGCGGCTCCTCATCGACGCCTGACGCCCCGCGCCGGGCCGCACGGAAGGAGCCGTCGATGACGACGGACCGGAACGACCCGACCCCGCCGTTCGCCGACCGGGTGTTCGCCGATGTGCTCGGCGCGTTCGAGCTGTTCAGCATCCATGTCGGCGACCGACTCGGCTGGTAACGCGAGCTCGCCGACGCCGGGCCGCTCGACCCGCCGACCCTGGCGTCCCGCACGGGCACCGACGAACGGTACGCCCGCGAATGGCTCGAGCAGCAGGCGGTGCACGGCATCCTCACCGTCGACGACGCGGGCGCCGCGGCATCCGCACGCCGGTTCTCGCTGCCGCCGACGCACGTCGATGCGCTCGTGAACCCCGAGGTGGCGGAGGCCTTCGCGCCCGACGGCGACGACGTCGAACGCGTCATGTACGGCTACAGCGTCTTCACCTGCCTGCCCGACGGACTGTCGACGCCCGGCTCGGTCGGCACCGGCACGGTCATGCGGCCGGCGACGCTCGACGGCTATGCGCGCGAGGCCGGTTTCGCGGGGAGCGAGATCCTGCCGATCGAGGGGTTCGCCGCATTCCGCTTCACGCGGCTGCTCCGGTGAATGCGGTGAACGCGTCGACGAGACCCGAGCCCAGTTTTTGGCGTCTCCCTCCGAAAGGGGGAGACTAGGACCATGTCATCCCCCGCTGCCGAGGCGGCAGCCGACGCGCCCCAGACCCAATCCGAGGCTGCACAGCCCGACGCCGAGCAGTCTCCTGCGGGCTACACGGTGTTCGCGGTGCTCCGCCGCGATCCCGCACGCCCCGACGATCTCGACGGCCACGACGTACCGCGCTTCGTCGCGGAACTCGACGGCACGATCGCCCTCGTCGAGGAGGAGGGCGTCACCGTTCGCGGCATCTACGACGTCTCGGGCCTCCGCGCCGACGCCGACGTCATGCTGTGGCTGCACGGCGACACCGCCGACGGCCTGCAGTGGGCGCTGCGCGAACTGCGCCGCTCGCGACTGCTCCGCGCGCTGCTGCCCACGTGGAACGCCATGGGCGTGCACCGCGACGCCGAGTTCAACAAGGCGCACGTGCCAGGGTTCCTCCGCGGCATCGAGCCCAAGGACTGGCTCACGGTGTACCCGTTCGTGCGCAGCTACGAGTGGTACCTGCTCGACCCGGCCGAGCGCAGCCGTATGCTCGGCGAGCACGGCCGCAAGGGCGCCGCGTTCCGGGGTGCGATCGCGAACACGGTCAGCGCCTTCGCGCTCGGCGACTACGAGTGGCTGCTGCCCATCGAGTCCGACGAGCTGACCGAGCTCGTCGACCTGATGCGCGAGCTGCGCGCCACCGACGCGCGCCGGCACGTGCGCGAAGAGGTGCCGTTCTACACGGGTCGCCGCATCTCGACCGCCGAGCTCGTGGAGGTGCTGCAGTAGTGGCTGCCGTGAACCTCGGTTCGACCGGTTCGGATGCCGCGGGCGCGACCCGTGGCCGCAAGCCGGCGCCCGCGGCATCCGCCCCCTGCGCGGCCGGCGCGATCGTGCCCGGCGCGACCCCCGCAGCCCAGGGCGGCGCCGAGCACGTGACCGAGCCCGTCGCGTACGACGCGATCCTGCTGGCCGGTTTCGGCGGGCCGGAGGGTCAAGACGACGTGATCCCGTTCCTGCGCAACGTCACGAGCGGGCGCGGCATCCCCGATGAGCGCCTCGAAGAGGTCGCGCACCACTACCGGCACTTCGGCGGCATCAGCCCCATCAACGAGCAGAACCGCGTGCTGAAGGCCGCGCTCGAGGTCGAGCTCGCGAGCCGCGGGGTCGACCTGCCCGTGCTGTGGGGCAACCGCAACTGGGATCCCTACCTCAACGACGCGCTCGGCGAGGCGAAGGCGGCCGGTTACACGAAGCTCATCGCGATCGCGACGAGCGCGTACAGCTCGTACTCGAGCTGCCGGCAGTACCGCGAGGACTTCGCCGACGCCCTCGAGGACACGCAGCTCGGCGACGTCATCGAGATCGACAAGGTGCGCCAGTTCTTCGACCACCCCGGCTTCGTCACGCCGTTCACCGAGGGCGTGCGCGACGGCATCGCCGGCCTGCTCGCGGCCGACCCCGACCTCGCTCGCGGCGACATCGAGGTGCTGTTCGCGACGCACTCCATTCCGTCGACGGATGCCGCGAAGTCCGGCCCTGCCGAGCGCGGGTTCGGCGAGGGCGGCGCGTACGCGGCCCAGCACCGCGCGGTGGCCGAGGTCGTCATGCGCGACGCCGGTGCGACCGACGTGCCGTGGCAGCTCGTCTACCAGTCCCGCTCGGGCCCGCCCTCGATGCCGTGGCTCGAGCCCGACATCAACGACGCGATCGCCGAACTGCCGGCGCTCGGCCGCAAGGCTGTCGTGATCGTGCCGCTCGGGTTCGTGAGCGACCACATGGAGGTGCTCTGGGACCTCGACAACGAGGCGCTCGAGACCGCCGGCGAGCACTCGCTCGCCGCCGTGCGCGTGCCCACGCCCGGCACCCACCCCGCCTACGTCGCCGGACTCGTCGACCTCGTGCTCGAGCGCGTCAACGGCACCCCGGTCGCCGAGCGCCCGGCCGTGACGGAGCTCGGACCCTGGTACGACGTCTGCCGACCCGGGTGCTGCGAGAACGTGCGTCTCGGCTTCCGTCCGGCGCTCGCCGGGATCGCGCCATGAGCAGCACGAGCGGTTCCGGCGGCCGCGCCGGTTCGGGCGGCGTGATCCGCGTCGGCACCCGGGCGAGCGCGCTCGCAATGGCCCAGACCACGCAGATCGCCGAACGCCTCGGCGCCGCGGCCAAGGCCGAGATCGAGCTCGTGCCCGTCACGACCGAGGGCGACACCTCGCGCGCCTCGCTCGCATCGCTCGGCGGCACCGGCGTCTTCGTCACGGCCCTGCGCGACGCCCTGCTCGCCGATCGGTGCGACGTGGTCGTGCACTCCATGAAGGACCTGCCGACGGCCGACCACGAGGGTCTCCGCCTCGGCGCGGTCCCCAAGCGCGCCGACGCCCGAGACGCGCTCTGCGCGCGCGACGGACTCACCCTCGCCGAACTTCCGCAGGGCGCCCGCGTCGGCACCGGCTCGCCACGCCGCATCGCGCAGCTGCTGGCGGTGCGCCCCGACCTCGAGGTGCTCGACATCCGCGGCAACGTCGACACGCGCCTCGGCAAGGTCGAGTCGGGCGAGCTCGACGCCGTGCTGCTCGCCGCGGCCGGTCTCGGCCGGCTCGGGCGATCGGATGCCGCGACCGAGCTGCTCTCGCTCGACGAATGGCCGACGGCCGCCGCGCAGGGTGCGCTCGCGATCGAGGTGCGCCGCGAACGCGGCGATCGTTCGCTCGAGCTGGCGCTCGAGGCCGTCGACCACCATTCGACGCGTGCGATGGCGCTCGCAGAGCGCCTCGTGCTGGCCGGACTCGAGGCCGGCTGCGCGGCGCCCGTCGGCGTCACCGCGTTCCTCGAGGACGAACTTCTGTTCCTCAGCGCGAGCGTGTACAGTGCCGACGGGGCCAGGCGGATCACCAGTTCGCACGCCGCGACCCCCGAGAGCCGCTCGGCCGCCGATCTGGCGGAGGCGGCTCGCGACGTCGCCGATCGTGCCGTCGCAGAACTCCTCGGCAACGGTGCCGCTGAATTGGCTGCTGCTGCTCCGGAGGAATCGTGACCGAATTCGAACCCGTCACCGGGGCCATCGGGCTGCCCTCCCACAGCGGAAAGCCGCTGGCAGGGTGGCGTGTCCTCGTGCCCCGCGGCGGGCCGTGGGGCGACGGCGTCGCCGGGGCGTTGCGTGCGCGCGGCGCGACTCCGATCATCGCCCCGCTCATCAACTTCGCGCCGACCGACGACCAGCCCGCGCTCGAGGCCGCGCTCGCGAAGCTCGCCGCCGGTGGCTTCGACTGGCTGACCATCACGAGCGCCACCACGGTCGACGTGCTCTCGTCGTACCACGCCGTCATCCCGGAGACCACGAGGGTCGCCGCCGTCGGTGAGACGACCGCGGCCGCCCTCGTGGCCGCCGGATACCAGGCTGACATCGTGCCGTCCGAAGACAACTCGGCCAAGGGCCTGCTCGAGGAGTGGGACGCCGCGACCGAGGGCGCCAAAGGCCTTCGCGTGCTCGCGCTCCGGTCGGCGATCGCCAAGCAGGTGCTGTCGATCGGCCTCTCCGACGCCGGACACACGGTCGAGGCCGTCGTGGCCTATCGCACGGTCGGCGTGCCGGTCGCGCAGAAGGTCGTCGACGACGTGCGCGGCGGTCGCGTGCACGCCGTGCTCGTGACCTCCGGCAGCGTGGCCGAGCAGGTGCAGCAGCAGCTCGGCCCGATCCCCGAGTCGATCCTCGTCGCGGCCATCGGCCCGCAGACCCGCCGCGACGCCGCCGAGCTCGGCCTCCGCGTCGACGTCGTCGCGCGCGAGCGCAGCGCCGAGTCCCTCATCGAGGCGGTCATCGACGCCGCGATCGCGCACGCCTGACGAAGGTTCGTGACGAACTGCCGACCACGCTCCGCCATGGGGCATCGATCGGCGCTCTCAGCCGTGCCCTGATCGCGGCGACGTAGGCTGTTCGGGTGACTTCCACGCCCACCCCCCGCATCCGCCCGCGGCGTCTTCGCGAGACGCCGGCCCTGCGCCGCCTCGCGTCCGAGACGCGGCTCGACCCGGCCGAGCTCGTGCTGCCGATGTTCGTGCGCGAGGGGGCGAGCGCGCCGCTGCCGATCGCGTCGATGCCCGGGGTCGTGCAGCACACGCTCGAGAGCCTCCCGCAGGCGGTGGCGGATGCCGCGGCCGCAGGTGTCGGCGGCGTGATGCTGTTCGGCGTGCCCGAGGTGCGCGACGCCCGCGGGTCCGGCGCCACCGACCCCGAGGGCATCCTGAACGTGGCGACGCGCGTCGCGGTCGAGGCCGCCGCGGGTTCGCTCGTCGTGCAGACCGACCTCTGCCTCGACGAGTTCACCGACCACGGCCACTGCGGCGTGCTCGACGACCACGGCCGCGTCGACAACGACGCGACGCTCGAGCGGTACATCGCCATGGCGCTCGAGCAGGCGCGCGCGGGCTCCGAGCTGCTGGGCCTGTCGGGCATGATGGACGGCCAGGTCGCCGCGGTGCGCGAGGCGCTCGACGCGGGCGGCCACACGCACACCGCGATCCTCGCCTACTCGGCGAAGTACGCCTCGGCGTTCTACGGACCGTTCCGCGATGCGGTCGAGTCGACGCTCGAGGGCGACCGTCGTTCGTACCAGCTCGATCCCGGAAACCGGCGAGAGGGGTTGCGCGAGGCGCTGCTCGACATCGAGGAGGGTGCCGACATCGTCATGGTCAAGCCCGCCGGCAGCTACCTCGACGTGCTGGCCGATGTGGCCGCGGCATCCGATGTTCCCGTCTGGGCGTATCAGGTGTCGGGCGAGTACGCCATGATCGAGGCCGCCGCGGCGCACGGCTGGATCGACCGCAAGCGCGCCGTCGTCGAGTCGGTGCGCTCCATCAAGCGCGCCGGCGCCGACGTCGTGCTCACGTACTGGGCCGTCGAACTGGCCGAATGGATCCGCAAGGGAGACCTGGCATGACCGCCACGACCGACGCCGCCACGACCGACGCCGCCGCGACCAACACGGCGACGACCAACGCCGACCTCTTCGCCCGCGCGCAGGCCGCGATCCCGGGCGGCGTGAACTCGCCCGTGCGCGCCTTCCGCTCGGTGGGCGGCACGCCCCGCTTCCTCGTGTCGGCGAAGGGCGCCTACGTCACCGACGTCGAGGGGCGCGAGTACGTCGACCTCGTGGCCGGCTGGGGTCCCGCGATCCTCGGGCACGCCGATCCGCGGGTGATCGAGGCGGTGACGGATGCCGCGGCTCGCGGTCTCTCGTTCGGCTCGTCCACGCCCGCCGAGACCGTGCTCGCCGAGCTCGTCGAGGCGCGCGTCGCCCCGGTCGAGAAGCTGCGACTCGTGAGCACGGGCACCGAGGCGACCATGAGCGCGATCCGCCTCGCCCGCGGATTCACGGGCCGCGACCTGCTCGTGAAGTTCGCCGGGCACTACCACGGCCACTCCGACGGCCTGCTCGCCGAGGCCGGATCGGGACTCGCGACGTTCGCGCTTCCGGGTTCGGCGGGCGTGCCCGCCGACATCGCGGCGCTCACGCTCGTGCTGCCGTACAACGACCTCGACGCCGTGCGCGCGGCGTTCGCCGAGCACGGCGACCGCATCGCGGCCGTCATCGTCGAGGCCGCCGCCGCCAACATGGGCGTCGTGCCGCCGCTGCCCGGCTTCAATGCCGAGCTCGTCGAGCTCGCGCACGCGAACGGCTCGCTCGTCATCAGCGACGAGGTGCTCACCGGCTTCCGCGTCTCGGAGGCCGGCTGGTGGGGCCTCGAGTCGAAGACCGAGCACGCCTACACGCCCGACCTCCTGACCTTCGGCAAGGTCATCGGCGGCGGCATGCCGGTCGCCGCCCTCGGCGGGCGCGCCGACGTCATGGACCAGCTCGCGCCCCTCGGGCCCGTCTACCAGGCAGGCACGCTCTCGGGCAATCCGGTCGCGGTCGCCGCCGGTGTCGCCACGCTCAGGGCTGCGGATGCCGCGGTCTACGCGCATCTCGACGGCGCCGCCGCGACGATCAGCGCCGCGGTCTCCGAGGCGCTCGCCGCCGAGGGCGTGGCGCACGGAGTGCAGCGCGCCGGCAACCTGTTCAGCTTCGTGTTCGGCGAGGAGGTGCCGGTCCACGACTACGCGACGGTGCAGCGTCAGGAGTCCTTCCGGTACGCCCCGTTCTTCCACGCGATGCTCGACGCCGGCGTCTCGCTGCCGCCGAGCGTGTTCGAGGCCTGGTTCGTCACGGCGGCCCACGACGAGGCGGCGATCGACCGCATCGTCGCCGCGCTGCCCGCAGCAGCTCGCGCCGCGGCATCCGCCCGCCCGTCCTGATCGCAGGACGTCTCTGCCGCTGCCGCGCCCGCTGCAGCGCGGAGGACCCGATCGGCGGTTGAGTACCCGATGCCCCGTCCCGAGTGGGACCTCACACGCCGATCGGGACTCCCGGGCGACGCTGAACGGTCGCCCGCCCGACGCGGCGCTCGCGATCACCCCGGGCTTGCTGCCAGTCTGGAGCCGTGACCGAACTGATCATCGTCGGAGTGATCACCTTCGTGGTGATCGCCGGTGCGGCCGTGCTCGGCCCGCGCCTCGGCATCGCGTCGCCGCTCGTGCTCGTTGCGGTCGGCATCGCGGCGAGCTTCGTGCCCGTCTTCGAGCAGGTGCACATCGACCCCGAGCTGATCCTCCAGGGCGTGCTTCCGCTGCTGCTCTACTCGTCGGCGGTCTCGATGCCGACCATGAACTTCCGGCGGGAGTTCGGCGCGATCAGCGGGCTCTCGGTGCTGCTCGTGATCGCGAGCTCGCTGGTGCTCGGCGTCTTCTTCATGCTCGTCATCCCCGATCTGGGATTCGCGTGGGGCGTCGCCCTCGGTGCGATCATCAGCCCGACGGATGCGGTCGCGACCTCGATCATCAAGCAGACGCCGGTCTCGAAGCGCGTCGTGTCGATGCTCGACGGCGAGAGCCTGTTCAACGACGCGAGCGCCCTCGTCGTGCTGCGCACCGCGATCGTGGCGGTGGCGGCCTCGTTCTCGTTCTGGGCCGCCGCCGGCACGTTCGTCTACGCCGTCGCCGTCGCCGCCGCCATCGGCGGACTGGTCGGCTGGCTGAACTTGGCCGCGCGTCGCCGGGTCACGAATCCGGCGGTCAACACCGTGCTCTCGTTCACGGTGCCGTTCATCGCGTCCGTACCCGCCGAACTCCTCGAGGCCTCCGGACTGGTCGCGGCGGTGGTCGCCGGGATCGTCACCGGCATCCGGGCGCCGCGCGAGCTGTCGCCGCAGAACCGGCTGTCGGACTCGCAGAACTGGCGCACGGTCGAGCTCGTGCTCGAGGGAGTCGTCTTCCTGACGATGGGCCTGCAGATCCAGGGGATCGTCGCCGACCTGCAGCGCGACCATGCCGGAGTGCTCCCCGCGGTGCTCGTGGCCATCGGAGCGCTCGCCATCACGATCCTGGTGCGGGCCGCCTACGTCGCGCCGCTGCTCAGGGGCCTGGGGCGCCGACATCGCCGGTCGGCGGCGATGCAGCCCCGGCTCGAGGGCCTGCAGGAGAAGCTGGCCACGCCCGAGGGCGAGCAGGAGATCCTCGAGCGCGGGGGCCAGCGGGGGCGGCGGGGGCGGGGTCGCACGACCGGCCGGGACCTCGACCGGTTCCGGCGCCGAGTCACCCAGTCCCTCGGCGACATCGAGTACTTCCGGAGGCAGCCGCTCGGCTGGCGCGAGGGCGTGATCGTGGTGTGGGCGGGCATGCGGGGCGCCGTGACCGTGGCCGCGGCGCAGACGCTGCCCATCGAGACGCCCCAACGCCCGTTGCTCGTGTTCGTCGCGTTCGCCGTGGCGGTGCTCTCGCTCCTGGTGCAGGGCGGCACGATCGGGCCGCTCGTGCAGCGCATCGCGCCGAAGGCCGACCCGGCCGAGCGACGGGCGGAGATGGAGGCGGAGCACACGGGACTCATGCAGATCCTGCGCGACAGCGCCGAGCAGTTCGAGCAGCCGACGCGGTCCGCCGACCAGCCGCGGGACGAGGCGTTCCTCGCCGAGCGCCGGTATCGGCTCGACGTCATCGCCGCGCAGCGGGCGGCGCTGCTCGACGCGCGCGACAACGGCACGTTCGACGCCGACGTGCTGGCCGACGAGCTGGCGAACCTCGATGCGGCGCAGATCGCGCTCGAGATGCGGGCCAAGAACGCCGAATGACGGTGCGACGGATGCCGCGGCATCCGCTCGGTCGTCTCATCGCCCTCGGGTCCGTAACCATGAACATCGGTTACGCGAGTCGACCGCTGGAGGAAACCGGCACGCAACCGTTATCGCGTTGTGGAGCGTCGTCCGCCCCGGTGTCGGCGGACTCGGGCAGGATGGAAGGCATGGCCCAGCTCCGAGTGCACCCCGACCGCATCGAGGTTCACCTCACGCCGGCCGAGAAGTCGCTCTCCCTGCGCTCGGCCGACATCGTGATCCAGCGCGACGACATCCGCTCGGCGACCATCACCGACGACCCCTGGGTCTGGATCCGAGGCATCCGCACGCGCGGCACCGAACTGCCGCTCGTCGTCGCCGTCGGCGCGTGGAAGTACCACGGCGGTCTCGATTTCGTGGTCGTCAAGGGCAAGCGCCAGGCCGTCGTGCTCGAGCTCGCGGCCGGCGAGTTCGCGCGCCTGATCCTCAGCACCAACCACTCCGCGGCGCTCATCGACCGGCTGAAGCTCGGCGAGACCCCCGGCGACGCCGAATAGCGACGCCCGGCAGCGCCGTCGAGGAGCGCATCCTCGAAACCACCCGCGCCAGGTCGCCGATTCGGCCGGAGAGCGGACTCCGCTTAGAATGAGCGGCGGATGCCGCGACCGGCCCAGTCGGCGCATCCGCTTACCCGAGACGAACGACCGGTCTGCCGGTGCGTCGACGTACGCCGGCAGAAGGGGAGAGGTCGTGCCGAAACGTCTGCCGTCAGCGCCGCCCGTGCTGGCCGGATACAACTACGTGCGTCCGCTCGGCACCGGCGGCTTCGCCGACGTGTTCCTCTACGAACAGGACCTCCCGCGCCGCGTCACGGCCGTCAAGGTGCTGCTCGCCGACGTCATCGACCCCGAGGCGCGTCGCACGTTCACGCTCGAAGCCGATGCGATGGCGCGACTCAGCGCGCACCCGTCGATCGTGACGATCCACCAGGCCTCGATCGCGTCCGACGGGCGCCCGTACCTGGTCATGGAGTACTGCCCCGAATCCCTCGGCGCCCGGGTCAAGCGCGGGCCGATGCCCGCCGGTGAGGTGCTCGACATCGGCGTGCGCATGGCCGGTGCGCTCGAGACCGCGCACCGGTCGGGTCTGCTGCACCGCGACATCAAGCCCTCGAACCTGCTCGTCAACTCCCTCGGCGCGCCCGTGCTCGCCGACTTCGGCATCGCCGGGTCGATCGCCGACGACGGCCTGGGCGACACGCTCGCGATGTCGGTGCCGTGGAGCGCCCCCGAGGTGCTCGCCGAACGCACGAACGGCACCGTCGCGACCGAGGTGTGGGGTCTCGGCGCGACGCTCTACACGCTGCTGGCCGGCCACAGCCCCTTCGAACTCGCCGACCGGAGCCGCAACTCCGTCGACCAGCTCTCGCGCCGCGTGCTCGGGGCGAAGTACACGCCGTTGGCGCCGCGTGGGGTGCCGTCGCGCATCGACACCGTGCTGTCGGCGGCGATGCAACGCGACCCGGCCCGTCGCTACCGCTCGATGGCCGAGTTCGGCGAGCAGCTGCGCTGGGCCCAGTACGAGCTCGGGGTCTCGCCCACGAGCCTCGAGGTCGCCTCGCCCGAGTGGGCGGCCGCGGCCCCCATCGACTTCTCGGATGCCTCGCGGCGGGGGCCCGTCGTCACGACGGTCGATCCCGACTCGCGTCGCGCCGGCCGAGCGGCCGCGGTCGCGACGGCCAGGCCCGTCGGCCGCGTGATCGATGCCGGCGGACTTGCGCCCGCACGTGCCCGAAACGGCTGGGTGAAGCCGGTCGCGATCGGCGTCGGCTCGGCGGTCGTCGTGCTCGCCGGTGCCGCGGTCGCCCTGGTCTCCACGGGCGCGCTGTGAACGCACGACCTGCAGCACGCCGTCCCGCACGCCGCGGCGCGATCATCGCCGCGGTCGCCGCCGTCGCCGCGGTCGCGACCGTCGTGACGCTCGCGGTCACCGCCGACGGGTACGAGGCGCAGGAGGTCCCCCGGCTCGAGACCTCCGTCTGGGTCACCCGCGACACCGGGCAGTACGCCCGCGTGAACACCGACCTGGGCGAGATCGACGTCGTGCGCGACGTCGACGACCCGAGCACGATCGTGCAGGTCGGCGCCGCGGCATCCGTCTACAACCAGGGGCTGCGGCAGCGCTGGGCCGTCGACGAGTCGAACCCGGTCGACCTCGTCGCCGAGGACGGCGGCGGCTCGGTTCCGACGCCCACCGGCACGCGCGAGGTGCTCGCCGCCGGCGACTGGATCGCCTACCGCACCGACACCGGCACCGTGCAGGTCGGTCGCCTCGACGGCGACGACACCGCGCCCGTCGACCCCTACGCCGAGCGTCGCGCCGAAGGCGACGGCGGCGACGACGAGACCTACGCCGCCGCCGCGATCGGCCTCTCGCCGACGGGCCTCGTCGCGATGTACTCGGCCCGCGAGTCCGCGGTTCGGGTGCACGACGCGACGACCGGCCGGTTCACGGGTGACGAGATCGCGGTCGCCGACGCCCCCGCCGCCGACGCCCGCCTCCAGCTGACCTTCGTCGGCGACCGGTGGATCATGCTCGACGCCGCCGAGGGACGTCTCTGGGTGTCCGGCCTCGCCGAACCCGTCGAGCTCGACGTCGAGGCCGACGCCGAACTGCAGCAGGGCGCCGGCGCCGCGGCATCCGTCGTCATCGCCGACTCGACCGGCCTGCTCGAGCAGCCGCTCGACGGGTCGGCCGCCGAACGCGTCGTCGACGCCGCCGGAACGCCCGCACGCCCGATCATCGTCGACGGCGCGATCGCGGCGGCCTGGCTCTCGCTCGATGGGGGCGGCATCTGGACGAGTGCGACGCAGCGGCTCGTGCCGCTCGACCTGCCCGCGGGCGAGGCGACCGGCGACGGCCCGCAGGCCGTGACCCCGGTGCTGCGCGGCAACGGCGACCGGGCCGTGCTGAACGAGACCACGTCGGGGCTCGTCTGGACCGTGCCCGACGGCCGCCTCGTGCCGCTCGAGCAGTGGTCGCTCGACGACGACATCGAGGATCGGGTCGGCACCGAGGAGGTCGAGGACCTCGCCAGGCAGGAGCCTCCCGTCGCGGTCGCCGACCGGTTCGGGGTGCGCGCCGGAGCGCAGGTCGAGCTGCCCGTGCTCCTGAACGACCACGACCCGAACGCGAAGGACGTGCTGACGGTCGACCCGGCATCGATCGCCGGCGGGCTCGCCGACCCCGGGTTCGGCGACCTCGCCCTCACCGCGAACGACCAGACCCCCGCCGTACGGGTGCGCGCGACCTCCGGATCGACGACGTTCAGCTACGCCGCCACCGACGGGGCCGCCTCGTCGGCGCCCGTGGCCGTGACCCTGAACGTCGTGCCCGACGACGTGAACAGCGCGCCCGTCTGGTGCGGCGTCGAGGCCTGTGCGCAACGCTGGCCGACACCGCAGCTCATGCCGGGCGGCACGGCGCTCGTGTCGGTGCTGAACGGCTGGGTCGACCCCGAGGGCGACCCGTTCGTGCTCGCCGACGCGCAGCCCGTCGACCCCGCAGCACCCGTCTCGGTCGTGCCCATGTCCGACGGGCGGGTGGCGATCCGCCACACCGACCCGAATGCCGCCACCGAGAAGGTGCAGGTGCGCATCACCGTGGTCGACGCCTTCGGAGCGGAGGCCGAGGCCACGCTCGACGTGCGGGTCACCTCGACCGCGGCCCTCGAGGTCTCGCCCGTCGCGGTCACCGCCGGCGCCGGCGAGACGGCGATCGTGCGCATCGCCGACCACGTCAGCGGCGGCTCGGGGTCGATGCGCCTGCTCGACGCCGTGCCCACCGCGACCGCCGCGAGCAGCGGCCTCACCGTGGTGCCGAACTCCGCGGGCGGCGAGGTCGAGCTGAGCGCGGCCGAGCCGGGCGCCTACCTCGCGACGTTCACGGTGCAGGATGTCGTGACCCGCGCCGAGCAGACCGCGACGATCCGGGTGACCGTCGCCGCGCCGGGCGCGGCGCTCGCGCTCGCGCCCATGACCGCGTTCGTCCGCGTCGGCGAGGACGCCATGGTCGACGTGCTCGGCGCCGCCCAGAACACGAGCGGCCGCGTGCTCGTCGTCACGAGCGCGGTCTCGACGACGCCCGAACTCGACGTCGCCGTCGTCGCGCAGTCGCAGGTGCGGGCCACCGGCGCGACGCGCGACGGGCAGCCGGGTCTCGTCGGGCGGGCACGAGTGAGCATCGCCGACGGGGCGGGCGCGACCGCGACCGGCGACCTCAGCGTGTTCCTCGTGGCGCCGTCGGTCGGCCTCAGCCCGATCGCGATGCCCGACACGGTCACGATGCGCGTCGGCGAGCTGATCTCGATCCCGGTCACGGCGAACGACGTCAGCCCGCGCGCCGAACGGCTCGTCGTGCACGCCGAGGTGACCTCCTCGGGCGCCGACGGCGAACTCGCGTTCGCGGCCGACGACCAGGTGCGCTACCTGGCCCCCTCGAAGCCCGGAACCTACGAGCTCGGGTACGCGGTCGGCCTCGAGCAGGCGCCCGACCGCCTCGACCACTCGACGGTCACCGTGACGGTGCTGCCCGCGGGCGCCAACCGCGAGCCGCAGCCGCATCCGCTCGTCGCGCGCGTGCTCAGCGGGCAGAGCGTCCGCATCCCGGTGCCGTCGACCGGCATGGACCCCGACGGAGACCGCACGGTGCTCACCGCGGTCACCCAGCCGGACGCGTCGCTCGGCATCGCGACGATCTCCGCCGAGGGCGACGCGATCGTCTACACCGCTCCCGCCGCGGGCACCGGCACGTCGCAGCCGGCCTTCGAGTACACGGTGCGCGACGCCTCGGGCGCTTCCGGCACCGGCTCGGTGCGCGTCGGCGTGCTCACGGCCGCGGTGACGGATGCCGCACCGGTGACGTTCAGCGACTACGTGCGCGTGCAGCGGGGCGCGGGTTCGCCCGTGACCGTGCAACCGACCGGCAACGACCTCGACCCCGCGCAGGGCGAGCTGGAGCTCGTGAACCTGGTGCCGAATGCACCGGAGGGCAGCACGGAGTACGACCGGCTCGAGGCGCTGATCGATGAGAGCACCTCGCTCGCCGACGATCGCATCGTGCTGCATCCCGGCGACGTCGCGGGCACGAACTCGTACCGCTACACCGTGAAGTCGGTGCGCACCTCGAGCACGGCCGAGGGACTCGTCGTCGTCAGCGTGACCGAGGCCGAGTCGCCCGACGCGCCCGTCGTCTCCGACACGATCGTCACCGCGCGCTCACGTGGCGACCTGCCCGATCAGGGCCTCGACGTCGTCGCCGGGCACGTCGTGTGGGCCTCCGGCGACCTCGAGGCGCTCGAGCTCGAGCTCTGGACCGGTCCGGGCGGCGCCGGCGGCGAGGTCGGCTCGTCGGACGGGTTCCGCGTCTCGGGCCACCGCATCATCGGGCCGTTGCCCGACGAGGGCGGGCTCGTGCCGTTCCGCGTGCACGGAGCCGATCGCGCCGGCCGCGAGGTCGAGGCCTTCGGCTTCCTCGTGGTGCCCGCGAGCGACGACCTCCGCGTGCAGGTTCGCCCCGACCTCGAGCCGCTCGAGGTGAAGGAGGAGCAGAAGGTCGCCTTCGACGTGCGCGACCTGCTCGACCTGCCGGTCGGGGAGCGGGTCGAGGTCGACTCGGGCGACTACCGCGTGCAGCGCGCCGTGGCCGCGTGCGCCTCGGTCGCCGGCGGCGGTGCCGAGTACTCGGCGGGCCGCGAGGCCCCGTGGAGCGACGTCTGCCTCGTGCCCGTGCGCCTCAACGGCCAGTCCGCATGGTCGTGGGTCGGCGTGCCGATCGCGATCGTGCCGAAGGACCCGCAGGCGATCCTGTCGGCCGTGAGTCGCACGGTCGCGCCCGGCGCGACCGAGTCGGTGCGCCTCTACGACGAGATGACCACGTGGGAGGGCGGGCGCCAGGGCGACCGATCCCGGCTCGACTATTCGATCGACTTCGCCGGCAGTGCGTTCCTCGTGACGCAGGCCGGCGACACCGTCTCCTTCGAGGCCCGCGCCGACGCCAGGCCTGGCACGCGCGAGACGATCACCGTGGGCGTCGGTTCGTTCGGCGGCCTCACGTCGGCGATCACCCTCGTCGTCGGGCAGGCGCCCGCCGATGCACCCCGCGGCGCCGTCTTCGGAACGCAGTGCTCGGTCGGCCAGGGGGCCTCGTGCACCGTGCAGGTCGTCGGCGTCACTGGCGAGTACGACCCCTTCGCCGGCAAGACCGGGTCCGGGCTCAAGCTCACGGGTCTCGCCTCGGGCGCCGCGAACTGCCAGGTCGCCACGGTGCGCGCCGCCGACGACCGATCCGTCACGGTCACGTGGCCGGCGGGGCAGAACGCCTTCGGCGGCGAGTGCGTGGTGCCGTTCACGGTCGCCGACGCGCAGGGGCGGCCCGGAACCGGCCGCGTGACGGTCGACCTGCTCGGCCTGCCGCAGCCGCCGGCCTCGATCTCGACCGCCGACTACTCCGAATCCAGCGTGACGCTCGAGGTATCGCTCGGCGAGGCCCTGCGGGCCCATCCGGCGATCTCGGGCATCGAGATCCTCGAGGGCGGTCGCACGGTCGCGGCCGAGTGCGGTCCGAACGCGCCAGGCACCTGGTGGTGCCGGGTGCCGAACCTCGTGCCCGGCGAACGCCACGCCTTCGCGGCGCGAGCCGTGAACAGCGTCGGCACGTCGACCACCACGAACGCGGTCACGACCTGGAGCTACCGGGCCCCGTCGATCGTCGACGTCGCGATCGACCCGGTCTACCGCGCCGGCACCACCTCGCCGTCGACCGGGGTCGCCGAGGTGCGCATCACGGCGGACGCCGACGCGCGCTCGTTCCGCGTGCAGGAGACCGGCCAGGTCATCGACCGCCGCGGCGGCACGACCACGGCCGATCTCGTGCTGCGCCCGGGCCCCCAGATGATCACGCTCGTGCCCTCGAGCATCTTCGAGCCGCCCACCGGTCGCGGCGGCAACGAGGGCGGCGTGGTCGCGAAGCCCGTCACGGTGGCCGGTGCGCCGTCCTTCGATCCGAACGGCATCACGGCGACGGCGACCACGAACACGTCGCTCTCCATCGCCGGCATCGGCCTCGGCGGTGTCGCGAACCACAGCTCGCGGCCCGCGAACACCGTGTACTTCGCGTGGCGCGACGGCGGCGAGCCGCAGTGCTGGGCCGACGGCGAGGGCGGCCTCGCGTACGACGCACGGTCGGCCGTGGTCGCCTCGACGCCCGCGATCTCGGGCCTCA
The DNA here is from genome assembly GCF_001660485.1 of Agromyces aureus. Lineage (GTDB taxonomy): Bacteria > Actinomycetota > Actinomycetes > Actinomycetales > Microbacteriaceae > Agromyces > Agromyces aureus. Next base: position 178,140 of record NZ_CP013979.1, read on the forward strand.
CGCAGTACAAGAAGTACCGGGTCAAGGCGTGTGCCGCGAACGGGTACGGCGTCGTGGCCTCCGGCACCGCCGACGTGTACCTCTACACGCGCGTCGACGCCCCGGCCGGTGACGCGAGCTACACCGTGGCCACGACGCCCGCGGTGAGCGGCAGCACCTACACCTACGGGTTGACCGGCCCGAGCCTGACCGCGCTCGAGGACTTCCACCTCGAGTACCGCTCGAACCTCACGGGCTGGTCCAACGACTTCGCGGCGGCCGTCGGCGACTGGGGGAATCCCGGCCAGGTCTCCGTCCGGCAGTGCCACAACGACTGGGGCTCCTCGTACTGCTCCAACGACCTCCTCGTGGTCGCGAAGACCGCGCCGGCCCCGGTCACGGTGCGCTTCGATTCCGGATGCCTCGCGGCCCCGGTCGACACCGCGGCCGTGACGGTGTTCGAGGTCGGCGCGAGCGTGTCCGCCGCCGCGTCCGGCTCGGCCGTGATCCGCGCCTGGACGGTGCCCGACCCCCTGTCCCCGCTCGCGGTCACGTACTCGCTCGCGTTCACCGGGCAGTATGCCGGGCTCGCGGCCATCCCGCGCACGGCGACGCTGTGCGCACCGACGCCCGACCCACCGGTCGATACCGACCCGCCGGTCGTGCCGTGACGCCCGCCCGCGGCATCCGCCCCGCCCATGAGGCGCGAACAGCGCCCGACCCCGCGAAGACTTCCCAGCACCGCCCCCGAGAGGACACCCGACCGTGACGATCGCACCCGAGCAAGCCGCCTGGTTCGCCGAGACGTTCTCGCTCATCGCCGACAACGTCGAGCAGGCCGTGCTCGGCAAGCGCCACGTGGTCGAGCTCGTGCTCGCGACGGCCGTGAGCGGCGGACACGTGCTCCTCGAAGACGCACCGGGCACGGGCAAGACGGCGCTCGCGCGGGCGATCGCCGAGACGATCCACGGCACGTCGACGCGCGTGCAGTTCACGCCCGACCTGCTGCCGGGCGACATCACCGGCATCACCGTGTACGACCAGAAGGCCGGACGGTTCGAGTTCCACGCTGGACCGGTCTTCGCGAACGTCGTGCTCGCCGACGAGATCAACCGCGCGAGCCCGAAGACGCAGTCGGCGTTGCTCGAGGTCATGGAGGAGGGCAACGTCACGATCGACGGAGTCACCCGACCGGTCGGCAACCCGTTCCTCGTGATCGCGACGCAGAACCCGATCGAGCAGGGCGGCACCTACCGCCTGCCAGAGGCGCAGCTCGACCGGTTCTCGATCAAGACGTCGATCGGCTACCCCGATGAGGCCTCGACCATGCGCATTCTGCAGGCCGTCGGCGCGCCGAAGCCGAAGCTCGAGGCGATCGTCGGCACCGACACGATCGTCGCGATGACCGAGCTCTCGCGGGGCGTGTACGTGAACCCGATCGTGTCGGACTACGTCATGCGCATCGTCGATGCGACGCGTCGTGCGAGCGAGGTGCGGCTCGGCGTGAGCGTGCGCGGGGCCATCGCGCTCTCGAAGCTCGCCATGACCTGGGCGGCCGCAGCCGGCCGCACCTACGCGACCCCCGACGACGTGCGCAGCCTCGCCGTCGCCGCGCTCGCGCACCGCCTCGTGCTCGAGCCCGAGGCCGAGTTCGACGGCGTCACGGCGGTCGCCGTGATCAACCAGATCCTGCTCGACGTGGTCGCACCCCGGGAGAACGGGGTGGCGTGACCGAATCCAGCCCCCTCCTCCGCGAACCCGCGACGACCGACACGGTCACCTCGACCCGTGGCGTCACGGTCACGCGGTTCGCGCAGACGCGCCGTGGCCGAGTGGCCTCGGGCGTCGCGCAGGCGCGCCGCGGCATGCGCTCGACCGTCGGCGTGCTCGTGCGCGCCCGGGACTGGGTGCGCGAGACGGTGTCGCCGGCGGGCCTGCTGCTCGTCGCGATCGCGATCGGCGGTGCCACCGCGGGGGCGGCGTTCGGCTGGTTCGAGGCGTGGGTGGTCGCGGCGATGTCGGCGACCCTGCTGCTCGTCTGCGTTCCGTTCCTGCTCGGGGCGCACGACTACCGGGTGCGGCTCGACCTGGATCGCGACCGGGTCGTCGCCGGATCCGAGATCCACGGCACGCTCGACCTCGTGAACCGGGGCTCGCGGCCGTCGATGCCGAGCGTGGTGGACATCCCGGTGGGTCGCGGGCTCGTCGAGGCGCACATCCCGCTGCTCCGCGGCGGCGCGCACCACGAGGAGCAGCTCGTCATCGCCGCGCAGCGTCGCGGGGTCATCGACGTCGGGCCGATGACCGTCTCGCGCGGCGACCCCCTGCGCGTGCTTCGGCGCGAGATGCGCTGGCCCGAGGTGCAGCGCGTGCACGTGCACCCCGTGACCGTCGCCCTGCCGCCGTCGAGCGCCGGACTCATCCGCGACCTCGAGGGTGCGCCGTCGAGTGCGCTCGTCGACGCCGACCTCTCGTTCCACGCCGTGCGCGAGTACGTGCCCGGCGATTCGCAGCGGCACGTGCACTGGAAGTCCACGGCGCGCACCGGAAAGCTCATGGTGCGCCAGTACGAGGAGTCCAGGCACGCGCGCATCGCGGTGCTGCTCGACCTCGACCTCGACGGCTACTCCGACGACGACGAGTTCGAGTCGGCCGTGAGCGCCGCGGCCTCGCTCGGCGTGCAGGGGGTGCGCGAGGGTCGCGACGTGCTCGTGGGCGTCAGCTCCGAGCTGGACGTGCTCGACCGCGGCGCCGTGCAGGCGATGCGCTCGCTGCCGACGGTGACGCCGCGCGCGCTCCTCGACGGCGTCTCGGCGCTGCAGGGCGGTTCGGCTGCGGGAACGGGTGCCCGCGTCATCCGTCTCGAATCGGTCGCGACGCTCGTCGCGCAGTCGTTCAGCGACCTCTCGATCGCGTTCCTCGTGACGGGGTCGCTCGTGCCCCTCGATCGTCTCCGCCGTGCGGCGATCACGCTGCCGCCCGGCATCACGGTGGTCGCCGTGCGGTGCGAGCCCGAGGCCGAGCCGACAGCGCGGCACTCGCGCGAGCTGACCGTGCTCACGCTCGGGCGTCTCGACGACCTCGCCCAACTGCTCGCGCGCGGAGCCGTTCGATGAGCGCGCCGCAGCCGGACACGGCCTCCCGCGCGCGCGACCTGCTCGGCATCGCCTACGTCGTCGTCGCCGGTCTGCTCGCGACGGTCGCGGCCTGGCCCGTGTACGAATCGGTGCGGATGCCCGTGGCCGCCGCGGTCGGCATGCTCGCCGGCCTCGGGCTGGCGTGGGCGGCCCGCCGCGCACCCGTCTCAGGTGTTGCGCGCGCCTTGCTGCTCGTGCCGGCGACGGCCGTCGTCTACGCGCTGATCGTCGTGCCGGTGGCGATCCCGAGCGCCGTGGGCGCGCCCCTGATGTGGATCGCGGGCATCCGCGACGGGTTCGTGGGCGTCGTCGTCGGCTGGAAGCAGTTGCTCACGCTCTCGCTGCCGCTCGGCGAGTACCAGGCCGTCCTCGTGCCGTTCCTGCTCGTGATGCTCGTCGGCACCCTCGTCGCGGCGATGCTCGTCGTGCCCGACCGCTCGGCGTCGCCGTTCGCGGTCGTCGTCGGGCTCGGCATGTCGGGCTTCGGGCTGGCGTTCGGGTCGAGTGCGATCGGCGACCCGCTCGTGGTCGGGCCCGTGACGGTGCCCGCGCCGCGCGAACTCGTGGTCGCGGTCGGCGGCCTCGTCGCCGCACTGGCCTGGCTGCTGCTGCGCTCACGCTCGATCCGAGCGGTCGCGCTGCGTCGGGCGTCGGCCGACACCGTGCAGCGGTCGAGCCTGACCGGGTGGTCGGCGTTCCGGCGCCGCTCGCTCGCGACCGCGCTCGTGCTGGCCGCGCTCGTCGTCGGGGCCGTCGTGACGCCCGCCGCCGCGGGCTTCGCGCAGCGCGAGGCGCTGCGCGACCGCATCGACCCCGAGGTCGTGCTGCGCCAGACCGCGACCCCGCTCGCGAGCTACCGCTCGGCGTTCACCGCCGACCGGGTCGACGAGCCCTGGCTCGCACTCGACGGCGACACCACGGGCGTCGAGCGCCTGCGCCTCGCGACCCTCGACACGTACGACGGCGAGACGTTCCACGTCGGCGCCGGAGAGGGCGCCGCCGATGCCGCCGCGTCGCGCTTCAGCCGCCTGCCGCGCGCCGCGGTGCGCGCGCCGGGCGACGTGGAGTTCGGGGTCTCGGTCGAGCCGGGCTACTCGGGCATCTGGGTTCCCGCGCCGCAGGGCCTGCGGGCCGCACCCGACTTCTCGGGTGATCGTGCCGCGGCGCTCGACGACGGATTCCACCGCTCCGGCGACGGCGCGACCTCGATCGACATCGCTGCGGTTTCATCGGATGCGACCGGTGCGGCGAACGGCGCGGACGCCGGGTCGACGGATGCCGCCGGGCCGACCGCGTCGTCCGCCTCGTCGGCGACGCGCGGTCTCGCGTTGGGCGACGAGTACCGTCTCGTCGCGGCGCCCGACCGCCGGGCCGACCTCGATGAGCCCGGCGCGACGCCGCTGCTCGACGTCGAGGAGTACCCGGCGCTCGCGGCGTGGATCGAGTTGCAGGAGCAGCCCGACACCTCGGCCGGATTCCTCGAGCTCGTGCAGCGCCTGCGCGACCGCGGATATCTCAGCCACGCGGCGGTCGACGGCCCGGACGCCGCCGGGTGGATCGCCGGCCTCGGCGGCGGCTACACGTTCATTCCGAGCTACTCCGGCCACTCGAAGGCGCGCATCGAGGCGCTGTTCACGCAGCTCGTCGAGCAGCAGCGCCTGGCCGGCCCCGAGGCATCCGACGCCGCCCTCGTCGCGGGCGTGGGTGACGACGAGCAGTTCGCGGTCGCGGTCGCGCTGCTCGCCAGGGCCCTCGGCTACGAGTCGCGCGTCGTGCTCGGGTTCCGCCTCGCCGGGGCCGAGGAGGTGCCGGGCGTGGCGACGTGCGCCGACGTCTGCGCGGGCGGGGCGCTCACCGTCTGGACCGAGGTGACGGGCTCGTCGGGCGCGGGCGGCGGCTCGGGCACCTCGACCTCCGGCGCCTGGACGCCGATCGACGCGACCCCGCAGTTCGAGGTCGCTCCGAGCCTGATCCGCGAGGGCGAGCAGCTGCCGGAGCACCCGACGACGCCCGACCGCCCCGAGACGGCGACCATCGACCCGCCCTCGGCGCAGAGCGAGTCGAGCGACGCCGAAGCCGCGCCCGCCGGCGAGGAGCCGGCCGGGCCGCTCGCGCTCGCGGCCTGGGTGCGGTGGACCGCGCTCGGCGTCGCCGCGCTGGCACTGCTGCTGCTGCCCGTGCTGGTGCTGCTCGCCGCGAAGGGCGTGCGGTCGGGTCGTCGCCGACGCGAGGCCGACCCCGAGGTGCGCATCGTCGGCGCCTGGGACGACCTCATCGACCTCTACGCCGAGCACGGCGTGCTCACGGCTCAACTCGGCACGCGGGCCGACACGGCGCGCGCGTCCGGCCGACAGGCCGCGACCGAGCTCGCAGGCATCGTCGAGCGAGCCGTGTTCGCCGGAGACCCGCCCGATGGCGACGACGCCCGCGCCGCGTGGGCGCTCGTCGATGCCGAGCGCGCCGAGCTCGCGGCCGGGGCCCGACTGCGGCGCCGGCTGGCGGCCCGACTCTCGCTCGCCGCGCTCACCCGGAGCGCCCTTCCTGGACACGTGCGCACCGGACGCCCGACCCCGGACCGCTCGATCTCAGCCAGCCTCACCCCAGCCCGCGCCGCACTCGAGGAGCCCGCCCGATGACCCCTGCAGAAGCCCAGCAGCTCGCCGCCGTCACCCTGACGATGGTCGCCGTGTCGTTCGCGCTCGGCGCCGGCCTCTACGTCTGGTACTCCGTGATGCTCGCGCGGGTGTTCGCGCACGCCGGGCTGACGCCGTGGTCGGCCTGGGTGCCCGTGTACAGCCAGATGCAGGTGTTCCGCCTCGGCGGCCAGAACCCGTGGCTCGCGCTGCTGCTGCTCGTGCCGATCGCGCAGCTCGCCGGCCTGTTCTTCCTCATCCTCGCGCTGCACCGCATCAGCGGGCAGTACTGGCGCGGCGTCGGCACGACCGTGCTCGGCGTGCTGCTGCCGCCAGTCTGGGCGACGGTGCTCGCGCTCGGCCCATCGCCAGACCCCGAGCGCGGGCGGATGCCGGTGCGCGGCGCCTCCTCGGGCGCGATCCCGCCCGTGGCGCCCGGCGTCACGCGCGACGCCGCGCTGGCGGCCGTCACGGCCGGGTGGCCGGCGGGAGACTCCGCCCCGATCCTCCCGGCGTGGGCCGACCTGCACCCGCGCGGCGCGGCTCCGCTGCCGCCCATGCCGACGGCTGCGCCGGTGCCCGCGTCGGCCCAGCCGCCCGCGTCGGCCCGGCCGCTGGTGCCCGCCCAGCCCCACGTGCCCGCATCCGCGGCGGCCGTCGCGGGGCCCATCGCCGACCCGATCTCCCGGATCCCCGGCCGCATCGAGCCGATCCCCGCCATGCCCGCGGCATCCGTCGCCCCGCAGCAGAAGCCGGCCCCCGGCACTCCGATCGCGCCCACGCTGCCCACCCTGCCGCCGGCCGGCTCCCCCTTCGACCTCGCCCCGGACGCGGCACCGGTCGCCGCCCCGGACGCGGCGCCGGTCGCCGCCCCGAACGCGGCACCGGTCTTCGCGGACCTGTTCGCGGTGGCGGCGCCCGTCGCGCTCGCCGAGCCGGTGCCGGCCGCAGCCGTCGCGACCGCTGCCGCCACCGCCATCGCGGCCACCGAGGAGGATCTCGACGACGACCCGCTCGACCGCACCATCGTCGTCGCGCGCAAGCCGAAGGTGACCTGGCATCTGGTGCCCGACGGCGGCGAGCCGCTGCGGCTCGCGGGCGGCACCGTGCTGCTCGGGCGCAACCCCCGCGTCGCGAACCCCGAGGCGGGCGAAGTGCGCCTCGTGGTGCCCGACCCCAGCCGCACGCTGTCGAAGACGCACGCCGTGCTGCAGCTCGACGGCGAACAGTGGACCATCACCGACCTGCATTCGACGAACGGCGTGCTCGTTCCCGACGGGTTCGGCGAGGACCAGCTGCTCGATCCCGACGTGCCGACCCTCGTGCCCGACCGGTTCGTGCTCGGAACCCTGAGCGTCCGCATCGACCGCGATCCGCCCATCGCCGGGGTGCCGGGCCGATGACCGTGCATCAGGTGCAGCTCGCCGCGGCCGCCGCGACCGACGTGGGGCTCGTGCGACGCGCGAACGAGGACTCCGCGCTGGCGCAGTGGCCCGTCTACGCGGTCGCCGACGGCATGGGCGGATACGAGGCCGGCGACCGTGCGAGCGCCGCCGTCATCGACGCGTTCCGCGCGCACGTCGCGGGCAACGAGGTCGCGAGCATCGCCCAGGTGCGCGCCGCGCTCGCGGACGCCACCCTCGCCGTCGCCGCGGTCGCGGAGACCACCGAACGCGGCGCGGGCAGCACGATCACCGGTGTCGCCCTCGTCGATGACGACGGCGAGCCCGCGTGGCTGGTCTTCAACGTGGGCGACTCCCGCGTATACCGCCACCACGGCACCGAGCTCGAGCAGCTCACCGTCGACCACTCGCTCGCGCAGGAACTCGTCGACGCCGGCGAGCTCAAGCCGGAGGATCGCGAGCAGTTCGCCCAGCGCAACGTCATCACGCGCGCGATCGGCGGCCCCGACAGCACGGCCGACAGCTGGCTGCTGCCCGTCGTCAACGGCGAGCGCCTGCTGATCTGCAGCGACGGGCTCACCGGCGAGGTCAGCGACGAGGGCATCCGGGCGACGCTCACCATGGGCGGCCGCGCGGAGTCCGTCGCGCACGCGCTCGTGCAACGGGCCCGTCAGGCCGGGGGCCGCGACAACATCACGGTCGTCGTCGTCGACGTGATCTCGGGCGGCATCGACGAGCAGTCGGATGCCACGACCGGGGTCGTCAGGGGTGCGGATGCCGCGGCATCCGATGACGACCACACCACCATTCCCGTGCGGAGCCGCTCGTGACCGCGGCGAACCCCGGCGAGGTGCTCGACACCGACCTCGAGGCCGACGAGACCGTCGTCGTGGATCGGCGCGCGTCGGTCGGCACCCCGCCCGTCGCCCCCGCCGAGCTCGACGAGACGATCGTGGTGAGCCGGGGTCCGGCGCCGATCCCGCCGCCGCCCGTCGGGCCTGCGCCCTCCGATGTCTCGTCGAACCCCGAGCTCGACGAGACGATCGTCGTCGACCGGACCACGGCCCCGACCGTGCCGGCGGCGGTCGTGCCGGTCGGGATCGACGAGACGATCGTCGTCGACCGCACGGCGACCGGAACCGGTCCCGCCACGACCGCACCGGCGACGACCGGGCCGGCCGCGACGGACCTCGCCGGCATCGGGCCGGCCGCGCCCGATGACACGATCGTGGTCGAGCGCACGGTCGTGCGCGCGACGCCCCTGCCGACCGACGGGCCCGACGCGATCATGCACGCGCCGATGCGTCGCAGCCGACGGGTGACCCCCGCGCCCGTCTCCGACGACGTGCTGCGCACGGCCGAGGTCGGCACCGGTCCGGGGCTCCTCGAGCACTATGCCGCGCGGCCGCTCGAGCCGACGGCGCCGAGGCTCGCCGCGCCCGCGTACACGGGCGGCGTGGAGCCGACGCGCGATCCTGCACAGCCGCTGCCGTCGGTGGCCCGCAGCTCGCGCCGATCCGCGATCGTCGTGCTGGCCGCGTTCGCGGGTTCGTGCGTGGTCGCCGTCGGCGGGCTCGCGGCCGTCGCGGTGCTCGCGTTCGTCGGCTGAGCCGCCCGCGCTCGGCCGTGCACGCTCAAGCGCTGACGCTCTCGCTCTCGCTCACGCTCACGCGAAGAGGAACAGCACGAAGCCGATGAGCGGCAGCGTGCCCTGGATGAGCGCGGGCCGCAGGTAGCCGCGACCCGTCGTCGTCAGCACGGCCGCTGCGAGCGCCATGCACGCCGTCGAGAACAGCACGAGCGCACGCCCGGCCTCGTCGACGCCCGACCACACGAGGATCAGTCCGAGCGCCGCGCCGATGCCGAGGAACAGGTTGTAGAAGCCCTGGTTGTAGGCCATCGGCTTCGTGATGTCGGCGGCGGCCTGATCGGCGACGCCGAAGGTCTTCCACGTCTTGGGCCGGGTCCACAGCACGCTCTCGAGCAGGAAGATGTAGCCGTGCAGCAGCGCGGCGAGGGCGACGAAGACGCTGGCGATGACGAGCATGTCGCGATCGTACCGAGGGGCCGGGCTCGCGGTCGTGGGGGCGCGCCCACCGGTGGTGCGGGCGCTCGCGCAGGCAGCGCAGGCCGCGCAGTTCCGGACCGCGCCGAGGTCAGTCGGCCGGGGCCTCCTGCTCGATGCGCAGTTCGCCGCCGAGGAACACGCCGAGTTCGGCGACGGATGCCTCGAGCGAGCGCTCCTCGTGGGCGTCGAGTCCGCGCCATGGCACGAGCCGCACGGCGGTGGCGGCCGACGCCGTCGGCGGCGCCCACCGCCCGATCATGACGCCGTCGCACATCAGGGCGTGGAGCGGAAATTCGGCGTGCACCACGGCATCGCCCTCGGCGTGCAGGAACGCCCTGGGCGACGCGTATCCCATGATGTACTCGTCGTAGGCCTGCAGCAGGTCGATGCGGGGCCCCGGCTCGGCGGCGGCACCGCCCCCGAACTCGCCCTCGAATCGTGCGAGCTGCGCCGAGCGCACGTGGTGGACGACCCCCTCGACGCCCAGGGTCTCGACCGGGTCGCCCGCGGCATCCGCTCGCTCGATGACGGCGGTGAGCGCCCGCCGCGCATCGGTCAGCGTGAAGCCCGACCACGACGCGAAGTCGCGATCGGTCACGGGGCCGCGGGCGTCGAGGAACCGCTCGGCCAGGTCGGCGAGCGCCTCGTCGCGGGGTCTGGGGGCCGATGGCGGCACGCGCTCGTCGAACGCGGCGTAGGTGCGCTGCTTGCCGACGTTCGCGCCGCTGATGACGACGCGTTCGAGCTCGGCCCGCATGAGCACGTACGAGAGGGGCACACCCGTCGCGGGGAGCGACGCGTCGGCCAGCGCGGTCGCGATGTCGGTGCGCGTGCGGTGCCCGTCGGCGACGCAGGCCGCGACCACGTCGACCGCCCGAACCGCATCCTCGCCGTCGACGCCCGTCGAGCGGTAGTACGTGCCGTTCGCACGGTGCACGCGCTCGGCCGAGAGCTCGAGCACCCACCGGGCGTCGTCGGGGTGCAGGAAGTGCCACGTCGGCCGCAGCACGTGCGTGCGGAGGATGCGCCCGGCGTCGAGGTCGGCTGCGAGCGCCGCGGCGTCCGGCCTCGTCGGCACGGGCACGCGTTGCGCGAGGCCCCACTGCGCGGGCACGTACTCCTGCGCCTGCACGGCCCCGAACCGGCGCACGACCTCGGGTGCTGACATGTCGAACGGATGCCGCAGCCCCTGCACGTGCAGACGCAGCTCGCGGAGCTCGGCGAGGTCCACGACTACGACACGTCCCTCCGCCAGGTCGTGAGGCTGCCGATCAGCGTGGTCACGAGGCCGATGCCGAACAGCACGAGACCGCCCTGCCACCACTCGAGCGTCTCGGCCGATCCGATCGCGGCCACGCTGTAGAACGAGGCGCCCACGAGGGCGTCGCTGGCCGCGCCGGGCAGGAACTTGCCGATGTTCGCGGTCACGTCGTTCAGCGAGGCCACGAGTCGCACGATCGGCTCGACGAACTGCGTGAAGGCGATCACGATGACGATGGCGGCGACCTGGTTGGTCACGAGCGAGCCGAGGCCCACGCCGATCGTGCCCCACAACGCCATCGCGAGCACGCCACGACCGATCAGGGCCCACGTGTCGGGCGAGTCGAGCGCGGTGTCGATGCCGAACGCCGCCAGCGCACCCGCGCCCGCGCCGACCGTGGCCGCGAACGCGAGCACGCCGAGCCCCGCACCGACGATCAGCTGCGACACGTACTTCGCCCACAGCACGGTGGCGCGTTGCGGCTGCACGAGGAACGACGGCGTCAGCGTCTTGTGCCGGAACTCGGTCGTGACCGCGAGCGCGCCGAAGAGCACCGGGAACACGTAGCCGATCGACGACGCGAAGCTGTACACGAGCGGAGCGAGCCCGTCGGTCGGCAGCGGCGTCGAGCTCGCGCCCGCGGCCGCCGTGGGGTTGTCGGTCGCCCAGCCCAGGAACGCGCCGAAGCCGCCCGCCGACAGGGCCACGTACCCGACGAGCAGCAGCGTGAGCAGCCACCACATGCGGGTGGTGAAGAACTTCTGGAACTCGGAGCCGAGTGCGCGCAGCATGCCCATCACCCCTTCGCCCCGTCGGTGGTGCCGGGTTCGCCTGGCGCGCCGGGTTCGGCTGGCGCTGCCGGTTCGGCGGGTTCGCCGGGTTCGGAGCGAGCGGATGTCGCGTCGGACAGCTCGTCGTCGATGGCGGCTGCGTCGTGGTCGGCCGGGCCGCCCGCGGCATCCGCCCCGCCGTCGACGGAACCGTCGGCCCCACCGGGGGCCGCGGCCTCGCCGCTCACCAGCGCCAGGAACGACTCCTCGAGGCCCGACTTCAGGCGGTACAGCGACTTGAGTTCGACGCCGCCGACGAAGGCCGCGTGCCCGACGAGGCCGGGGTCGGGCTCGGCCACGATGAAGCCGTTGCGTCCCTCGGTGAACTCGAGGCCGGCCTGCGTGAGCGCCGCTGAGAGGCGTGGACGGTCGGGGGAGTCGGCGATCGTGCGCGGCGCCGACTCGAGTTCGAGGCTGCTCAGGGTGCCGGTCTTGGCGAGGCGCCCGCGCGAGATGATCACGACGTCGTCGACGCTCTGCTGCACCTCGCTCAGCAGGTGCGAGCTCACGAGCACGGTGCGGCCGTCTTGCGCGAGGCGCTGCAGGAACATGCGGATCCACTTGATGCCCTCGGGGTCGAGGCCGTTGATCGGCTCGTCGAGCACGAAGACCGACGGGTCGCCGAGCAGCGTGAACGCGAGGGCGAGCCGCTGGCGCATGCCGAGCGAGTAGCCGCCGACGCGTCGGTCGGCGAACTCGCTGAGCCCGACCTGCTCGAGCACGACCGGAACACGTGATGACGGGATGCCCGCCGCGGTCGCGGTGACCTTGAGGTGGTTGCGGGCTGTGCGCCCGGGGTGGAAGCTCGCGTCGAGCGCGGCGCCGACCGTCTCGAGCGGGCGCTTGAGCGCGTGATACGGCGTGCCGCCGAACGTCGCCGTGCCGCTCGAGGCCTTCACGAGGCCGAGCAGTACGCGCAGCGTCGTCGTCTTGCCGGCGCCGTTCGGACCGAGGAATCCGGTCACCCGACCCGGTTGCACCGTGAAGCTCAGGTCGTCGACCGCGGTGACATTGCCGAAGTGCTTGCTGAGCCCCGAGATCTCGATGGGGATGCCGCTGTTCATGCGCTCTCCTCGTAGCCGGGGGCGAGCGGGCCGCACATGGCCGCGCCCCCGCAGGGCCCGGCGACCACTCGCCTCCCGCTCACCCTAGCGAGCGAGGGCTGCGCGCGGCATCCGTCTCGCGGGGGATTCGCGAGATCAGGCGGCACTTCGGTCCCGCCGGTCGAGGAGCGGAGCGTCTCGAGACCAGCGGGACCGCACGCCTCAGTTCAGCGGCCGGATCCCGTCGGGCAGCACGCCGCCGAGGTACAGGTCGGTCGCGAGGTCCTGCAGCGCGCCGAGTGCGACCCGCTGCGTCGTCGGGCCGTACGAGACGCGTGCGACGCCGAGCTCCTGCAGGCGCTCGGGGGCCGGAACGCCCGGCAGGCCGATCAGCGTGACCTTCAGCTCGCCGATGCCTGCGACGAGCTGCCGCACGACGTCCTCGCCGAAGATGCCCGGCACGAACACGCTCGTGGCGCCGGCGTCAAGGAAGGCGCGCCCGCGTTCGATCGCGTCGGCGACGTTGACCTCGAGCGAGCGGTCGCGCCCGCGGAGGAACGCGTCGGTGCGGGCGTTCAGCGCGAACGGCACGCCCTCGGCGTCGGCGGCGGCGACCGAGGCGCGCACGGCGGCGACCGCCTCGTCGAGCGGCTTCAGCTGGTCCTCGAGGTTCGCGCCGACGATGCCCTCGCCGATCGCCCGGCGGATCGTCTCGCCCGCGTCGCCGTATCCGGCCTCGAGGTCGGCGCTCACGGGCACGTCGACCGCGCGGGCGATGCGGCCGACCATGTCGAGCATGAGGTCGACCGGGATCTGCTCGCCGTCCTCGTAGCCGAACGTCGCGGCGATCGAGTGGCTCGCGGTCGCGAGGGCCTTCGTTCCGGGCAGGTCTGCGACGGCGCGCGCCGAGACGACGTCCCAGACGTTCACCACCTGGAGGAGTTCGGGGTCGGTGTGCAGGCGGCGGAGTTCGGTGGCGCGTTCGACGATGCTGGTCATGTCTCCAGCGTATGTTCGCCCGCGGGGCGCTTCGCCGCTCGATGCGGTATTCGCCGCATGAGGTCCGGAACTCGCCACCCTCGACGGGCCGGCGGTTCAGGCGAGGGCTGCGCGGAGCCCCGCGATCAGCCGGTCGAGGTCCTCGTCGTCGGTGTACGGCGCGAGGCCGACGCGCAGGCCGCCCGCGTCGCCGAGTGCGAGTCGGCGCGAGGCCTCCAGCGCGTAGAAGTTGCTGCTCGGCGCGAGCACCTGCCCCGCGGCGAGCTGACTCGTGACGACGGATGCCTCGTGGCCGGCGAAGGTGAGCAGCAGGGTCGGGGTGCGGCGGGCCGCCCGCGAGTGCACGGTCACGCCGGGGAGCTCGGCGAGGGCAGCCTCGAGGCGTGCCAGCAGGCGCGACTCGTGCTCGTGGAGGGCGGCGTACGAGGCCTGCAGTCGCGCGCGGCGCGAGCCCGCGGCATCCGACCCGCCGTCGTCATCGCCGTCTCCGTCGCGGCCGCCGGGCCCCGACGAGGCGAGCCCCGCGAGCACGTCGACCGCGGCCGTGACCCCGGCGAGCAGTTCGTAGGGCAGCGTGCCGAACTCGAAGCGTTCGGGAACGACCTCCGTCGCCGGCAGCAGCTTGTCGGGCTCGATGGTCTCGAGCAACTCGGGCCGGGAGACGAGCACGCCGCAGTGCGGGCCGAGGAACTTGTACGGCGAGCACGTGAAGAAGTCCGCCCCGAGCGCGTCGAGGTCGGGCAGTTCGTGAGCGCTGAAGTGCACGCCGTCGACCCAGACGAGCGCACCCACGGCATGCGCGGCCGAAGCGATCGCCGCGACATCCGGCATCGTGCCGATGAGGTTCGACGCGGCCGTGACCGCGACGAGGCGCGTGCGCTCACCGAGGAGCGAGGTCACGGCCTCGACCGGGAGCTCGCCCGTCGCCGGGTCGAACTCGGCCCAGCGCACGGTCGCCCCGACACGCTCGGCGGCCTGCACCCACGGGCGGATGTTCGAGTCGTGGTCGAGGCTCGTCACGATCACCTCGTCGCCCGGCCCCCAGCCCTTCGACAGATGCCGCGAGAAGTCGTACGTGAGCTGCGTGGCGCTGCGCCCATGCACGATGCCGCGCGGGTGCGCGTTCGCGAAGTCGGCCATCGCGAGCCGGAACCCGTGCACCGCGGCCTCGGCGCGCTCCTCGGAGACGCCGATCGTGCCGCGGTTCGAGAGCGGCCCGGTGAGCACGGATGCCACGGCCTCGCCGACCGCGCGCGGCGTCTGCGTGCCGCCCGGCCCGTCGAACTGCGCCCACCCGCTCTCGAGCGACGGGAAACCGGATCGGATGCGCGCGACGTCGTAGGCCATGCGGTGAGCATAGGCGCGGGCACGGATAACATGCACTCATGAGCGGGGCAGGGGCCGCGGCATCCGGGGCGCAGACGGCATCGACGGCACCGCCGCGTTCGAAGCGTGCACGCCGCTTCTCGGTGAATGCCGTGCTCGACGAGTTCTTCTTCGTGTTCGCCGGGCTGGCCGCGCTGTGGTTGGCGTACCTGCTGTTCAGCGAGTCCTTCACGCTCGGGTGGTGGGGCATCCTCGTGATGGTCCTGTTCTGGGCGCTGATCGCCTACCTGGTGCTGCCGCGCCTGCATCGCGTGCTCACGACGATCTACGTGCCCGACTACTTCATGGGCCGCACCCGCACGAGCGACGGACTCTTCGGCGACCCGGTCAACCTCGCGGTGCTCGGCGGTGAGGCCGAACTGCTGCGGGCGATGCAGGATGCCGGATGGACTCGCGCCGACGAACTGACCGGGTCGTCGAGCTGGCGCATCATCACCTCGACGATCACCCGCCGCAGTTACGACGAAGCTCCCGTGAGCCCGCTGTTCCTGTTCGGTCGCAAGCAGGACTTCGCCTTCCAGCAGGAGGTCGAGGGCAACCCCGCCAAGCGCCATCACGTGCGGTTCTGGCGAACACCCGATGGCTGGCTGCTGCCCGGCGGCGCCCGGGTCGAGTGGCTCGCGGCGGGCACCTTCGACCGCGCCGTCGGGTTCTCGCTCTTCACGCTCCAGGTCACCCACAAGATCGACGCCGACACGGATGTCGAGCGCGACCACATCGTGCGCACGCTGCGCGAGTCCGACCCGGCGATCTCGGTCAGCGTGCTCGCGGACTTCTCGACCGGCTACCACTCGCGCAACGGCGGTGGCGACACCATCCGCACCGATGGCGACCTCCCGGTCATCGACGTGAGCGCCGTGCGGGTGGCATCGTGAGCGACCGCGCAGAGCGCAAGCGCACGTCGACCGAGCCGCTCGAGCGACTGGTCGGGCGGGCGGATGCCTCCCCGCCGCCCATGCGTCGACCCGCAGCCGTATCCATGGGAGCCGTGCTGGTGGTGCTGCGGGTGCTCGGCGGTGCGATCTGGCTGCTCCTGCTCGGCACGAACTGGCGCACCGTCATCGCGGAGGAGCTCGATGTCACGACGGTCGACGCCGACACGTTGAACGCCTCGCTCGCGTTCATCGTCGTGCCCGGCATCGTCGTGCTCGTCGTGGAGCTCGTGCTCGCCTGGCTCATCTTCCTCGGGGTCAACTGGGCGCGCATCCTCGTGATGATCTTCGCGACGCTCAGCATCAGCGGATCGTTCGTCACCTGGTGGGTCGGCGACCAGGAGCTGCACCTCGACTTCACACTCGTGACGCTCTCGCTCGACATCCTCGTGATGCTCGCGCTCTCGAGCCGCGCCGCGCGCGCCTACGCCCGTCGCCCCCGCCTGAAGCGCCCGCCCCGCTGAACGCGGGATGGCGCCGGTCAGGGGGAGGTCAGGGTGCGCCCTCGCCGAACGTGCGCAGCCAATGGTCGGCGACGAGCTCGGCGACGAGCAGCTCGGTGAGGGCGGCGACCGAGTCGTCGGTGTCGCCCGGGAACCGCAGCACGAGCTCGGCGCCGGGCAGCTCGCGCCCGATGGCGGCGAAGCGGGAGCTGCGCTGCGCCATCACGTCGAGGGCCTGGGCGTCCCACGCCGAGCCGGCGAACACGAGTGCACGGTAGTCCTGCGTCTTCGTGAGGTGGACGTCGACGTGCGACCAGTCGCCGGTCTCCGATGCGAAGGCGATGCGCCGCGGCACCTCGCGGAGCATGAGCGCCGACTGCTGCGCGCTCGACGCGCGTTCGGCGGGGGCGAGCGCCCACGTGCCCATGGGGCCCGCGAGCAGGTCGGCGAGGGGCGGCATCCAGTCGCCGGCCATGGCGAGCAGCACGGCGTTGGCGGTCGCAGCACCGCGCACGGCGGCCGCATCGAACCGTTGGGCGGGCGCCGTGCCGAGCAGCTCCTCGAGCACCGCATCGAGCACGGCGAACGTCGCGCGGAACGTGCGGCACGCGACCCCGGAGGCCTCGACTCCGGCGAGCAGCGGCACGACGACGTCGGCGCGGCGTCCGAGCTCGGAGTCGGGCCGGTTCGTGACGGCGATGAGTCGCCCGGCGCCCCGGTAGCGCTCGACGGCACGCAGCACCTCGACGCTGCCGCCGGTGGCGGAGACGGCGACGACCGCGAGATCGGGCGCCGCGGGCGGCAGCAGCTCGGCGCTCGCGAGCTCCACGACGACGTTCGCGCCGACGCTGCGGTAGCGCCGGGCGACGACGTCGGCCGCGTACCGGCTCGAGCCCATGCCGAGCACGAGCACGCGCGCCGAACCGAGCATCGCGAGTCGTTCGAGTCCGGGCAGGCCGTCGTCGAGGGCGTCGGCGAGCCGTTCGAGCGTCGAGGGGATCAGGTCGAGGTCGGCTCGAAAGGCGGCGGTGTCCATGGGCTCTCCGGGTCTCGGGACGTTTCGCTACGCGCCCGGCGCGACCGGTGCACCGGCGTGCGCGGGGCACTCGGCGGTGTCGCACGACTCGCACACGACGAGCTGCATGCGGCACGAGACATCCGTGCAGTTGACGGTTCGTTTGGTCGCCTCACCGCAGACCGCGCAGGTGCCGATGACTGCCGCGTGATCGCTGAAGTCGATCGAACCGCGCCCGTCGAATACGTAGAGCGAGCCGTTCCAGAGGCCGTCGTCGCCGTAGCGCTCGCCGTAGCGCACGATGCCGCCCTCGAGCTGGTACACCTCGCCGAACCCACGGCTCGCCATGAGGCTCGAGAGCACCTCGCAGCGGATGCCGCCAGTGCAGTACGTGACGACCGGGCGGCCCTTGAGTTCGTCGTACTCACCGGAGTCGAGGAGTTCGACGAAGTCGCGCGTCGTGTCGACGTCGGGCACGATCGCGCCCGAGAACCGGCCGATGGCGGCCTCGAGCGCGTTGCGGCCGTCGAAGAAGACGACGTCGTCGCCGCGCTCGGCGACGAGCTCGTGCAGCGCGTCGGGGCTCAGGCGCGTGCCGCCGCCGACCACGCCCGCGCCGTCGACCTGCAGTTCGCCGCGCGCGCCGAACGAGACGATCTCGTCGCGCACCTTGACGCTGAGCTTCGGGAAGTCGAGCGTCGTGCCCTGCTCGTCGAGGCCTGTGCCCTCGCTCCACTTGAAGTCGATGTGCTTGAACGCGGGGTACTCGCGGGTCTTGCGCACGTACCGCTTGAGCGCGCCCATCTCGCCGCCCAGCGTGCCGTTGATCCCGTCCTTCGAGAGCAGGATGCGGCCGCGCAGCCCGAGCGACTCGGCGAGGTCGCGCTGCCACAGGCGCACGGCATCGGGGTCGGCGAGGGGCGCGAAGGCGTAGTAGAGGAGGATCTTGGCGAGGGCCACCCCGAGATTCTACGAGCGGATGCCGGGAGCAGGCCGAATGCGCCCGCCGCCCGCCCGTCCGTCCGCCCGTCCGCCCGCCCGCCCGTCCGTCCGCCCGTCCGCCCGCCCGCGCGCCTGCCCGTCCGCGAGTCCGACGCGCCGCCTGCCCGTCCGCGCTCTGCCCGCCAGCTATCCCGTGCTCCGGCCGGTGCAAGCCAGCCTCGCCCTTCAATCCCCGCCCGCACGATTGCGTGCTCGATTCCGCGGGGACTTCCGATCCGCGTATGTCAGTTCCGCCTCAACGATGAGGCGCAACTGACATACGGGAATCGCGTTTCTGCGGGCTCGAGGATGGTCTCGGGGTGGTGCGTCTATCGGGTGCTGGTGGCGCTGGTGTGCAAGGTTGCCGACAGCGGTGCGGCCGTGGTGCTCGTGCTGGTGCTGGTGCTGGTGCTGGTGCTGGTGCTGGTGCTGGTGCTGGTGCGGGTGCACCATGCGGGGTGTGGTGCATGGCGGGTGTGACCACTCAGGTCTTGGGGAGGGTCCAGTTGCCGTGACTCCGGGATCCTCGGCGGCCCTTCGCGCCCGCTCGGTGCGGGCGGTCGTCGGCTTCGTGCGGCGACGCCGGTTCTGCTCGAGGGCGATCAGCGTGCGGGGTGCGGGACCGAGCGGCCGACGGCATCGGCATCCGCCCGGCGTGGACGCCGCCATCGTCGCCCGCCCAGTCGCCGTCGTCGTCCGAGCGGAGCCCTGATCCGAAGCCGTACCGGTGATCCCAGAGCCGGAAGAGCTCGCCCACCGCGTCGTCGAGCCGCTCGAGGAACCCCTCGTCGAGCCGGTAGTGCCGCACGGTGAGATCGGCAGTGACCGACACGGCGCGCTCGTCGCGGAGGATCCGGAGATGATGCGCGACGGCAGACCTCGAGATGCCGAACTCGGCGGTCACGGCATCGGTCAGCATGCCGACCGGGTGCGATCCGCCGGCGAGGACCTCGATGATCCGTCGGCGCACGGGCTCGGCGACGATCTCGAACGGATGCAGCATGATCGGACGCTACCCGCGGAGAGGAATCGGTGCGACGCCCGAGCTTCGATGGTGGCGGCCGCCGATGGGCCCGTACCGGTGGAGGAGCAGTGCCTGCCCGGTGCGGATCAGGGCCTGAACCAGCGGCGGATCAGTGCTTGTTGCCCGAGAGGGCGAGCACGCCGCCGAGGCCGATCATCATGACGCCGCCCGTGGCGGAGAGGTGCGAGATGCGCTTCGGCGACCGCGCGAACCAGCCGCGTGCGGCGCTCGCCGCGAGCGCCCACACCGAGTCGCAGAGCAGCGCGAGCACGATGAAGACGACGCCGAGCTCGAACAGCTGCAGCGGGATCGACCCGGTGCCGAACGACACGAACTGCGGCAGCACCGCCACGAAGAAGGCGATCGTCTTCGGGTTCGTCACGCCGACGACGAACCCCTCGCCCAGCTGGCGCCAGTGCGAGTGCGAGGCGGCCTTGCCGTTGACGGATGCCGCGGCATCCGCTCGGTGCCTGATGGCCTGGATGCCGAGGTAGACGAGGTAGGCCGCGCCCGCGAACTTGATGATCGTGAACAGCACGACCGACTGGGCGACGATCGCCCCCACGCCGAGCGCCACGGCCGCGACGAGCGGCACCATGCCGAGTGCGTTGCCGACGACGCTGAGCAGCCCGCCGAGGCGCCCGAGCGCGAGCGAACGGCCGATGACGAACAGCACGCTCGGGCCGGGGATGACGATGAGCACGATCGACGCGATGACGAACGCGCCGAGTGACTCGAGGGGGACCATCCGGCGATGCTACTCCGCCCGCGCGATCTCCAAGGTCCCGGCGATGGGCGATACGGTGGCAGACGTGAGCGAGCACATCACCGCGAGCGTCGCCGACGGAGTCGGCCACGTCACGCTCAACCGTCCGCAGGCCCTCAACGCCCTGAGCTACGACATGATCCTCGCGCTCGCCGAGGTGTTCGAGGCCTGGCGGAACGACAGCGAGGTCGCGGTCGTCGTGCTCGACGGCGCAGGCGACCGCGGGTTCTGCGCGGGCGGCGACATCCGCGAGCTGCACGGGTTCGTGACGAGCGGCCGCATCATCGAGGCGCAGACGTTCTTCCGCGCCGAGTACCGCCTGAACGCCGCGATCGCCAGGTACCCGAAGCCGGTCGTCGCGATCATGGACGGCATCACGATGGGCGGCGGCGTCGGCCTCGCCGGGCACGCCTCGGTGCGCGTCGTCACCGAGCGTTCGCGCGTGGCCATGCCCGAGACGCGCATCGGCTTCACGCCCGACGTCGGCGGAACCTGGCTGCTCGCCAAGGCTCCCGGCGAACTCGGCGTGCACCTCGCGCTCAACTCCCGCACGATGGACGCGGCCGACGCGATCCACGCGGGGTTCGCCGACGCGCTCGTGCCCTCCGAGAGCCTGCCGCACCTGCTGCAGGCGCTCGCCGAGCGCGCCGACCCCGGCAGCCCCGCCGAGATCGTCATGCTGTTCGACGAGACGCCCGGACCGTCGGCGCTCGCCGCGAGCCGCGACTGGGTCGACGCCTGCTATTCGGCGCCGACGGTCGCCGAGATCCTCGATCGACTGCGCGCGTTCGCCGCGTCGCCGGTCGACGGGTCCGCGACGGCGGATGCCGCGGCATCCGCCCGCACGAACGCCGCCGCAGCGGCCGACGAACTCGAGACGCTGTCGCCGACGGCGCTCGCCGTGACCCTCGACGCGGTGCGGCGCGCCCGCGGCCTGCCGCGACTCGAGGATGCACTCGAGCAGGAGTTCCGGCTGGTCTCGTGGTTCCTGCAGCAGCCCGACCTGCACGAGGGCATCCGAGCCCAGGTCATCGACAAGGACCGCACGCCGGCCTGGCGGCCGGCGACCGCCGAGGAGTTGCCCGACGACCTGTTCTCGCGGGCGCTCGCCGAGCCCGTCGGCGACGGCATCTTCGACTGAACCGGATTATTCCGCACTCAAGCGCTTGTATGCAGAAACACGGGCTCGCGGCATCCGTTGCGCCGCGAGCGTGTCAGTGTGTATACATAAGGGACGAACGCGGCTGAGGGGAGCGACGATGCGGGCCAGCGAACGCACGTACGAGACGCTCCGCGAGGAGATCCTCGACGGCACGCTCGCCGCCGGCACCGTGCTCGCCGAGGTCGAGCAGGCCGAGCGTCTCGGCGTCTCCCGCACGCCCGTTCGCGAAGCGCTCGCGCGGCTCGGCTCCGACGGCCTGGTGGCCGCGCAGTCGGCCCGCGCGCTCGTGGTCGCCGAACTCTCGGGGGGCTCGATCGCCGATCTCTACGAACTGCGCGAGGCCCTCGAGGAGCAGGCCGCCCGTCTCGCCGCGCGTCGAGGCGAACCCGAGCGTTTCACGGCGCTCGCCGAGCGCTTCCGTGCCGCGGGAGAACTCGTCGACGCGGGAGAGACCGGCCTCGCCGAGTACTACGCCGTGATCGCCGACTTCGATCGGGCCATCGACGAGGCGGCGGGCAACTCGCACCTCAGCGCCGCCCTGCGGAGCGTGCGCCTGCACTCCACGCGCATCCGGCGCATCGCCAGGCACGACCCCGAGCGACTGCGCGCCGCTGCCGGCGAGCACCTGCTCATCGTCGAGGCGATCATCGCGCGCGACCAGTCGCTCGCCGCCCATGCCACGCACGTGCACCTGCACATGAGTCTTCGCCACGCGCTCGCCTCGATCGAGGCGCGACGCGTAGCCTGATGAGGCACCACTCCACGAAAGGGAACCGATGCTGACCCACCACCTGCGTACACACCGCAGCGACGAGAACCTCGCACGCGAGGGCCAGCTCGCATGGCAGCTCGCCGGAATCGCCGTCGACCCCGTCGAGCTCGACGACGACGTCGTGGAGATGGTCGTGAACCGCGTCATCGACAACGCCGCGGTCGCCGCGGCATCCCTCGCACGCAGGCCCGTCGTCTCGGCGCGCAGCCAGGCGCTCGCGCACCCGGTCTCGATCGGCGGCGATGGCGCGACCGTCTTCGGTGCGGATGCCGCACGCCGCACGAGCCCCGAATGGGCGGCGTGGGCCAACGGGGTCGCCGTGCGCGAACTCGACTTCCACGACACGTTCCTCGCGGCGGAGTACTCGCACCCCGGCGACAACATCCCCCCGATCGTCGCCGTCGCGCAGCACCTCGCCGCGAGCCGCGGCCTCACGGGTCGCGACGTCGTGCGCGGCATCGCCACCGGCTACGAGATCCAGATCGACCTCGCCAAGGCGATCAGCCTGCACCAGCACAAGATCGACCACGTCGCGCACCTCGGCCCGTCGGCCGCCGCGGGCATCGGCACCCTGCTCGGACTCGACCAGGAGACGATCTTCCAGGCCATCGGCCAGGCGCTGCACACGACGACGGCCACGCGCCAGTCGCGCAAGGGCGAGATCTCGACCTGGAAGGCGCACGCCCCGGCCTTCGCGGGCAAGATGGCCGTCGAGTCCGTCGACCGCGCGATGCGCGGCGAGACCAGCCCCGTGCCGATCTACGAGGGCGAAGACGGTGTCATCGCATGGCTCCTCGGCGGTCCGGATGCCACGTACGAGGTGCCGCTGCCCGAGCCGGGCGAGGCCAAGCGGGCGATCCTCGACTCGTACACGAAGGAGCACTCGGCCGAGTACCAGGCGCAGGCGTGGATCGACCTGGCGCGCAAGCTCCACGAGGAGTACCCGCTGATCCTCGACGAGCCGTCGCGCATCGAGTCGATCACGCTGCACACGAGCCACCACACGCACTACGTCATCGGCTCCGGCGCCAACGACCCGCAGAAGTACGACCCGGATGCCTCGCGCGAGACGCTCGACCACTCGATCCCGTACATCTTCACGGTCGCCCTGCAGGACGGCACGTTCAACCACGAGACCTCGTACGACCCCGAGCGCGCGCACCGCGCCGACACCGTCGAGCTCTGGAAGAAGGTCTCGACCGTCGAGGACGCCGAGTGGACGCGCCGCTACCACTCGAACGACATCGCCGAGAAGGCGTTCGGCGGGCGCGTGGTCATCCGGCTCGCCGACGGCGGCGAGATCGTCGACGAGATCGCCGTGGCCGACGCGCACCCGTTGGGCGCCAGGCCGTTCGCCCGCGAGCAGTACGTGACGAAGTTCCGCACGCTCGCCGAGTGGGTGCTCGAGGCGGCCGAGATCGAACGGTTCCTCGACCTCGCGCAGCGCCTGCCCGAGCTCGGCCCCGACGAGCTCGGCGGTCTCACGATCACGGCGGCGCCCGGCGCGCTCGTCGGCGTGGAGATCCCGACCGGACTGTTCTGACCGACCGCACCGCACAGCACTGACCGCACCGGCGCACCGCACCGGCACCGGCGCACCGCAACCGCACTCAACGAGGAGCAAGATGAGCGACCAGCAGCAGGCCCCCGAGATCTACAAGGGACTCGCGGGGGTTCCCGTCGACTACACGGCGGTCTCGAAGGTGAACCCCGAGACCAACTCGCTGCTGTACCGCGGGTACCCCGTGCAGGAGCTCGCGGCATCCGCGACCTTCGAGGAGGTCGCCTACCTGCTCTGGTACGGCGAGCTGCCCGACGAGCGCCAGCTCGCCGAGTTCGAGCAGCTCGAGCGCTCGCTCCGGGGCCTCGACCACGAGATCAAGCGCATCATCGACGAGCTCCCGCTCACGGCGCACCCGATGGATGTCGTGCGCACCGCGGTGAGCGTCATCGGCGCGTCCGACCCGCTGACGCCCGACGACTCCCGCGAGGCGAACCTGGCGAAGTCGATCCGCCTGTTCGCGAAGCTGCCGTCGATCGTCTCGTACGACCAGCGTCGCCGGCACGAACTCGAGTTCGTCGAGCCGCGCGAAGACCTCGGCTACTCGGCGAACTTCCTCTGGCAGACGTTCGGCGAGCTGCCCGAGTTGCCCGTCGTGAGCGCGTTCGACGTGTCGATGATCCTCTACGCCGAGCACTCGTTCAACGCGTCGACGTTCACGGCGCGCGTCATCGCGTCGACGCTCTCCGACCTCTACTCGGCCGTCACGGGTGCGATCGGCGCGCTCAAGGGTCCGTTGCACGGCGGCGCCAACGAGGCCGTGATGCACACGTTCGAGGAGATCGGCCCCGGCGAGGGCGGCGCCGAGCGCGCCGTCGAGTGGCTCGACGCGGCGCTCGCCGAGAAGCGCAAGATCATGGGCTTCGGTCACCGCGTCTACAAGCACGGCGACTCGCGCGTGCCCACGATGCGCGACTCGCTCGAGCGCATGGTCGAGTACTACGACCGCCCCGACCTGCTCGAGCTGTACGTCGCGCTCGAGACCGCGATGGGCGAGCGCAAGAACATCAAGCCGAACCTCGACTACCCGGCCGGTCCGACGTACCACCTGATGGGCTTCGACACCGAGACCTTCACGCCGCTGTTCGTGGCAAGTCGGGTCACCGGCTGGACCGCGCACATCATGGAGCAGCTCGCTTCGAACGCGCTGATCCGTCCGCTCTCGGTCTACAACGGCGTCGACGAGCGGCACGTTCCCGAAGGGCGCTGACCCGAAGGGTTCCGGCCCTCGCGCCGCCACGCCCGGCATCGGATCCGCACCCCCGCACGGGGGATGACGGATCGCGGATGTCGGGCGTAGCCTTTCGCGCACCGGGCGCGGGCCGACCCGACTCGCCGCCCGATGCACGACGGGGTGCAACATGTCTCCTGAACCCGAATCGGTCGCAGCGGTGCGGTCGTCAGTGCCGTCCACTGTGTGGATCGCACTGTGCAGTTGCGTGCTGCTCGTGCTCTCGATCGTCGCGGGCGCTCCGCCGGCGAAGGCCGAGCCGGTCGGCGTCACGTTCATCGGCACCGTTGCCGTGGGCTACGGCGGCCCGTTCGTCGAGGGGGCGACGGTGGACGTGTTCCCCGCCTCAGGCGACGGTACGGGGTCGGTCGCGACCGCGGTCTCCGACGCAGCCGGGGCTTGGCGACTCGACGGGGTGCCCGCGGGAGCGTACAAGTTCCGTGCGACGGCCCCCGGCTTCGTCGAGTCGTGGTGGGGCGGCGACGACTTCGCCACGGGCGGCACGCTCACGACCGTCGATGGCGACATTCGGTATCCCGACTTCCACCTGTTCGAGACCTGGTCGTCGGCCGAGGGTACGGTGTGGGCGGATTTCGAGGGCACACCGCTCCCCGGCGTCGAGGTGACGCTGCATCCGATCGACCCGCCCGATGCGCCCGCGGTGCATTCGGCCACGACCGATGCCGCCGGTGCCTGGCGCATCCCCGATCTCGCGTTCGGCACGTATCGCGTGCACTTCCACGACCCGAGCGGACTCCTTCCCGACCAATGGTGGTCGGCAGTGTCCGGGCCGCTCGGAGCGCAGGAGATCGTCGCCGCGAAGAACCGACGCTGGAGCGGCATCAACGCCTTCGCCCCGAGCGTCCTCTCGAACGCGTGGTCGGCCATGTCGAACCCCGTGCTCTCGGGCTCACCGCTCGTCGGCGAGACCCTGACGGTCAACCAGGGCGTGTGGGCGCCGCAGCCCGACGCGTTCCGCTGCATCTGGTTCCGCGACGGTGCGCAGATCGAGGATCCGGCGCAGACCGAGGACTGGTACGGGTACGAGGGTGAGACCTACAGCCCCGTCGCGAGCGACGTCGGGAAGAAGATCACGGCGCAGTGCTTCGCGCTGCTACCGGGGTACGCGAGCCTCTGGCGCGAGACGCCGCCCGTCACGGTGGTCGACGAACTGCAGAGCGCGTCGGTGTCCGTCCAGGTCGTCGTGGCCGACGAGGCGTTGTTCGCGACCGACCTGCACGGCGTCGAACTCGAGGTGTACGACGCGGCGGACTCGAGTGCGCCGATCGAGACCGTCTCGGCCGAGGCGTCGACGGGCGATCCGATCGGCGCGGCCGCGGCGATGCTCGAGCTCGAGCCGGGCGAGTACCGGCTGCGGGCCGTCGTCGACGGCGCAGTGTCGGGCTGGTGGACCGATGCGGTGACCGGCTCCGACGACCCGATCGCTGAGGAGCTGGGCACGGCGGGCTACTGGCCAGAGGCGGAATTCGCCTCATCGACCGTGCTGCACGTCGCAGCCGACGGCGTCGCGACGCCGGGCAACGTGCTGATCACGGTCTACCCCGGCGTCAACTCGATCCTCGGCGGCGTCTTCAGTGACGTGCCCGACGGCGTCGACCTGTTCGGCGTGGCCTCGCTCGACCCGGGCGCCCTCATGGAGGTGTTCCCGGTCGGATCGGATGTGGCGGCGGCGACGGCGGTCGCCGGTGACAGCGGGATCCTGCAGGTCGCCGACCTGCCCGCCGGCTCCTACCAGGTGCGGTTCTCGGGCGAGCGGAGCGTGGTGCCGGAGACCGATCCGCCGTCGGTCGAGACGGTCTCGCAGTGGTGGCCCATGCAGTCGGATCGTGCCGCGGCGCGGACGATCGACTTCCCGGCCGAGGGCGGCCACTGGATCGGCGTCACCGGCAACCTGAACACCACGTCGTTCAACACGACCGAGCCGGGCGACCGGGCCGCGATCTCGGGCAACCCGGCGGTCGACGCGACGGTCACGCTGGACCCGACCTTGAACCTCGGGGAAGACCCGTTCGACGCCCTCGTCGACCGGCTCGAGCAGTACGACTTCCACATGACCGACATCCGGTGGTTCGCCGACGGACAGCCGATCCCGGGTGCCACGACGACGTCGCTCAAGCTGACACCGGATCTCGAGGGGCGGTCGTTGCACGCCGAGTTCACCGACTACGTGCTGTTCGGAGCCCTCCGCGAGCAGGCGAGCACGACGCCCGTGACCGTCCTACCGTCGCCGCTGCCGCCGCTGAACCCGAGGCCGACGCCGACCATCGGGGTCGACCCGGTCGCGGGCGTTCGGCTGACCGCGACGGTCGGCGCCTGGGGGCCGGGAGCGACGACCCGCACCTACCAGTGGCGCCGCGACGGCGTCGCGATCCCGGGGGCGACCGCGACCGCGTACACGCCCGTCGGCGATGACGTCGGTGCCCGGCTCACGTTCGCCGTCACGGCCGCCAAGCCGGGTTACGCCACGACGCTGCGCACGAGTGCCCCGACGGCTCCGGTCGCCGAGGGCGCCCTCGTGGCGCCCGTTCCGACCGTGAAGGGCACTCCGCAGATGGGTCGCACGCTCACGGCCGCGGCCGGAACCTGGAAGCCGACGCCGGTCGCCCTGACCTACCAGTGGCTGCGCGGGGGCGCGCCGATCGACTCCGCCACGGCATCGACCTACGTGCTCACGGCGGCCGACGTCGGCGCGTCGATCGCCGTGCTGGTGACGGGCGACAAGGCCGGGTTCGCGACATCCTCGATGCAGAGCGTCGCGACCGCACCGGTCGCCCCCGGCGTGCTGACGGCCCCGGTGCCATCGGTCAAGGGCACGCTCCGGGTCGGCGTCGCCCTCACCGCGACCACGGGAACGTGGAAGCCCGCCCCCGTCGACCTGTCCTACCAGTGGATGCGCGACGGCCAGCCCATCGACGCCGCCACCTCGGCGGGGTACGTGCTGACGCCCGACGACCTCGGCGCCGCGATCTCGGTCGGCGTGACCGGCACCAAGCCGGGCTACGGGTCGGCCACGCAGGTCAGCGCGCCGCGCTCGCCGGTCGCGCTGGGGGTCATCACGAACCAGGTGCTGCCCTCGATCCTCGGCACGGCGAAGGTCGGCCAGCAGTTGAGTGCGGCCCCGGGTGCCTGGACTCCGGCCGACGTCACCTCCGGCTACGAGTGGCTGCGCGCGGGCGTCGTGATCCCGGGTGCCGTCGGTCCGACGTACACGCTCGTCGATGCCGACCGGAACAAGGTGATCAAGGTGCGCGTCACAGCCTCGTCGCCGGGGTACACGAGTCTGCCGAAGACGAGCGCCGCGACCCTGAAGGTGGTGCCGTAGGAGTACTCGAATCCGTACAAGGCGGGCCCGCGGCATCCGCCCGCCCGCTGTGGCGACTCGCCAATGATGGGCGATCTACGACGAAACAGCCGTACAGTCGTGGGTTATGCACATGTTCTTCCGCACGCTGCTGCACGTGTTGTTCCTCTCGCGCCGCAGGCCCGATCTCGCCCACGACGACGTGGCGCGCACGAACTTCATCACCCTGCCGACCGATCTCGACATCAACCGGCACATGAACAACGGCGTGTACTTCTCGATCATGGATGTCGCGCGCTTCGACATGCTCGTGCGCAACGGTGTCTGGAAGACCATGCGCGACAAGGACTGGTATCCGGTCGTTGCGAGCGAGACGATCACGTTCCGCAAGTCGCTGCAGCTCTGGCAGCGGTTCACGATCGAGTCGCGCATCACGGGCTACGACGACCGTGCGGTCTACCTCGAGCAGCGCTACGTGCGCCCGGCCGCCGACGGCACCCCCGAGATCTACGCGCAGGGGTTCATCCGCGCTCGGTTCCTGCGCAAGTCGGGCGGGGTCGTGCCGGTGTCCGAGCTCATCGAGGTGTTCGGCGCCGCCGGCGGCGGCGGGCTTCCCGAGTGGATCGAACGATGGGGAGCGGATGTCGCGCTGCCGCCCACGCGCGCCGAGGCGCCGTCGATCTGGCCGAGCGAGGTCGAGCAGCGGGCCTGACCGTCGGCGTTCGCCGCGACATCCGCTCGACTAGAGCTTCGCCTGCTTCGGGATCACGATCTCGCGGATGATGAGCAGGATGCCGGCCGAGATCGGGATCGCGACGAGCGCGCCGAGCAGGCCGAGCAGCGTGCCGCCCGCGAGCGCCGAGATGAGCACGATCGTGCCGGGCACCTGCACCGCCTTGCCCATGACCTTCGGCGTGAGCACGTAGGCCTCGACCTGCATGTAGACGAGCATGAAGATCAGCACGATGAGGCCGGCCGTCGGCGAGACGAGCAGCGAGATGATCGTCATGAGGATCGTGGTGAGCACGGTACCGATGAGCGGGATGAGCGTGACGAAGAACGCGACGACGCCGATCACGAGCGCGTAGGGCACGCCCACGATGACGAGCAGGATCGTCGAGTAGGTGGCGTTCATGAACGCCAGGATGACCATGCCGCTGAGGTACTTGCCGACCGAGAGCATGATGCGCTCGGCGAGGTCGGAGATCTGGGCCCGGCTCGACTTGCGGATCAGGGTGTAGCAGGCCTGCTTGGTGCTGTCGAGCGTGGCGATGAAGTAGATCGAGAGCACGAACACGAAGAAGCCGGTCGAGATCGCGCCGATGACGGAGGCGCCGAACGCGAGTGCGCCGCCGCCCACGGTGGCCCAGAGGTTCGGGTCGGTCAAGGCGTCTTCGACGGCCTTGACGACGGTCGAGAGCAGCCCGTTCGTGGCGTCGTTGACCTGGTCGAACCAGCCGGAGTCCTGCGCGTTCTTGACCATCGCGGGGATGTTCTTGATGAGGCTGACGGCCTGCTCGACCACTGGGGGCACCAGGATCCAGACGATGGCGACGGCCACGCCGACGAAGAGCAGGATCACGACCACGATCGCCATGCCGCGCTTGAGTCCACGACGCTCGAACCAGCGGATGAGCGGATCGAGGCCGAGCGCGACGAATGCGGCGATGAACACCGAGAGCAGTACGCTCTGCAGGTTCGACACCGCGATGCCGAGCAGGAGCGCGAGCAGCACGCCGAGCGTGACGATGAAGCCCCACCGCAACGGGTGGTTCGCGAAGAAGGTTCCGTTGCTCTGTGCGGGCTCGCGTCGCCGCATGCGGTCTGCCGTGTTCACGGCGTCAGTCTAGGGGCGAGGGCGGCCCGCCCCGCCGACTGCCGCGCCGAACGCCGCGCCGAACGCCGCTCCTACCGCGGCGGGGCGGCGGGCCAGCCGAGGTCCGCGTCGTGCGCCGGGTCGAATCCGGCCTCCGGGCCGTCGCCGGGCTCGCCGCGCTCCCCGTGCACGCCTGTCTCACCGAGCTCGTCGGGGTCGACCACATCGATCGACTCGGTCGGCGTCCGCGGGCGCACGGGCACCGCCAGTTCCCGGTAGTAGCGCGTGAACGCCGGGAAGTACGACTCCCAGGCCGGCATCGGCGACCCGCTGCGCGAGGCGATGAGCCGGTCGAGGTAGTAGTCCCAGCCGCAGCCCCAGGCCGCGACATCCGTGCCGGGGTAGAGGCGCTGGCCGAACGTCAGCGCGGTCAGGCCGCCCCGCTCGGTGAGGTTCGCGAACACGCGCATGTGCTCTGGCGAACTGCCGTCGGCGACGAAGTGGTGCGGTGCGTCGCAGAAGAGGATGCTGACCGCCTGCCAACCCTCGTCTTCGGCGTAGTCCCCTTCGGCGTTCATGCGGAAGCGCACGGCGCCGGTCGACGGGGAGCCGGTGTAGGTGCCGATCCACGCCTTCATCGCGTTGCGGTTCGTGAGGCTGTACCAGACGTCTTCGATGGGAGCGTGGAACAGCCGATCGAACTCGATATAGAGCCCATCGCCCCTCAGCTGATAGTGGCCAGTCGGTTTCACGGTCATCATCGCCCCCGATCGTCGGTGTTTTCAGGCTAATCCCGCGAGCCGCCTACTACTAGAGTGGGCCGCATGAGTTCGAAGGCGCAGCAGAAGCAGCACGAAGAGGCGATCGACGTCACCGATGGCAAGTCCGGCCTGTGGGGCTTCCTCGCCGGCCTCATCGTCGCCGCGTTCATCGCGATCCCGCTCTCGGCGGCGTTCTCGTTCGCGACGCACCCCAACACGCAGCAGCTCTTCTCGGGCCGACTCGACGAGGCGAGCCAGGGCGGCTACACGGCGTTCTGGTGGCTCGCCACGATCTTCCTCGCGGCGCTGCCGTTCCTCGTCGGCTACGCCGTCGCGAACCTGTCGCGCAAGTCGCTCGCGATCGTCGGCGCGATCATCGTGCTGTTCATCATCGCGGCGCTGGTGCTCGGCCAGCTCTTCCTCGTCGTCTGACCGACGACCCCGACTCGTCTCCGAAGGCCGATCCGCACGCGCGGGTCGGCCTTCGTCGTGCCCAGCGGTGAGCGGATGAGCGGATGCCACGGGTGAGCGGATGCCGCGGGCGGCCGTTCAGTCGCGCGCGGCGTCGAACGCCTCGCGGGCGTCGGTGATGCTCGCGTGGTTCGCCGCGGCCCACTCGACGAGGCCGAGCACGGGCAGCGCGAGCGATCGCCCGAGGTCGGTGGCCGCGTACTCGACGCGCGGCGGGATCTCGGGGTAGCTCGTGCGCGACACCAGACCGTCGCGCTCGAGGTTGCGCAGGGTCTGCGTGAGCATCCGGTGCGAGATGCCGTCGATGCTGCGCTGGAGCTCGGTGAACCGCATGGAGTGCTCGTGCAGCATGCGGATCACGAGCAGGCTCCACTTGTCGCCCACTCGCGAGAGGAGGTCGCGCACGATGCGGGCCTCGGAGTTCTCGGCGTCGCACACGGGCGGGACGTCGCACGCGCCGAGGCCGGCTGCGGGGTCGGCGCTGGGGTCGGCGAGCTCGGCGGCGTCGGTGAGACGGGGGGCGGCGGCATCCGTGATCGTCATGTCGTCCTTCGGGTCAGGCGGGCGTTCGAGCAGGGGTCACGCACTTCGAGGTGCGTGACGCACGGTGAAGTGCGGGGGAGCCGTCGGCTAGAGTAACCGATCGTGCGTCACGCACTCATCGTAACCGACACCTCCGGGTGCATCGAAATTGGAGAACCCATGACCATCGCCCTCTGGATCGCCACCGGGCTGCTCGCCCTCGTCTTCCTCGCGGCCGGCACCGTGAAGAGCCTCACCCCGCGCGAGAAGCTCGTCGAGAAGATGGGCTACATGGAGGACCTCTCCGACGGGCAGGCGCGCGCGGTCGGCATCCTCGAGTTCCTCGGCGCGCTCGGCCTGATCCTGCCCGCCGCGACCGGCATCCTGCCGTGGCTCACGCCCGTCGCCGCGTTCGCGCTCGCGATCACCATGGCCGTCGGCACCGCGCTGCACATCAAGCGCCGCGAGACCGCGGTTCCGAGCCTCGTGCTCGGGGTGTTCGCCCTCGTCGTGGGACTCGGCTGGGTCTTCTTCGGCTGATCCGGTCAGTGCTTCGGCCGGGCCGGTCAGTGCGTGCCGGTGCGGCATCGAGACGCAGGAGATGAGGCGGCATCCCTCTCTCACAGCGGGGATGGCGCCTGATCTCCTGCGGTCTGCACTTCGCTCAGGCGCCGGATGCCTCGAGCACGGCCATCGCCGCGTTGTGTCCGCCGATGCCGCTCACCGCGCCGCCGCGCACTGCGCCCGATCCGCAGAGGAGCACGTGCGGATGCCGCGTCGCGACGCCCCATCGTTCGGCCGGCGTCGCGAGCGGCGCACCGGGCTCCGCCCACGGCCATGACAGCGGCCCGTGGAAGATGTTGCCGCCCGGCATCGCGAGCGCGTGCTCGAGGTCGAGCGTGGTCTTCACCTCGATGCACGGCCGGCCCGCGGCATCCGTCGCGATGACGTCTTCGATCGGCTCGGCGAGCACCGAGTTCAGCGACGCGAGCACTTCGGCCTGCAGCCGCTCGCGCAGGGCGTCGTTGCCGAGCCGCT
Organism: Agromyces aureus; assembly: GCF_001660485.1. GTDB lineage: Bacteria > Actinomycetota > Actinomycetes > Actinomycetales > Microbacteriaceae > Agromyces > Agromyces aureus. Next base: position 210,696 of record NZ_CP013979.1, read on the forward strand.
CCACGAGCCGGTGCGGCGCGTGCAGCCCGAAGACCGTGAGCGTCTGGTAGCCGGCCTCGACGAGCTCGGGCGCGAGGATCGACGGGTCGCTCAGCGTGTGGCAGTAGATCTCGCACGGCAGCGGTGACGGCACCTCGCCGCGCGCGGCCGTGCGGTACGCCGTCGCGAGCTGCGACTCGAGCTCGTTGATGTGGAACGTGCCCGCGAACGCCACCTCGGGGGCGACCGACGTGTCGCGCAGGCGAGGCAGGCGCGTGAGCAGCAGGTTGACCTTGACCTGCGCGCCCTCGGGCTCGGCGAGATGCCGCAGCCGCTCGCGCACGACGGACGGCAGGCCGACCTTGAGATCGGGCACGAACGGCGACTGCACCGCCGGGGCGATCGCCGAGTCGACGAGGGCCTCGGTGAACCGCTCGGAGACGGCCGCCGCATCGGCCGCGGTGTCGAGCAGGCGCTCGAGCACCGCCGGGGCGACGTTCGAGAGCACGGTCGCCGCCGTCGCCTCGTGCTCCCCGCCGTCGTGCAGGTAGATCACCCGGCCGTCGGGGTCGACCGAGAGCACCTCGGCGCCCGTCACGAGCTCGGCGCCGGCCTCGCGCGCGGCCCGGGCGAGTTCGCCCGTGACGGCGCCCATGCCGCCGACGGGCACGTCCCAGTCGCCGGTGCCACCGCCGATGACGTGGTACAGGAAGCAGCGGTTCGCGTCGAGCGACGGGTCGTCGAGCTCGGTGAAGGTGCCGATCAGGCCGTCGGTCGCGACGACGCCGCGCACGAGGTCGCTCGTGAAGCGCGCGTCGACGACCTCGCCGAGGGGGCGCTCCACGAACTCCGACCAGGCGCGCGCGTCATCCACGAGTGCGCGCGCCTCCTCGCGCGTCGGCAGCGGTTCGGTGAGCGTGGGGAAGAGGCGTTCGGCCAGCCGTGCGGTGTCGGCGTAGAACGAGCCCCAGGCCGCGGCATCCGCTTCGGCGTCGACCTTCGCGAACGCGGCGACGGATGCCTCGGGCGTGGCGTCGGCATCGACGAGCAGGCCTCGCGACGGGTCGCGAGGGTCGGGCGTGTACGACGAGAAGCGTCGGCGCACGAGCCGGATGTCGAGCCCGAGGTCGTCGATGATGCGCTGCGGAAGCAGGCTCACGAGGTACGAGTAGCGCGAGAGGCGCGCGTCGACGCCGTCGAACGCCTGCGCCGAGACGGCAGCGCCGCCGAGGTGGTCGTCGCGTTCGAGCAGCAGCACGCGGCGTCCGGCTCGGGCGAGGTAGGCGGCCGCGGTGAGGCCGTTGTGGCCGCCGCCGACGATCACGACGTCGTGGTCGTGGCGGGCGCGCTCGTGGTGGAGGAGGGGCATGCCACGAGCGTAGGCGACCCGACCGCTTCGTCATCTGGGAAAGAAATTACTGACAAGTCAGTAAGTGTTCCCATATGCTGACGTCGCGACCGCGCCGAGGAAGGCGTCGGCCGTGCACCACCTCGCACTGACCCGGTACCACGGCGGCGCGATCTGCCGCCGGCCGACGTTCAAAGGAGAACCTTGTGATGCACCGCACCAGGGCGGACCACCCGCCCACCAGATCGAGCCGGCTCATCGGAGCCGGCGCCGCCATCGCGGCACTGGCCATCGCCGGAACCGCGCTCGGCGCGGCACCCGCGTACGCCGCCGAGCCCGACTTCGGCCCCAACGTGACGATCTTCGACTCGTCGTGGACGGCCGACCAGATCAGCGCGGCCCTCATGGCCGCGTCGACCGAGGCCGAATTCAGCCTCAACCGGCACCAGTTTTTCTTCAAGCCGGGCACCTACGGCTCCGCCGCCGGCCAGAACAACCCCGGCACGGCGACCGGCATCGTGAACTCCGAGCTCGGGTACTACCAGGCGGTGGCCGGCCTCGGCGCCTCGCCCGAGGACGTGCGCATCAACGGCGCGATCCACGTCGAGCCCGTGCGCCAGTGCGAGGCCAACCCGTGGGACTGCCAGCAGCCCGGCTCGCTCACTCGGTTCTGGCGTTCGATGTCGAACCTCACGTTCAACCCGATCCAGCGTCCGGTGGGCATCGACGCCAACCGGCCGTTCCCGAGCGGCATCACGAACGCGCACCAGATGCGCTTCGCCGTCTCGCAGGCTGCGCCGCTGCGCCGCATCAACATCGAGGGCGACCTCACGCTGATGGGCCGCGTCGGCGAGTACGCCTCGGGCGGATACCTCGCGAACTCGAAGGTCTCCGGAACCTTGGTGAGCGGTTCGCAGCAGCAGTGGTTCACGCGCGACTCGAACGTCGGAACGTGGGACGGCGGCGTCTGGAACATGGTGTTCTCGGGCGTCGACGGCGCGCCCGCGACCGACTTCGGGCCCCTGCCCGGCGGCGGCAACGGCAACAAGACGAACGTCGCCGAGACGCCGATCAACCGCGAGGCGCCGTTCCTCTACCTCGACGGCTCCGATTACAAGGTGTTCGTGCCGAAGGCCAAGCAGAACACGAGCGGTGTCGACTGGTCGACCAGCGCTGCCTCCGGCCAGTCGATCGCGATCGACGACTTCTTCATCGCGCACGAGGGTGCCACGGCCGCGCAGCTGAACGCCGCGCTCGCCGCGGGCAAGCACCTGCTCATCACGCCAGGCGTCTACAACCTCGACGCGCCGCTGCACGTCGACCGCGCCGGCACCGTCGTGCTCGGGCTCGGCTACGCGTCGCTCGTGCCCACCGCGGGCAACGCCGCGATCGAGGTCGGCGACGTCGCCGGCGTCAAGATCGCCGGACTCACCATCGATGCGGGCACGACGCTCTCCGACGTGCTGCTGAAGGTCGGGCCCGATGGCGCGAGCAACTCGGACCCCGCAGACCCGACGACGCTCTCCGACGTGTTCATCCGCGTCGGCGGCCCGTGGGCCGGCAAGGCCACGACGAGCATCGAGGTCAACAGCCCCGACACGCTGCTCGACCACATCTGGGCCTGGCGCGCCGACCACGGCGACGGCGTCGGCTGGACCTCGAACGTCGGCGACCACGGCGTGGTCGTGAACGGCGACGACGTCACGGCGCTCGGACTCTTCGTCGAGCACTACCAGAAGAACCAGGTCATCTGGAACGGCGAGCGCGGACGCACGATCTTCTTCCAGAGCGAGATCCCGTACGACGCGCCCACCCAGGGCGCGTACAAGGACGGCAACCGCCTCGGGTACGCGGCCTACCGGGTCGGCGACCAGGTGCGGCACCACCTCGCGCAGGGTCTCGGCGTGTACTCGTTCTTCGACAACCAGTACAACCAGAGCCAGGACATCTTCGTCGAGAGCGGCGTGCAGGTGCCGCAGCGACCGGGTGTGCGCGTCGAGTCGGCCGTCTCGGTCAAGCTCAACGGCACGGGCGGCATCAAGCACATCGTCAACGACCAGGGCGATGCCGCCCAGGGCGCGGGCGGCGGCATCTCGAAGTTCCTCGCGGTCTACGAGAGTGCGACCGATCCGAACGCGCAGAACCTGCAGGTGACCGTGCCCGAGGGTGCGCCCGGCGAGTTCGTGTGGAGCATCGACGGCACGAACGACATCGTCGACCTCGGCACGGCGGTCGAGAACGGCGACCACTTCGCCGCGGCCGGCACGATCAACCCGGTGCGCGTCACCGACACGCGTCGGGGCGCCACGCCCTGGTCGGTCTCGGCGCAGGTCGGCGACTTCGACTCGCCCGGGGGCTCGTTCTCGGGCAAGTACCTCGGCTGGGCTCCGAAGGTCGTCGAGGCCGGCGGCGGCGCCGTCGCGGGCGGGGCCGTGCAGTCGGGCTTCGTGAGCGGCGACGGGCTCTCCGAGTCGTCGACCCTCGGCAGCGCGCCCGCAGGCCACGAGCGCGGATCGGCCAAGCTCGGCGCGGACCTCGATCTGCGGATCCCGGTCTCGGCGACCGACGGCACCTACCGGGCCACCCTCACGATCACCGGACTCGGTTGATCGGGCTCGGTTGATCGGTTCGGGTCGGCTCCGGCCGGCCCGAACCACCCCGGCCGGGGCGAGCGCGTGTGCGGCGCCCGCCCCGGCCACCCCCCGTTCCACCCTCGACGACGAGGAGCACCACATGCGCACCGCGCCCGCCACCGACATCCGCTCGCCCCGAGCTCGACGGGGTGCCGGCTTCGCGCTGCGCGGGCCGGCGTTCGTCGCGACACTCGTCGCCGCACTCGCGGCCGCCCTCGTGGCCGGTGCAGCGATTGCCCCCGCCTCGGCCGAGGAAGCCGACGGGCCCGAGGTCACGTGGGGCGTGCGCACGGCCGACACCACGTGGGGCGACGGCCGGGAGAACTACGCGTACGAGGTCGAGGCCGGCGAGACCATCGACGACGCCCTCGTCATCGCGAACCACGACGTCGTGCCGATCGAGCTCGACGTCTACGCCGCCGACGCGTTCACGACCTCCGACGGCCAACTGGATGTCGCGACCCGCGACGTGCGCCCCCGCGAGCTCGGAGCCTGGGCCGTGCCGGCCGCCGACCGGGTGACCGTGCAGCCCGGCGAGGCGGTCGAGGTGCCCTTCACCATCACCGTGCCCGCGAACGCGACCCCCGGAGACCACGCCGGCGGCATCCTCACCGCGTTGGCCGCGCCCGAGGTCGACGACGGGCTGACGGTCGACCGGCGGCTCGGCATCCGCATCCACCTGCGCGTCGGCGGCGAACTCGCGCCCGCGCTCGCGATCGACGACCTGCGCGTCGACTACTCCGGCACCCTGAACCCGTTCGGCACCGGCGCCGCGACCGTGTCGTACACCGTGCGCAACGCGGGCAACACCAGGCTCGCTGCGGCTCAGGATGTCGCGCTGACGGGTCCGTTCGGCATGCTGCCGATGACCGTGGCCGGCGTCGCCGACGTTCCCGAGCTGCTGCCCGGCGAGACCTGGCCCGTCGAGGTGCGGGTCGAGGAGGTCGTGCCCGCGTTCGTGCTCACGGCCGGGGTGACGCTCGAGCCGGTGCCGCCGGCTGCCGTCGCTGCAGCCGACGCCGCTGCCGACGCCTCGCCCGCGCCGAAGCCGGTCGAGGAGGCCGCGTCGACCGCGGCCGTGCCCTGGACGTTGCTCGTGCTCGTGCTGCTGCTCGCCGCGGCGATCGTCGTCTGGGTGCGACTCGCTCGCCGCCGCCGCGCCCGGCGCAAGGCCGGCGAGGACGCCCGCGTGCAGGAGGCCGTCGACCGCGCGCTGCGCGAGCGCGAGGCGCAGGTCGGTGCTGCGGTCGGCTCGGAGCCGGCCCCGGAGTCGGCCCCGGAGCCCGAGTCCGAGTCCGAGCCCGTGCGGTCGTAACGCCTCGATCGACGACCTGCCCCTTCGCGCGGAACGTCTTCGTCAGGCCTCGGGCGGTGATCATCTGGTTCGAGGTGTTCGGCTGGTTCGTCATATCTGCAGTCTTCTCGGCCATGCGGACAGGTTCTGTCCGGTTTCAGAGGAAGATTCAGGTATGGCCGCAACCACCTCCAGAACCCTCGAACTGCTCTCGCTGCTGCAGAGCCATCGGCACTGGACCGCCCGCGAACTCGTCGACCGGCTCGACGTCAGCGACCGCACGCTGCGGCGCGACGTCGAGCGCCTGCGCGAGCTCGGCTACGGCATCGAGTCGCTGCGGGGGAGTGCCGGCGGCTACCGCCTCGAGGCCGGAACCGGCCTGCCCCCGCTGCTCCTCACCGACGACGAGGGTGTCGCGATCGCCGTCGGCCTCCGCTCGCAGGCCACCGCCGGGCTGCGCGGCGCCGAGCACACGACGCTCAGCGCGCTCGCGAAGATCGAGCAGGTGCTGCCCGCGGCGCTGCGCCGGCGCATCGAGGCCCTGCAGTCGCATGCGGCGGTCGGCCCCGGCATCGGCGGCGGTCGATCGGGCGGCGCGGGCGGTGCCGGCGCTCCGGCACCCGAGGTCGACTCCGAACTGCTCGGCCTGCTGGCCCTCGCCTGCCGCGACTCCGAACGGCTGCGCTTCCGGTACACGGATGCCGCGGGCGAGTCGTCGTCGCGGTCGGTCGAGCCGCATCGGCTGGTGCCCGTCGCCCGCCGCTGGTACCTGCTCGCCTTCGACCGCGACCGCGACGACTGGCGCACGTTCCGCCTCGACCGCATGAGCGACCCGTTCCAGACGCGCGTGAACTTCGAGCCGCGGCCGATGACCGACGAGGAGGCGCGCACTCGGGTCGAACGCGCGCTGCGGTGGCGCGAGCGCACCGTGTCGATGCGGGTGGTGGCCGCGGTCTCCCGCGAAGCGCTGCAGGCCCACCTCGGCTGGTGGGGGCGCGACGTCGTCGCGATCGACGCCGAGCACTGCGCCTGGCCGCTCGAGGCCGACCTCGTCGAGAACCTCGTCATGGCCCTCATGTGGATGCCGCGCGGCGTGGCGTATCGCGTCGAGGGCCCGCCAGAGGTGCTGGCGTTCGTCGCCGAGCAGGCGTCGCGGTTCCAGGCGGCGGCGCCCGGTACAGCCTGATCCGAGAGGACCGTTCGGTTCATCTCAGTGGCGGATGTCGGTGGGCCGGGGTTTCATGGGCGCATGGACATCGCCTTCGTGGCGGGCTTCGGCCCCATCGGCACGGCCGACTCGGCATCGCTCGACTTCTGGCGTGGGTCGCTCGGCATCGCGTTCCACGAGAACGCTCCGGGCTACTTCCACACCGAAGATCTGCGGGGCGTCAAGGCGTTCGCGATCTGGCCGCTGAGCCAGGCCGCCGAGGCGACCTTCGGCACGGCAGAGTGGCCGGCGTCGCTGCCGACGCCGCAGGCCTGGGTCGAGTTCGACGTGGCCTCGCCCGCGGCCGTCGCCGAGGCGGTCGAGGAGCTGCGCGCGGCGGGCCACGAGATCCTCGTCGGCGCGCACGACGAGCCGTGGGGGCAGACGACGTCGCGTCTGATGAGCCCCGAGGGGCTGCTCGTCGGCGTCAGCTACACGCCCTGGATGCACGAGCAGGCGTGAAACGCCTGGTCGGCTGACCGCTTCGCCCCGCGCGTCAGTCCTCGCGCTCGAGCGTGCCGATCTCGGAGCCGTCCTGGTCGAGCACGGTCATCGTGTCGTCGGCGATGGTCGCCTGACTGAGACCCTCGAGCCACGTATCGACGCTCTCGCAGGCCATGCGCGTCGAGGCGACGTCGTGGAACTCGACATGGTCGGATTCGTCGACGGTCCACGAGCCGGTCAGCCGGTTGCAGCCGTCGGTGCCGGTGAGGCCGCCGCCGTCGGCGAGCACCAGCGACGGCTCGCTCGTCTCCGAGGTGTCGCCCCAGGTTCCGACGGGGTCGACCGAGCCGCCTCGATCGTCGCCCTCCTCGCCGAGACATCCTGACAGCAGGAGCACGGCCGTGATGGCGGTTGCAGTGATCGCGATCCCCCGAAGCGCATTCATGGTCGCAGGGTAGCCCGGTTCGGAGCGTCGGCGCCAGAGGCCCGACCGCCCCGTCTTCGGGGGCTGGAGCTCGCCGGTAATGTGGCGGCCATGCAGTGGGGTCGTCGGTACTTCGCGGTGCAGGCGATCGCCGGTGCCGCGTGGTGGGTCGCCGTGTGGATCTCGCCCTTCGTGCGCGAGGCCACGCTCGGCGGCCTCGATCCGGTCGCCGTGGCGATCCTCGACGTGCCGCTGTTCGTCGTCGCGTCGGCGATCGCCGCGTTCGGGGTGCGGGCCGCTGCGGTCGTGGTCACGGTCTGGACGATGCTCGTCACGGTCGGGCTGGCGGGGTATGCGACGGTCACCGGCGAAGCCGGATGGGGCGTGGTCTTCATGACCGCGGCCTCCTGCGGGTCGGCCGTCGCCCTGTGCCTGGTGCTCCTCGGACGCGTGCCGACCGAATGGATCATCGCCGGTCCGTTCGCATTCCGGCCCGCTGGCACGCGCACCTCGCCGACCGCGCACGTCTGGGCGACCGCGGCGCAGATCGTCGTGTTCTGGGGCCTGTTCCTCTGGGTGTTCCCGGTGCTGATCGCGGCACTCGAACAGCGGTGGGGGCTCTCGGCGACCGTCCCCTGGCTGGTCGATGCGGCCCGGCCCGTCGGCGTGGTCGTGTTCGTGCTCGCGAGCGCCCTCGGCATCTGGGCCGCTGCGGCGATGTCGACGAAGGGCGACGGCACGCCCCTTCCCGCGGCGATGCCGAATCGGCTGGTCATCGCCGGGCCGTACCGCCACGTGCGCAATCCGATGGCGCTCGCGGGGATCGTGCAGGGTGCCGCGGTCGGCCTCGTGCTCGGGTCGTGGCTCGTCGTCGCGTACGCGATCGCCGGTTCGCTGCTGTGGAACTTCGCGATCCGGCCGTTCGAGGAGGCGGATCTCGAGGCACGCTTCGGCGACGATTTCCGCAGGTACCGGGCTGCGGTGCGCTGCTGGTGCCCGCGTCTGACCGCCGTCTCCGCGGCGGAGCTCGGCCGTGAGTCGGATCCGCTGATCCGCTGACCAGCCGCGACATCGGGCCGCGACGATCGGGTCGCGACGCCGTCGGCCCGTGGGCCCGCGGTCGTCTCCTACGGCAGCCCGTCGCCCGCGGGCGTCGCGGTCGCGGCTGCTGCTCGAGCCAGCGCGTCGCGACAGGCGACGACCGCGGGCCGGGCGGCCGCGGCGAGGCGCGTCGACGTGAAGATCTCGCGCTGCGGATGTCCGGGCAGGTCGAGCAGGGCCACGCTCGGCGCCTCGCCGGCCCACACGAGGTCGGGCAGGAGGCCGACGGCGTTGCCCGTGCGGATGAGTCTGATGTGCGCCATCAGGTCGGCCGACTCGAACCGCACGTCGGGCTCGAAGCCCGCGTCGCGGCAGAGTTGCTCGGCCCAGTCGCGCGAGGCCGTGCCCCTGGGCTCGAGCACCCAGGGCATTCCGGTGGCGGCGGCGAGCATGGCGCGCGGGTCGGGGTCGCCTCGCGCCATGAGTCGCGTCGGATGCGGCGGCAGCGCGAGCCGGATGCCGTCGGCGGCGAGGCTCACCCGGTCGAGGTCCTCGCGGTGCGCACGCGTGTGTCCGGGGTACTGCTCGGCGATCACGAGGTCGAAGTCGCGGGCGGCGACCTCGAAGAGGCCGGCATCGGGCTCGCGCTCGGTGACCTCGACCCGCAGGTTCGGGTGCTCCGAGCGCAGCAGGGTGAGCGCCTGCGGCACCATGGCGTGCGCCGCCGACTGGAACACCGCGATGCGCACCGTGCCGCCGACGTCGGTCAGCGACCGCGCGACATCCGCCTCGGCCTCTTCGAGCCGATCGAGCACGGCGCGCGCGTGGCCCACGAGCAGTTCGGCCTGCGGCGTGAGCTGCACGCGTCGGCCGACCTGCACGAGCAGCGGCACGCCGGCCTCGCGTTCGAGCAGGCCGAGCTGCTGCGACACCGACGACGGGCTGTAGGAGAGCGCCTCGGCGACCGCCGAGAGCGTGCCGCGCTGGCTCAGCTCGACGAGCAGGCGCAGGCGTCGTACGTCGAGCATGGCCGGCCTCCGACATCCGTCGATCATTCGGTTCTGATGAACAGTATCCATCGGATTCATTCGCTTTACCGAACGGATGTCTCGCCGCACACTGGTGGAGTCGGCACAGCAGCCGACAGGCGCCGCCAACCCCGGGCGCACGAAGCAAAGGACACTACCCTCGTGACCATGTCGGACCACGCCACGCTCGCCAGCCAGAGCACCGAGCGCGTTACTGCCCTGGTGCGCCGTTGGCTCGCCGAGAGCGCCGAGCACCCCGCCGAAGTCTCCGCCGAACGCCTCGCCGGCGTGCTGAAGGACCCGAACGGGCTCGCCTTCACCGTCGGCTTCGTCGACGGCGTCATGCGCCCCGAAGACCTCGGCGTCGCCGGCCGCAACCTCGCGCAGGTCGCGAAGCTCACGCCGAAGTTCCTGCCGTGGTACCTCCGCGCTGCGATCCGCCTCGGCGGCGTGTTCGCGCCCGTGCTCCCGTGGATCGTCGTGCCGATCGCGCGCCGGGTGCTCCGCGCCATGGTCGGTCACCTCGTGCTCGATGCGACCCCCGCGAAGCTCGGCCCCGCGATCGCGCACCTGCGCGAATCGGGCAACCGCCTGAACCTCAACCTGCTCGGCGAGGCCGTGCTCGGCGAAGACGAAGCCGATCGCCGCCTCAAGGGCACGACCGAGTTCCTCGCGCGCGACGACGTCGACTACGTGTCGATCAAGGTGTCGAGCGTCGTCAGCCAGCTCTCGATGTGGTCATTCGACGAGGCCGTCGCGAAGGTCGTCGCCAAGCTGACGCCGCTCTACGAGCTCGCCGCGCAGAACGAGGCGCGCGGCAAGCCGAAGTTCATCAACCTCGACATGGAGGAGTACCGCGACCTCGACCTGACCATCGCGGTCTTCACGTCGCTGCTCGACCAGCCGCAGCTGAAGGGCCTCGAGGCCGGCATCGTGCTGCAGACCTACCTGCCCGACGCGCTCGGCGCCATGCAGCAGCTGACCGAGTGGGCGACGCGTCGTCGCGCCGACGGCGGTGCGCCGATCAAGGTGCGCGTCGTCAAGGGCGCCAACCTCGCCATGGAGCACGTCGACGCCGCCGTGCACGGCTGGCCGGTCGCGACCTACGGCACCAAGCAGGACTCCGACACCAATTACAAGCGCGTGCTGCGCTGGTCGATGACCCCAGAGCGAACGGATGCCGTGAAGCTCGGCATCGCCGGCCACAACCTGTTCGACGTGGCCGACGCCTGGATCACCGCCGTCGACCGGGGCGTCACGAGCCGGGTCGAGTTCGAGATGCTCCTCGGCATGGCCACCGGACAGGCCGAGGCCGTTCGCGGCGACGTCGGCAACCTGCTCCTCTACACGCCCGTCGTGAACCCGAGCGAGTTCGACGTCGCGATCGCCTACCTCGTGCGCCGCCTCGAAGAGAACGCCAGCCAGGAGAACTTCATGTCGGCCGTGTTCGACCTCGCGTCGAACGCCCGACTGTTCGCCCGCGAGGAGAGCCGTTACCTGGCCTCGCTCGCCGTGCTCGAGGCCGAGCCGGCCGAGACCGCCGAGACCGCCGGCCTCGCCCCGGCCCCGAACCGCGTGCAGAACCGCCGCACCGAGTGGACCGAGGAGTCGTTCGCCGCGGCCATGGCCCCGAAGGACGCCCCCGCGCCCGGCGCCGAGCACGAGGGCGACGAGTCGCTCACGAGCGTGGTGCTCGGCATCCGCCGCGGCAGCGTCGGCGACGGCCTCGACGCGTTCGCCGGGTTCGACGGCGCGACCGCCCTCGACGGCGCACCCGCACCGCAGGGTTCGGGCGTGACCCCCGGATTCCGCAACGAGCCCGACACCGACCCCGCGCTCGCGGCGAACCGCGACTGGGGTCGCCGCATCCTCGCCCGCGTTCCCGAGTCGCGCCTGGGCGTCGACACGGTCGCCGCCGCGCGCATCGACGACGCCGCGACCCTCGACCACGTCGTCTCGGTGGCCGCCGAGCGCGGCCGCGCCTGGGGCCTGCTCTCGGGCGACGAGCGCGCCGCCGTGCTGCACCGCGCGGGTCTCTCGCTCGCCGCGAACCGCGACCGCCTCATCGAGGTCATGGCCGCCGAGACCGGCAAGACCATCGCCGAGTCCGACCCCGAGATCAGCGAGGCCATCGACTTCGCGCACTACTACGCCGAGCGCGCCCGCGAGCTCGACCACGTGCAGGGCGCCGAGTTCGTGCCGTCGAAGGTCACGGTCGTGACCCCGCCGTGGAACTTCCCGGTCGCGATCCCCGCCGGCGGCGTGCTGGCCGCGCTCGCCGCCGGATCGGCCGTCGTCATCAAGCCCGCCAAGCTCGCGCAGCGCTCGGGAGCCGTCATGGTCGAGGCGCTCTGGGAGGCCGGCATCCCGCGCGACCTGCTCGTGCTCGTCGACCTCGCGCAGCGCGACCTCGGCAGCCGCCTCGTCAGCCACCGGTCCGTCGACCGCGTGATCCTCACGGGTGCGTACGAGACCGCGAAGCTGTTCCGCTCGTTCCGCCCCGACCTGCCGCTGCTCGCCGAGACGAGCGGCAAGAACGCCATCATCGTGACGCCGTCGGCGGACCTCGACCTCGCGGCATCCGACGTCGTGAAGAGCGCGTTCGGCCACGCCGGACAGAAGTGCTCGGCCGCGTCGCTCGTGATCCTCGTGGGCTCGGTCGCGAAGTCGGAGCGCTTCCTGCGCCAGCTCGTCGACGCGACGATGTCGCTCAAGGTCGGCTGGCCCGAGCACGCAACCAGCCAGATGGGCCCGCTCGTCGAGCCGGCGAACGGCAAGCTCGAGCACGCGCTGACCCAGCTCGGCATCGGCGAGGAATGGCTCGTCGAGCCCAAGCGCCTCGACGACACCGGGCGCCTCTGGTCGCCCGGTGTGCGCACGGGCGTCGCCGCGGGCTCGTACTTCCACCTCACCGAGTTCTTCGGCCCCGTGCTCGGCGTCATGCACGCGAAGAACCTCGACGAGGCGATCCGCATGCAGAACGCGGTCGACTACGGCCTGACCGCCGGCCTGCACTCGCTCGACTCCGACGAGGTCGCGACGTGGCTCGACCGCGTCGAGGCCGGCAACCTCTACGTCAACCGCGGCATCACGGGCGCGATCGTCCAGCGTCAGCCGTTCGGCGGCTGGAAGCGCTCGGCCGTCGGCGCCGGCTCGAAGGCCGGCGGGCCGAACTACCTGTTCGGCCTCGGCGACTGGGTTCCGCAGCACGACATCACGTCGGGCTCGCTGCACCTGCGCGGGCTCGAGAAGCGCGTGTCCGAGATCATCGAGGCGTCGCAGTCGTCGATCGACTTCGAGTCGTTCGAGGTGCTCCGCCGGTCGGCGCTGTCCGACCAGATCGCCTGGACCGAGGAGTATGCGACCGTCAAGGACGTCTCGGGCGTCGGCGTCGAGCGCAACCTGTTCCGCTACCGTTCGCTGCCCGTCGCGATCCGCATCGGCGAGGCGGCGACGCTCGGCGAGGGCCTGCGCGTGATCGCGGCCGGCGTGCTCGCGAAGTCGGCGCTGCGGGTGTCGACCGCCCACGACCTGCCGAAGGGCGTCTCGCAGCTGCTCGCCGCGAAGGGCGTCGACATCACCCGCGAGGGCGACGCGGCGTGGCTCGCGCGCGTCGCGAAGAAGGGCGTCGGCGCCTCGCGCGTCCGCCTGGTCGGCGGCAACCCGGTGGCGCTCGCGCTCGCGCTCGACGGCACTCCGGATGTCGCGGTCTGGGCGCACCGGGCGACGCCGTCGGGCCGGGTCGAGCTGCTGCCCTTCCTGCACGAGCAGGCGATCTCGATCACGAACCACCGCTTCGGCAACCCGACGACGATCACCGACGGCGTGATCTGACCCGAGCGCCGGTCGCAGTTTCGCCGGTCGAGGAGGCGCGCCAGCGCCGTCTCGAGACCCCTGCGCGCTTGGTCTCGAGACGCTGCGCTCCTCGACCGGCGGAGGGGCAGCGCTATGCGGTGGGCGGGAGCGGGTCGCGCCCGCGGTTCTGGCGGCGCACGCCGCGCGGCGCCCGCCCGCCGAGGAACGACTCGCCCGACGCGACGAGGAACCCGTTGCGCAGCGCTTCGCGCCCGATGAGCATGCGGAAGCCCATCTCGTCGCGATTGCTGAGCGTGACCTCGGCCTGCATGTCCTGACCGAGCAGCACGATGTCGAGCAGCACCACGATGCGCTCCTCGGAGTGCCCGGATGAACTGCGGATGCTGCGTCGGTCGTGCACGCGCGACTCGACCACGACCGCGTCGTCGTCGGAGTTCTGCCAGGGCCGCACGCCGTAGCGGACCCACGGCTCACCGTCGCGCTCGAACTCCTCGACGTCGAACGCGTGCAGCGACGACGATCGGGCTCCGGTGTCGAGCTTCACCTTGATCCACTCGACGCCGATCACGGGGAGGCTCGCCCACTCGCGCCATCCGGCGATGGTGCTTGAATGGTGTGGCTCTCTCATCTCGAACCATCATGGCAGGGACTCACTTTGAAACTCGCGATTCTCTCGCGCGCCCCGCAGGCGTACTCGACCCAGCGACTCCGAGCTGCAGCGCTGCAGCGCGGTCATCAGGTCAAGGTGCTGAACACCCTGCGCTTCGCGATCGATCTCGCCGGCGCCGAGCCCGATCTGCAGTACCGCGGTCGCCCGCTCAGCGACTACGACGCGATCCTGCCCCGCATCGGCAACTCGATCACGTACTTCGGCACGGCCGTGGTGCGCCAGTTCGAGCAGATGGACGTCTACACGCCCAACACCTCGAACGGCATCACGAATGCGCGCGACAAGCTCCGCGCCCACCAGATCCTCTCGCGCCACAACATCGCGCTGCCGCCCACGACGTTCGTGCGCAACCGGGCCGATGTGCGCCAGGCCATCGAGCGGGTGGGCGGTGCGCCCGTCGTCATCAAGCTGCTCGAGGGCACGCAGGGCATCGGCGTGATCCTGGCTCCCCAGGTGAAGGTCGCCGAGGCGATCATCGAGACGCTGCACTCGACGAAGCAGAACGTGCTGATCCAGCGGTTCATCGCCGAGAGCCGCGGCCGCGACATCCGCGCGCTCGTGGTCGGCGATCGCGTGGTCGCGGCCATGCGACGGGTCGCGAACGGCGATGAGTTCCGCTCGAACGTGCACCGCGGCGGCAGCGTCGAACCGGTCGAGCTCACGCCCGAGTACGAAGAGGCGGCCGTGCGCTCGGCGCAGATCATGGGCCTCAAGGTCGCCGGCGTCGACATGCTCGAGGGCAACGAGGGCCCGCTGCTCATGGAGGTCAACTCCTCGCCGGGGCTCCAGGGCATCGAGACGGCGACGAACCTCGACGTCGCCGGCGCGATCATCGACTACATGGCCAACCAGGTCGCGTTCCCCGAGATCGACGTGCGCCAACGCCTCACGGTCTCGACGGGCTACGGCGTGGCCGAGCTGCTCGTGCACGGCAACGCCGATCTCGTGGGCAAGACCATCGGCGAATCGGGCCTGTGGGATCGCGACATCACGGTGCTCACGCTGCACCGCGGCACCAACGTCATCCCGAACCCGCGCAAGGGCGTGCTGCTCGAGTCGGGCGACCGCCTGCTCTGCTTCGGTCGCCTCGAGGAGATGCGCTCGATGATCCCCGAGCGCCGCAAGCGCCGCGCGAAGGTGCGCCGCCTGCCCAAGGAGCCCATTCCCGAGAGCTGAGCGAGCGGATGCCGCGTGGGGGCGTTCGTGGCTCCGTGCGGGTCTCGAGACGGCGCTGGCGCGCCTCCTCGACCGGCGGTGGGTGGCGCTGGGTCGCCTCCTCGTCCGGTAGGGAGGCCCGCAGGGGGTAACGTCATCCGGTGCGCATCGCGATCGTCGGAGGGGTGCTGCTGCTCGTCGGAGCTGCGGCCGCGCTGTTCGGCGTGCTCACGCCCGACGACCTGGCCGAGCTCGCGGGCCGGGTGCTGCCGATCCTCGCGTTCGTGGTGGCGGTCACCGTGGTCGCGGAGCTCGCGGCCGAGGCGGGCCTGTTCCGGGTGATCGCCGAGCGCCTCGCGGCCCTCGCACGCGGACGGGCGATCGTGCTGTGGCTGCTCGTGCTGGCGCTCGCGACGGCGTCGACGATCTTCCTCTCGCTCGACACGACGGCGGTGCTGCTCACCCCGGTGGTCGTGGCGCTGGCGGCGCACGCGCGCATCTCGCCGATCCCGTTCGCGCTCACGACCGTGTGGATCGCGAACACGGGTTCGCTCCTGCTGCCCGTCTCGAACCTCACGAACCTGCTCGCGGCCGAGCGACTCGACCTGCATCCGCTGCAGTTCGCCGCGATCACCGCGGCCCCCGCCGCTGCGGCGATCGTGGTCACCGCGGCCGTGATCTTCGTGACGCGGCCGCGCCAGCTGCTCGCGCGCTTCGAGCCCGAGACGGCGAGCCCGCCGGAGGACCGCCTGCTGTTCGCCGTCTCGGCCGTCACGCTCGTCGTGCTCATGCCGCTGCTCGTCTCGGGCGTCGAGGTGTGGATCCCGGCGACGGGGGCCGCGATCGTGCTCGTGATCGCGTTCGCGGTGCGCCGGCCGGCCGTGCTGCGGTTCGAGCTCGTGCCGTGGCAGCTCGTGGTGTTCGCCTCCGGGCTGTTCCTCGCGGTCGAGGCGTTGCACGCCGTGCGGGCGACCGACGTGCTCGGAGTCCTGGCGGGCACCGGGCACTCGCCGCTCGACCTGCTGCAGGTCGCGGGCGTGGGCGCGTTCTCGGCGAACGTCGTGAACAACCTGCCGGCCTACCTCGCCCTCGAACCGTTCGCCGACGATCCCGTGCGCATGGTCGCGCTGCTCATCGGCGTCAACGCCGGCGCGATCATCACGCCGTGGGGATCGCTCGCGACCCTGCTCTGGCATGCGCGACTCGTGTCGGCCGACGTCGAGATCTCGTGGCCGAGGTTCATGCTGCTCGGCCTGCTGGTGGCGCCGCTCGTGCTCGTCGCGGCGACGCTCGCACTCGCGGCGACGGCCTGACGCTCACTGGCGGCTACTCGACCGGCGGCGCAGCTCGCGCGCGGAGCGCCGACGCGACGAGCGCGAGCGCCGCGTCATCGTCGAGGCCGAGGTGGTGCACGCGGTCGGCGTAGGCGATGGCGGCGAGCTGCGCCTGCTGCGTCGACGGGTCGCCCGTGGCCGAGACGAAGGTGCCCGCACGCCCGCGTCCCTCGATCACGCCATCGGCCTCGAGCGACTTGTAGGCCTTGGCGACGGTGTTGACGGCGAGGTCCAGTTCGGTGGCGAGGGCGCGCACGGTCGGCATCCGGGTTCCGGGGGCGAGCGAACCTGCGGTGACGGCCTCGACGACCTGCCGTCGCAACTGCTCGTACGGCGGGGCGGATGCCGCGGGGTCGATGCTGAGCGCGAACGGGCCGCCTGCGGCATCCGTCATGCTCAGTCCCTGCTGCGGTTGACCAGGCGCGAGAGCACGATGGCGCTGCGCGTGTGGTCGACGTTGGGGGCGATGCGCACGCGTTCGAGGGCGTCCTCGAGCGAGGCGATGTCGCGCGCGCGCATGTGCACGATGGCGTCGGCGCTGCCCGTGACCGTTCCCGCGTAGACCACCTCGGGCACCTGCTGCAGGATGCGCTGGAGCTCGTCGGGTGCGACCGTGCCCCGGCAGAACAGTTCGACGTACGCCTCGGTCGACATGCCGTCGACGGCGGGGTCGACCTGGATCGTGAACGAGCGGATGACGCCATCGGCGACGAGGCGGTCGACACGTCGCTTCACGGCCGACGCCGAGAGCCCGACCGACGAGCCGATGTCGCCGTAGCCCGCGCGTGCATTCTGGCGGAGCAGGTCGAGAATCGAGCGATCGAGGTTGTCCATCCTCGGAGTGTACGACGATCGGTTGCGCCTCGACAGGCCTCGACGCGCGAATCGTGCGCTCGACGCGCTTCGTCACACGGGCGGACTGATGCCGCGGGCCGGCGATCACCCCTCGAAACCGTCTTAGGCTCGAAGGATGAGCCCTCTCTCGACCGTGCGCCTCGGTATCCAGGTGCAGCCCCAGCAGGCCGACTACACCGCGATCCGCGACACCGTGCTGCGGCTCGAGGAGCTCGGCGCCGACATCGTCTTCAACTGGGATCACTTCTTCCCGCTGTACGGCGACCGCGACGGCAAGCACTTCGAGGCGTGGACCATGCTCGGCGCCTGGGCCGAGCAGACCGAGCGACTCGAGTTCGGCACGCTCGTGAACTGCAACTCGTACCGCAACGCCGACCTGCAGGCCGACATGGCCCGCACCCTCGATCACATCAGCGCGAAGGGCGGCGAGGGCCGCTTCATCTTCGGCACCGGGTCGGGCTGGTTCGAGCGCGACTACGACGAGTACGGCTACGAGTTCGGCACGGTCGGCGGGCGCCTGAACGCGCTCGCCGACGCACTGCCGCGCATCGAGGCGCGCTGGGCGAAGCTGAACCCCGCGCCGACGCGCAAGATCCCCGTGATGATCGGCGGCAAGGGCGAGCAGAAGACGCTGAAGATCGTCGCGAAGCACGCCGACATCTGGCACTCGTTCGTCGCGCCCGCCGAGCTCGGGCACAAGCTCGACGTGTTGAAGCAGTGGGGCGACGAGGTCGGCCGCGACGTGTCCGAGATCACGGTGTCGAACGAGCTCACCCGCGGCAGCGCCGACCTCGAGCACGCCGATGCGCTCTTCGACGCGGGCGTGCGCCTCTTCACGCTCGGCATCGGCGGCCCCGACTACGACCTCACGGCCGTGCGCGAGTACCTCGCGTGGCGCGACGCCAAGAACGCGCGGCTGGCGGCCTGATCGCGCCGCCGGTCACCAGGAGATCGGGAACGAGAGGGTCCCGTCGGGGCTGAGCGTTCCGGCCGCGGAGGTGATGCCGCCCACTGGGAACCGGCCGTCCTCCGTGCAGGCCATCTCGCTCGTCGACACCGTGCCCACCGTCGTCACGAACAGGCAGAGCTCGACCTCGTCTCGGGCTGCGTAGTAGCGGCGTTCGACACTGCCTCCATCGGTGAGGCCGCCCGGCCGAGTCAGCAGGTATCGGAACTCGAGCGGGCCGTGACCGAGGTTGAAGTCGACCGGGAGCGGAGGGACGTCGGCCTCGGTCTCCGGTCGGAGGAACACGTCGGCGGCCGGCAGGTCGGCCGCGAGCGGTTGCGTCTCGAGGTAGTCCGCCATGGTGCGCGGGCCCTCGAACGTGGGCGTCGGCGTGGCGGCCGGCGGCTCCGCGGTCGCGAGGGTGCTCGTGCCGAGCTGCCAGCCGGCGAGCAGTCCCACGAGCAGCGCGGCGACGCCCACCCCGATCGCACGGGGGAGCCAGGCGCGGCGGGTCGTCTCGGCATCCGGTTCGGTCGCGGCGCCGGCGCCGCCGTCGCCGTCCGCGGTCGCATCGACGGGCGCGGAGGCGCCGGGCGCGCTGGTCGAGGTCGCGGCGGCGAGGGCGGCCGCCTCGGCCTCGCGCTCGGCGAGGGCCGCTGCCGAGCGCGCCTCGAGGAGCGCTTCGAGTTCGCGCGCGGCATCCGCTCGCTCCGATTCGGAGGCACCAGAACCGAACGCGAGGCGTTGCAGGCGGGCGAGGTCGTCGTCGGGCTCGGGCACGGCATCCTCCGTCGGACGGCGCGGTTCGGGCACGCCGTGATCTGGTTCAGGATGTCGCATCGGCCGAACCGGGGCAACCGAGCGGGCGCTCCCTCACTGCGTGGCCACCGGCGCCGAGTCATGTCCCAACCCGGTTCACGCCGACGAAACACGCTGCTCGCCCGCGCCGAAACACCGAATCCCTAGGTTCGCCTCACTCGCATTCCGCGAGTGTCCGTGTCCAGGAGGTTCGATGCAATCACCACCGCGCAACACCAGAACGAGACGACTGCCGTACGTGATCCTCGGCGGGGGCGTCGTCGCCGCTGCCGCGATCGTCGGCGGCTTCATGGCGATTCCGGCCGTCAGTGGCGCGAGCGGCGCCGAGAGTTCGGCCACCGAGGAGCTCGAGAAGGTCACGTCGAAGCCCGACCTCGGGGCTCCACGCGACCCGCTGAGCCCCGACGAGCTGAGCTACGCCATCCACCTCGCGAGTACCGACGAGAGCGTGCCCGACGATGTCACGTCCGTCGACGGATCCGACGCACCCCAGGTGCTCTCCGTCGACATCGCGAACGGCGACGTCGACGCGACCGGTCGACGCGTCGACGTGTACCTCTTCGACTACACGTCGAACCAGACGTTCCTGCAGCGGGTCGACCTCACCGACGGCAGCGTCGAGAGCACGTCGAAGGCCGGCGTCCAGCCGCCGCCCACGCCCGACGAGGTCGACTACGCGTTCGGCGTCTTCCTCGCCGATGCCGCAGCCAGCGCCGCGGTGCGGGCCGAGTACGCCGCGGTCACGGGCGACGAGCTCGCGTCGATCGACCAGCTCGCCGTCACCGGCGGTGCCTTCGTTCCCGATGCCGGCACCCTCGGCGCCGACGCCTGCGGCATCGACCGCTGCGTGGAGATGCAGTTCCGCGTCTCCGGCGGCGGGTACCTCGACACCACCGGGTTCGTCGTCGACCTGTCCGCCAAGTCCGTGATCGGCATCAAGTGAGGAGCGCGACCATGAAGAGGATCTCCCGCGCGATCGCCGTCACCGCGACGGCACTCGCCGTCACGGCCGGCCTCGCCGTCATCCCGGTGACCTCGGCTTCGGCCGCGGTGCCGCTCGTGAACTGCTCGGGCGACGCGCTCATCGAGAAGTCGTTCGACAACGGCACGGACTGGCAGATGTGCTGGCGCGTCGACAGCAAGCACGGGCTCGTGCTCGAGCAGGTCGCCGTCAGGGCGCCGGGCGAGGACGCGTTCCGACGCGTGCTCGACTCGGTGAGCCTCGGCCAGCTCAACGTGCCCTACGACACCGGCAAGAACGTCTGGAACGACATCACGTCGTACGGCTTCGGCAACCAGTACCTGCAGAAGCTCAGCGCGGCCGAGTGCAGCACCGGCACCCTCCGCGACTACGGACAGGCCTGGAGCGTGACCCGGCGCGGCGTGACGACGAACTACCTGCGCACGATCCCCTCGCTCTGCATCACCGACACCACGCGCGACATGTCGTACCGCTCGCACGAGCAGACCTGGGGCTCCATCGAGGACAAGCCGCTGTTCACCGCGACCGGACAGGCGTTCAACCTGACCATCGTCTCGAAGGTCGACTGGTACGAGTACGCGACCAAGGTCGAGTTCACCGACGAGGGCGCGATCTCGTTCAACCTCGGTGCCACCGGCGACATCTCGTACGAGGACTTCGACGCCGACGCCACCACCGGATGGCCCGTCGGAACGGATGCCGCGAACTACGCGGCCTCGCACTGGCACAACGCGTTCTGGCGCCTCGACTTCGGTCTCGACGGCCAGAGCCTGCAGCAGGTCGAGCAGTACGACTCCACGCTCGGCGAGCCGGGCGAGATGGCCCCGCTGATGCATACGACGGGAGCGACGATCGAGCATCCGGCGAACCTCGTGCCCGCGGCGGACACGACCTGGTGGCGCGTTGTGGCCCCTGAGAGCCGCAACGCAGACAACCACGCCCGTTCGTACGAGTTCGTGTTCCCGGGTTCGCAGCTCTACCAGGGCAACCCGATCACGCAGCCGCTCATCAGCGTCACGAACTACGCCGACTGCGAGCAGTTCGCGAGCAACAACCTCAACCCCGCGTGCCCCAACCTGAGCGTGCTCGACTACGTCGCGAACAGTGCGGATGCCGCGTTGACCGACCCGGTGGCGTGGGTCAACAGCGGATTCCACCACGTCGTGCGCGACGAGGACCAGAGCCCGATGCAGACGCACTGGCAGTCGTTCTCGATCATGCCGCGCGACTGGACGGCGCAGTCGATGAGCACGCCCGACGCGAGGACGTGCATCAACGGTGACACCGGCGGTGAGATCCACAGCGATGAGACGCCGTGCGAGGCGGTCGTACCGACCGAGCCGGAGCCGACCGACCCGCCGGCGACGGAACCGCCGACCACGACGGAGCCGCCGACACCGACCGATCCGGCGGATCCGGGCGAGGCCGAGCCGACGCTGACCCTGTCGACCACGGAGCTCATCCCGGGCGAGAGCTTCGAGCTCGAAGGAGCCGGCTTCGCGGCCGACGAGTCGGTCGAGGTGGTGCTGCATTCGGATCCGATCACGGTCGGCGCGCTCACTGCCGACGGCTCAGGGACCGTCAGCGGGGCCTTGAAGGTGCCCACCGGGGCGCCGGAGGGATCGCACACGGTCGTCGTGACGGGCACCGAATCCGGCCTGACCGCGAAGGTCGGCGTGACGGTCGCTGCGGCCGCCGGAACGGCGGGAGCCGGCGCCGGGCTGCTCGCCTCGACCGGAACGGCGCTGCCGATCGCGGCGGCGACGGTGGCACTCGTGCTCCTCGCGGCGGGAGCGCTTCTCGTGATCCGTCGTCGACGTCGATCTGCGATCTCGGCGATCTGACCACAGGGCGGCGGTTCGGCACCAGCCGGGCTGCCGCCCTCGTCACCACAGGAAGGAGCAGCGATGCGACGTCCCATCGCGACGACCGTCGCCCTCGCGGTCGTCCTCGTGGCCGGTGCGGCCATGGTCGGACCGAGGCTCGCGGCGGCCGACGCCGCACGGGCGGCCGAACGGATCGACGGCGCACCGGGGAGCACCGTCATGTCGGCCTCCGGCCGAGCCGCGACATCCGATGCCCTCATGCCCTCGGAGGCCGGCGTCGACCCGACGGGCGCGGTCGACGACCTGCCGAACGACGCGGACATGCTGTTCGCGATGATGATGATCCCGCACCACGAGCAGGCCGTCGAGCTCTCGAAGCTGCTCGCTGCGACGCCCGACATCGACGAGTTCTCGATCTCGCTCGCGGCCTTCATCGAAACCGACCAGACCAAGGAGATCGCGGCCATGCACGCGTGGCTCGAGGCCTGGCACGGTGTCGGCGTCATGAATCACGCAGGGGGCGGAACGATGGCCGGAATGGCGACGCCGGAGCAGATCGCCGAGTTCGACTCGCTCTCGGGCGCAGCTGCCGAGGCGCGCTTCCTCGACCTCATGATCGCGCACCATCGCGGTGCGCTCGCCATGGCCGACGACGCGATCGCCGATGGCCGCAACAGCTACATCCGCTCGCTCGCCAAGCACATCGCCGCCGAGCAGGAGCGTGAGATCGCGGCGATGACCCTCAGGCTGGACGAGCTGTGATCGGCCGCCGCGTCGTCGTCGCGCTCGCCGGGGTCGTGATCGCGCTCGGCCTCGTCGGGGTCGCCGCCGCGGTGCACGGAGAGACCGTGCACCGGGCGGACTCCCCGTCGATGCGGCCGGCGATCGAGGTGGGCGACCTGGTGGTCGCGGCGAGGCTCCACGCAGAGCCCGCACGGGGCGACGTGGTGGTGTTCTCCGACCCCGGCGGCTGGGGGGAGCGCGTCGCCCGGCTGCTCGGTCAGGATCGGGTCGCCGACACCTTCGTGAAACGCGTGGTCGGTCTCCCCGGCGAGCGGATCGCCTGCTGCACCGCGGCCGGAGAACTCACGGTCGACGGGGTGCCGCTGGCCGAGGGCTACCGTGTGCCGGCTGAAGGTCTCGCGAGCGTGCTCGCGTTCGACGAGCTCGTTCCCGACGACGCCGTGTTCGTGCTCGGCGACGCGCGCTCGACGTCGATCGACTCGCGCTACCTCGGAAGCGTGCCGCTGGATGCGGTGACCGGCGCCGTGCAGCTGGTGGTGCCGCTCGGCGGTTGAGCCGCGGCGACCGCTCGGCCGCGTCGCCCGTCGGCCGGCAGCGAAGCGTGCGTCGCGGTCGCGCGGTCAGCCCCTCTGGGGATCCACCGCGTAGGCCCGATGCGCCAGCTCGGCACTCGCGTCGAGCAGCGCGCCCAGATGCCGCGCCACCCGATCGCGCTCGGCCCCGACGGTCGAGAGCACGACCGCCGCGACCAGCTCGCCCTCGGGGGAGCGCACCGGAACGGCGATGCACGCGCGCGCCACCGCCCCTGGCTCGGTGCACCAGGCGTACCCCAGCCGTTCGATCTCGGACGCGATGCGCAGACGCTCGTCGATCGAGATGCCGGAGGCGCGCGCCGAGTCGGCCACGACCCGTGCCGCGACGGGGTCGACGGTCGCCTCCAGCGGTGGGAACTCGGCGAGGAGGAGCCGACCGATCGCGGTCGCCCCGAGCTGGCGGCGGGTCCGGTCGATCGAGAGCAGCGGAAGGTCGGGGTCCTCGTCGACGATCACGACCCGACCGCCGGGGTAGCGCACGAAGTGCACCGCCTCGCCGGTGCGTTCGCGGAGCGCGGCGATGATCTCGGGCGTCGGGTCGGCCGTGCGGGGCGCGATGAGGTGGGCGAGCTCGACCACGCGCACCCCCAGCACGAAGCCGTCGAGCGTCGGATGCCGGAGCAGGTACTCGTCGCTCGTGAGCGAGTTGATCAGGCGGTACGCGCTCGCGCGCGGCATGCCGAGCAGTTGCGCGATGCGGTTGGCCGAGAGCGTCGGGCCGCCGCGCGCGACCTCTTCGAGGACCGCCAGCGCGAGGGCGATCCCGCTGCCGCTCGCCGGCCCGCTCATGACCGCCGAGCAGGTGCGCCGGAGGAGATGGCATCGGATGCCACGGGGGTGTCGTATGCGCCGATCCGGCCCGCGAACCCTCGGCCGGAACGCACGCGCAGCAGGTGCGCGATCGTGGCGGCGGCGACGAGGGCGATCAGGATGCAGAGCGCCGTGGCGTCGTCGGCCGCCTCGGCGAGCATCTCGGTGGCGGCGACCCCCGCGAGCGCCAGCGTGCCGAGGAGCGCCGGCCAGGCTTCGCGGAGGCTGAACTCCCGGATGCGCACGAGGTACGGGGTCGCCGCGGCGCAGACCGCGAGGTAGGCGATGATGAACGCCATGCTCTCGGCCAGGTGCACGACGTCGCGGTAGAGCGAGTCCCTGCCGGCCGAGACGAGCAGGAGCGTTCCGATCACGAGCACCGTGCCGGCGGCGAGGGCGGCGACGTGCGGCGTCGCGAATCGGGCCGACGTGCGCCCGAGCGCCCTCGGGAGCACGCCCTCGCGGGCCATGGTGAACACGAGGCGCACGAGGGCGTTCGTGCACGCGAGCGTGCACGCGATCCACGATGCGGCGACCACGGCGTGGACCACGGGATCGAGCCACGGGTTCGCGGCCAGGTCGGCCTCCGTCAGCAGTGACGCCTCGCGCCCCCCGGCCACCGCGGAGAGCTGGGCGAGCACGCCGAACAGGTAGACCGCGGCGACCGACCCGACGGTCCACACCAGCGCGCGGGGCACCGCGGCGAGCGGCCGCCGGCTCTCCGGACCGAGGGCCGCCCCACTCTCGAAGCCGACGAAGCACACGAGCGCGAACCCGATGCCCTCGGCGAACGAGGGGAGCGACGGGGCGGAGCCGGCCTCGGGCACGATGCCCGCGAGGTTCCACCCGCTCGCCGCGAACACGGTGACCGAGACGGCGATGAGGGCGACCACGACGACGGCCTCGACGGCCAGCATGACGCGCGTCGACATCCGCGCCCCGAGGGCGATGACCGCGGTGACGGCCGCGCCGATGCCGATCACGAGCAGTGTCGACGCGAACCCGTCGGACGCCCACCGCGAGGTGCCGCCGAACGCCGCGTCGATCCGTCGCACGGCGCTGCGCAGGGTGTCGATCGAGACGCCCGCATAGCCGAGCAGCAGGGCCACGCCGGCGACCATCCCGGCGGCCGGCCCGAGGCCCCGCGTCACGAAGGTGTAGATGCCGCCCGCGGCGGAGATCCGTCGAGCGAAGATCGACATGGCCAGCGCCACGAGAATCACCGCCACCGTGGTCAGCAGCAGGGCGACGAACGCGAAGGAGCCAGTGCGCTCGACCAGGCCGCCCGTCAGGATGAGGAGCCCTCCGGCCGGCGCCACCGCGGCGACCGACTGCGCGACGAGGTCGAGCGTCGTCACCGATCCGCGTCGGAGGCCGTGCAACGGCGAGATGGTTCCGAGGCTCGCGTCGGGGGTCCGTCGCGCGATCGCGTCGCTCAGTGCGCTCACCGGTGCCTCCTCGTGGTCCCTGCACCGTATGCCGCGTCGGTTTCGCGGCGGTCAGCGCGGTGTTACGCGGGTGTGACCCCGCCCGGGACACTCGCGCCCGCACACGCGCCGAGCGGCGGACCGCGGCCGCACGCGCGCCGACCTGAGGACGCGCTCACGGGCGCGCCGAGCGGCGGACCGCGGCCGCCGAGCCTCGAGTTGCCGCTGCGTCAGCCCTGGTCCGCCGTGACGGCGACCATGCCGTCCGAGCTCCAGACGACCGTGAAGCGGGCCGCCTCCCGCTCGGCGACCACCTGGATGCCGCCCTCAGGAAAGCGGCCGCCCTC
This sequence comes from Agromyces aureus, assembly GCF_001660485.1. GTDB lineage: Bacteria > Actinomycetota > Actinomycetes > Actinomycetales > Microbacteriaceae > Agromyces > Agromyces aureus. The sequence goes on from NZ_CP013979.1 coordinate 236,418, forward strand.
GGTGCAGCGGGTCAGCCCGCCGTCGGCGAAGTCCAGCACCAGGCAGGCCTCCTCGTCGCGGAGTGCCGCGAACACCCCGGACCCGTCGGGCAGGGTCAGCAGGAGTCGCTGCTGGCGGAACCCGTCTCGCACCCAGGACCGCGGCAGCGCGTCGCCCGAGATCGACTCGCGCGTGAAGACCTTCGAGGCCGCCGCCTCGGAGACGAGCGGCAGCGTCTCGAGGTAATACGCGTACGGGACCGCGGTCGGCGTCGGCGGCGGCGCGGCGGCGGGCGGTGCGCCCGGAGCGCGCGTTCCGAGTCCCCAGCCGATGAGCACGCCGGCGGTCAGGGCGATCGCGCCCGCGATGAGCGCCCAGCGCATGCGCGATTCGGGACGGTCGGGTGCGGCGGATGTGGTACCGCCGCCGGGTGGCGATGGATCGGGTTCGTGCTCGGGCGCCGCTCGCTGCACCGCGCCCGAGTCGTCGGCGGAACGGGCGAGCTCGTGGAACGCCGCGTCGCGCTCGGCGTCGCTCGCGCCGGAGCCGAACGCGACCCGCTGCAGGCGGGCCACCTCCGCCGCGCGGGCGGCCGCGGCATCCGGAGCAGTGCCATCCGGGACCGCGGCATCCGGAATCGCGGCATCTGGAACCGCGTCGTCGTCTCGCTCGCCGTCGTGCGTCATGTCGCCCTCCACCACTGCCGATCGCGGAGGGGCGACGGCCGCCGCGATGTCGGGTCACCTTCAGGATCCCGCACCGGGCGGGTTGAGGCAACCGTCCGGTGCGCCTCAGCGGCCGGTGACGGTGATCGCCCCGTTCGACGTCGCGAGCTCGAGCGCGAACTCGCCGTCGGAGTCCTCGTCGATGTCGACGTCGACCGCGCCGTTCGAGGTGTCGGTCGTGACCCGGTAGCCGGCGCCCTCGGTCGGCACCGCGAGGTCGATCGCGCCGTTCGAGGTGCGCGCGTCGACGTCCTGCGGGGTCGAGAGGCGCAGGTCGATCGCGCCGTTCGACGTCGACGCGCGGATGCCGGTGCCGGCGAGGCCGCGGCCCTCGATGCGTCCGTTGCTCGTCTCGACCTCGATCGCCCCGGTGACGTCGTCGAGTTCGATGCGGCCGTTCGCGGTCGAGACGTCGACCTCGTTCACGCCCGTGAGTGAGACCTCGCCGTTCGTGGTCGCCCCGCGCACGTCGACGCCGATCGGCAGCTCGATCGTGTAGTCGACCGTGCAGTTGCGCCCGCATCCGCTGAGCACGAGCACGCCGTCGTCGACCTCGAAGGTCTCCCCGACGGTCCGTTCGCCCCGGTACGAGACCGTGCGTTCGACCTGGATGCCGGTGGCCTCGGCCGCTCCCGTCACGATGACGCTGCCGTCGGGCTCGTCGATCTCGATCGTGTGCACCGTGTCGTCGAGGCTCGCGTCGTCGCTGAACCGTTCGGGTGGGGTCAGGAGCCCGCATCCGCTGAACGCCAGGACCGCCGCCGCGGCGACGGCGCCGATCGAGACCGTGCGTGCTGTGTGGTTCATGGTTCTCCCCCCCGTGGGCTTCCGCCTCGGCTCCGACCATAACGAGGCGCTCGTCGCGCCCGCACGGGGGCATGCCCCCGAGTCGACGGTCGGGTTGCCGTCACGAGATCCCGCCACGGGCGAGGGCCGAGGTCTAGGCTGACCCGCATGGGCAAGGTGACCGAACCGGCACCGGGGGAGTACGGCCCGCCAGAGCCGGGAGTGGTCGACGGCGGGGAGCGCGACACCCGGGAGGATCGCGGCTTCTTCGGACAGCCGAGACCACTCGTGCACATCTTCGGGGTGGAGATGTGGGAGCGGTTCAGCTTCTACGGCATGCAGGGCATCCTGCTGCTCTACCTGTACTACTCGGTCGACCAGGGCGGCCTCGGCATGGACAAGGCCGTCGCGACCGGCATCGTCGGCGCCTACGGCGGCGCGGTCTACCTCTCGACCGTGCTCGGCGCGTGGATCGCCGACCGCCTGCTCGGCTCCGAGCGGGTGCTGTTCTTCAGCGCGATCGTGATCATGGCCGGGCACATCGGGCTCGCGCTCATCCCGGGCTTCTGGGGTGTGGGCGTCGGCCTCGTGCTCGTCGCGTTCGGGTCGGGCGGCCTCAAGGCCAACGCCACCACCGTGGTCGGCACGCTCTACTCGGCCAAGGACTCCCGGCGCGACGCCGGCTTCTCGATCTTCTACCTCGGCATCAACCTCGGCGCGTTCTTCGGACCCATCCTCACGGGCCTGCTGCAGAACACGTTCACCGCCGAGAACGGCTACCCGCCGGCGCTCGGGTTCCACCTCGGGTTCGGGCTCGCGGCCGTGGGCATGGCGTTCGGGCTGATCCAGTACTCGTTCGGGCGCAAGGGGCTCCCGCCAGGGGCATCCGTGATCCCGAACCCGTTGCCGCGCAGCCGGTTCGGGCTCGCGATCGGCATCGCCGCGGCATCCGTCGTCGTCATCGTCGTGCTCGTGCTCGTCGGGCTCATCACGGCCGCGAACCTGGTGACCTGGGTGATCGGCGGCACCATCGTCGCCGCGATCTCGATGTTCGCCGTGATCCTCTCGAGCAAGCAGGTCGAGCACGTCGAGCGTCGCAGGGTGCTCGGCTTCATCCCGCTGTTCATCGCGAGCGTCGCGTTCTGGTCGCTCTACCAGCAGCAGTTCACGGTGCTCACGATCTACTCCGACGAGCAGCTGAACCGCTCGATCTTCGGCTGGGAGATGCCGGTGTCGTGGGTCCAGTCGATCAACCCGATCTTCATCATCGTGCTCTCGGGCGTCTTCGCCGCGATCTGGACGAAGCTCGGAGACCGGCAGCCGACGACCCCCGTGAAGTTCGCCCTCGGCACCGCGATCATGGGCGTCGCGTTCCTGCTCTTCCTGCCCTTCGCCGACGGCGGCGCGAACTCGACGCCGCTGCTCTGGATGGTGCTCATCCTGTTCGTGTTCACGATCGCCGAACTGCTGCTCTCGCCCATCGGGCTGTCGGTCACGACCAAGCTCGCGCCGAAGGTGTTCCATGCGCAGATGGTCGCGTTGTTCTTCCTGTCGGTCGCGCTCGGCACCGCGATCGCCGGGCAGCTCGGCGCGCTCTACACGCTCGTGAACGAGGCGACCTACTTCGGCGTGCTCGGCCTGATCGCGATCGTGCTCGGTGGCGCGCTCTGGCTCGGACGCAAGCCCGTGCTCTCGCTCATGTCGGGGGTGCGCTGAGCCCGCGACGCCCGCCCCGAGGTCGACGGTGGACTGAGAAATGCCCGGGGCGGGATCCGGTTACGATGGGCGAGCACGCACGAGGGGAGTACGGATGTCGCGCGCCCTCGTCGTGATCCCGACGTACAACGAGCGGGAGAATCTTCCGCTGATCGTGGCACGCGTCCGTGCGTCGGTGCCCGAGGCCGCCGTGCTCGTCGTCGACGACTCGTCGCCCGACGGCACCGGCTACCTCGCCGAAGACCTCGCCGCGAACGACGACGCCGTGCGCGTGCTGCACCGCACCACGAAGGACGGCCTCGGCGCCGCCTACCTCGACGCCTTCGCGTGGGCGCTCGAACGCGGATACGACCCCATCGTGCAGATGGACGCCGATGGCTCGCACCTGCCCGAACAGCTGCCGAAGCTGCTCGACGCGCTCCGGTCGACGGATGCCTCGGGCCGCCCGGTCGACGTCGTCATCGGCTCCCGGTGGATCCCGGGCGGCACGATCGAGAACTGGCCGCGCCACCGCGAGCTGCTCTCACGGTGGGGGAGCGCCTACGCGCGCACCGTGCTGCGGCTCTCGACGCGCGACGCGACCGCCGGGTACCGCGTGTTCCGGGCGCAGGCGCTGCGCGCCATCCACCTCGAAGACGTGCACACGCGCGGCTACGGTTTTCAGGTCGACATGCTCTGGCACGCCCGTCAGGCCAGGCTCGTCGTGGTCGAGGTGCCGATCACGTTCGTCGAGCGCGTGCACGGGCGGTCGAAGATGAGCCCGATGATCGTCGTCGAGGCGATGTTCAAGGTCACCGGCTGGGGCATCGCCGGACTCTTCCGCCGAGCGGAGCCCGCCGACGCGAAGGCCCTTCGCGGCTGACGCTCCGCGGCTGACGCTCCGCGGCTGACGCCTCGCGGCAGACGCCTCGCGGCAGACGCCGTGCGCTCAGCCCCAGCCGAAGACCTGGGTCCACGTGCGATCGGCGACGCCGACGCCGATCTCCCGCAGATCGCAGTTCAGGATGTTCGCCCGGTGCCCGGGAGAGTCCATCCACGCACGCATGACGTCTTCGGCGGATGCCTGGCCCTTCGCGATGTTCTCGGCGCCGGGATTCGGATACCTCTGCGCCTTCGCGCGATCCCAAGGGCTCCGGCCATCGAGGCTCTGGTGGCTGAAGTAGTCCTGCGCGACCATGTCCTCGCTGTGCAACTGCGCGGCGGCGGTCAGGCGGGCGTCGAACGCGACGGGCGGGCACCCGGCTGCGGCTCGTTCGGCGTTCGTGAGGTCGACGACGGCGGACGGCAGCGACGCGGCCCCTGAGGCGCCGCCGGCTCCCGTGCCCGCCGAGGTTCCGGCTCCGGTGCCGGCGGCTGGGGGCGCCTGCGTCGGCTGCGCGGTCTCGACCGTGACCTCGCTCACGAGGGACGGGCTCCCGGGCAGATCGGAGGCGACCTGGGCCTCCGATGAGGGTCCGCCGAGCGCGAGGTCGGTGGAGACGTCGGCGGGTGCGCCGAGCGTCGGGGTCACGACCAGCGCCGCGCCGGCGGCGAGCAGCAGGCCGCACCCCGCGGCGATCCACGGGCCGGAGCGCGCCCATCGGGCGAACGGCGCCCGCGGTGCGTCGGCGGCCGTCGGACCGGGCTCGGCGGGCACGGCCGCCGCCGCGGCGGGATCTCCGTGGCGGGCGGTGGCGCGATGTCGGGGGAGGGGCTTCGGGTCCACCGGTCGACCGTACCCCGCCCGGGGCGGAAGGGGATACCCCGAGCGCCGCGCCGTCGCCGAGGCGGCTCGCGACGGGCGGGGCCGGGCATTCCGGACGATCGGTCGGATCGCGGCGACGAACGGTCGGGCGCCCCGGGCGCCTGAACGCGAGAGTGGGATTCCATCCGAAGGAGCGTCATGTCGACGAACACCGCCAGCACCACTGTCATCTCCCCGGCGCCCGCCGGGTCATCGCCCGGTTCCGGCGAAGCCCCGGTGCCCCGCCGTGCCGCGTGGGCCGGCGTCGTCTCGCTCGGCCTCGGCATCTTCACGCTCGTCGCGAGCGAGTTCCTGCCGGCGAGCCTGCTGTCGCCGATCGCGGCCGACCTCGGCATCACCGAAGGCACGGCAGGGCAGCTCGTGACGGCCACGAGCGTCATCGGCATCATCGGCGGCCCGCTCGTGGTCTCTGCGCTGCCCCGGATCGACCGCCGGTGGGTCATGGTCGGCCTCACGACCCTCGCGATCCTCTCGAACGTGCTCGTCGCCATCGCACCCGTGTTCGGCCTCATGCTCGCCTCGCGCCTGCTGCTCGGCCTCGCGATCTCGGGCTTCTGGGCGATGTCCCTCGCCGTGACGGCGCAGCTCGTGCCCGCCGACCGGCTCGGGCGGGCCATGACGATCGTGAACATGGGCGTCTCGCTCGCGACGATCGCCGCGGTGCCGGCCGGCGCCTTCCTCGGCGAGCTCGTGGGATGGCGCACCGTGTTCCTCGGCGCCGCGGCCGCGGGCGTGGTCGCCCTGGCCGTGCAGCTCGCGACGCTGCCCTCGGTGCCGCCGGCCGGATCGCCCGGCTTCCGCACCCTCGTGAGCACGGCCGCCCGCCCGGTCGTCGCGCTCGGCATCCTCTCGATCGTGCTCATCGCGGGCGGTCACTTCACCGGCTTCACCTACCTGCGCCCAGCCTTCGAGACCATCGGCGGGCTCGATCCGGCCGCGTTGGCCCTCGTGCTCGCGGTCTTCGGGGTCGCCTCGTTCATCGGCAACCTCGTCGCCGGGCTCGTGGCCGACCGTCGCCTCGGCGTGCTCGTGCTCGGCGCTCCGGCCGCGGTCGGCATCGCGACGGTGCTGTTCGCGCTGTGGGGTGCCGACTTCGGCGTCGCGGTCGCATCGGTGATCATCTGGGGGATCGGCTTCGGCGCGATCCCGACGATGGTGCAGACGTGGATGGCGGGCGTCGCGCCCGACCGGCTCGAGAGCGCCGGCGGCCTCGTCGTCGCCGCGTTCCAGGTCGCGATCACGATCGGCGCCGGCGTGGGCGGACTCCTCGTCGACTCGGTCGGGGTGCAGGCGGCCTTCCTCGGCGGCGGCGTGGCCGCCGTGCTCGGCGGCATCGTGCTGACGCTCGCGAAGACGCGGAACGCCTGAGCCGGAGTTGTCGTCAGGCGGCGGGCTGCAGCGCGGCCCGTCGCCACCGGCTCGGCGCGACACCGCTGTGCCGGCGGAACGCACGGCTGAACCCGTCTTCGCTGTCGTAGCCGAGTCGGTAGGCGATGCCGCTCACGGGCTCGCCCTCGCGGAGCATCCGCTCGGCCTGCGTCATGCGGATGCGCGTGACGTACCGCGCCGGCGTGTCGCCGACCGCCGCGCGGAACTGCTCGGCGAACTGCGATCGCGACGCGCTCGCGATGCGGGCGAGCGACGCCACGGTCCAGGGCGAGCCCGGCGCATCGTGGATGGCCGCGAGTGCGAGTCCGAGACGATGGTCGTGCGCCGCCGCGAGCCAGGGCCGTGCGCTGCCGCACCCGTGCTCGAGCCAGAAGCGGACGGATCCCGAGATCGCGGCATCCGTCAGCCCGGAGATCACCGAGACCGCGCCCGGGCGACCGAGTGCCGCTTCGCGATGGATCGTCTCGAGCAGTGCGGCGAATCCCGGCTCCTGCCGCCCGAAGCCGTACGAGTGGAGCACGGGCGGCATCGCATGGGTCATCAGCGGGTGGGCGCCCAGCAGGGCGATCGAGATGCCGACGAGCTTCGCGTCCTGCTCGGCGCGGAGCGCGACCCGGCCGCCCCGCGGGAGGAGGGCGAAGTCGCCCTGCTCGGTGCGGTACACGCCGCTGTCGTGCACGACCTCGACGGCACCGGACACCACGAAGAGGAACCGGCTGCCGTCGTGCTGCTCGCGCCGGACATCGCCGGCGGTGAGATCGTGGTGATCGACCCGGAGCACCGACCAGCGCAGGTGCTCCATGAGCAGGTCGATCGTGCGCGCGTCATCGACCGCCGGGCCCGGCGGCGCCCAATCTGCGAGGTCGCACATGAAGGGTGCAATCGCGATCGACCCCGGGACATTCCCGCAGTGAGGATCCGTGACGCCGGGTGTCGGCCGGGCGCGCGATCGCCGGCGGCCGCGCGGCGTCAGCCGACCAGGAGCAGCGGGTCGGCGATGAGCCGCTCCCGCGCCTGCCGACGGGCACCGACGAGTGCGGCATCCGGCCCGCCGACCGCGCGCGAGAAGGCCGGGATCGCGCTGATCGCGCCGTTGCCGACCGTCGGGCGGTTGCCCTGCAGGGCGGTCTGGATGTCGCCGACGAAGCCGCCCCAGTAGCCGCCGACCACGACGACCGCCGGGTCGAGCGTGGGCACGACGATCTGCAGCGTGCGGCCGATCCAGTGGGCGGCGTCGAGCCACGACCAGCGGGCGCGGTCCTCGGCCTCAGTGATGCGGAGCACGAGTTCGTCGAGTGCCTCCGAGCGGCCGTTCGCGGCGGCGAATCCGGCGAGGCCCGCGCGTTCGAGCACGACGTCGGGCGAGGCGACGGTCGCGAGGCAGCCCTGCTGCCCGCAGCGGCAGCGCAACCCGCCCGGCACGATCGGCAGGTGACCGAAGGTCGCGCCGAGTCCGTGGGAGCCGAGCAGCGGTCGGCCGGAGGCGAGGGCCGCGGCCGAGACCGCGGTGTCGCCGTCGAGGTAGAGCACGTCGGCGATGCCGGGCAGGGCGTCGAGCTCGACGCTCGCCGCGGCCACGGCGGCCGGGACGACCTGCATGGGCAGCGGCAGCAGGCGTTCGACCTCGGCGAGGGCGGGGATCCTGGCTCGCAGCCCGCCGAGCACGTCGACCGGCTCGGCACCGAACCTGGCGTCGGTGACGACGACCGAGGGCGAACCCACGACCGCGCCGTCGACGAGCACCGTGATGTCGGCGATGCGGTGGCCCGCCCGCTCGGCTCGGGCGATGGCCCGCGCGAGCACGACGGCGAGCGGCGTGAGCGGGTCGGGTACAGAGGCGCCGGCGACGGCGCCGGTGGTCGCGCCGGCGGGGGCTGCGTCGACGATCGGCTCGCTGAAGCGGGCCTCCTCGTCGCCCGCGAGACTCGAGACCGTGGCGATCGCGGCGTCGAGCGAGAGGCGCGCCGTGAGGAGCACGCGGTCGCCGCCGGTGAGGGCGAGCGGGGTGGAGCGGCCGTCGCCGTGCGCGTCGCCCGATTCGCGGATCACGCCGGCATCGAGCAGGCGCGCGGTGAGGCCGGCGATGGTGCCGCGGCCGAGGCCCGTCGCATTGACGAGTTCGCTGCGCGTCGCGGTGCCGTGGGTGACGAGGTGCTCGACCACGCGCGCGGACTGCTCGCGGTGGAGGTCGAGGGGGCCGGTGATGGTCGGGACGGTCGGGACGGTCGGATCGCCGGGGGTCATGACGTAAGCATGAACCCGGCGGACCCGACGGTCACGTACCCCGTTCAGGGGTCAGCGGATGGGGAGCACGGAGTCGTACGCACCGGCCTCGATCGACGAGGGCGTGTTCCACACCTTCGCGGTCGGCGACGCGCCGTGCGCGGTCGGCCAGCCGGGGTCGCCCGAGCCGATGAACGCGACGACCGCGGCGTGCAGTTCGTCGGCGAGCGCCTGCGGCGGGTTCGGTCCGGCGAGCGGCTCCATCGCGGGTCCGTCGAGGCAGTCGAAGAAGAACGGCACGTCGAGGCAGTGCTCGGCGAACCCGAACCGTCCCGACGGCCACGAGAACCGGTACAGCCAGGTCGCCGCATTCCCGCGGGCCTCGACGACGTCGAGGTTCGTCACGCGGAACATCCGATCGGTGAGGAAGCGCCCGGCGATGCGGGCCGTGCCCTTGGCCGCCACCTCGGGGTTGGCCGCGAGGTAGGCCTTCAGGCGGTCCTTCGGCATGCCGAGCTTCTTCAGCACGAGCGACTTCGGGATCCAGCGGAGCTTCTTCTCGACGTCGGCGAAGGCCATCGTGAACTCGTCGTCGGTCGCGCCGAGCACGAGGGGCTTGTCCGCGCCGACGCCCGCGGCGAGCGACGCGGCCGTCGCCCGCAGGATCAGTTCGCCGTCGATCGATGGGCCGAGCGGCAGCCCGTCCTCGAGGATCGAGGCCAACGCATCGGGTCCGCTGAGGTCGGTCGCCTGCTTCTGCAGTTCGAGCACCCGGCTCTCGGCGAGGCTCGACAGGCCGGCGCGGGTCGGCTCGACGCCGGCGGCGGCCGCGAGGGCGCGCCCGAACGACTCGCTGCGCTCGGGCGTCACATCGCCGAGCGCCCCCGAGAGCGCGTAGACCCGGTGGAACAGGTGCTGGGCGGCCTCCATGCCGAGCAACGTGAGCACCGCTCCGCCGCCGGCCGACTGCCCGGCGATGGTCACCTGAGACGGGTCGCCGCCGAAGGCGGAGATGTTCTGCTGCACCCATTCGAGCGCGAGCAGCCAGTCGCGCACGCCACGGTTGCTCGGGGCATCCGAGATCCATCCGAAGCCGTCGAAGCCGAGTCGGTACGAGATCGTCACGGTCACGATGCCGTCGCGGTTGAAGTTGCGGCCGTCGTACCAGGGGCTCGCGGGCGAACCGGCGAAGTAGCCGCCGCCGTGGATCCACACCAGCACGGGCAGGCCGGTGCCGTCGGCGGGGGTCTCGGGCGAGGGCGTGAACACGTTGACGTTGAGCGTCGCATCGCCCGGCACGCTCGGCTCGGGGATGAGTGTCACGCCGGGGTCGCCGCGCTGCGCGGTCGGCGCGAACTCGAGCGCATCGAGCACCCCCGCCCACGGCGCCTTCGGCACGGGGGCGGCGAACCGCAGCCCACCGACCGGCGCCTCGGCGAACGGGATGCCGAGGAACGCCGCCGAGCGCTCCGCGCCGTGCCCGCCGGTCGCGTCACCGGCCGAACGGACCGTCGGGCGCCACCGGCCGCGAACGCGGCCAGCGAGCGTGTCGACCTCGACGAGCCCGGTGCGCCCTGCGGCATCCGTCGTCTCAGGAGTGGAGTGGGTGGGGGTGTGCGACATGCGAGCTCCTATCGAACGCTCTTGATGGGTGCCACCGCGATCGCCGCGATGACGACGAAGACCATGGCGAAGACGAACAGCATCGGGTAGCCGCCGAGCGTGCCGATGATGAGGCCGGCGACCGCCGCGCTCATCGCCTGCGGGATGTTCGTGGCGATGTTCAGGATGCCGAGGTCCTTGCCCGCGTCGGTGCCGCCGCCCGGCAGCACCTCGGTCATGAGGGCGGTGTCGACCGACATGTAGAACCCGAATCCGAACCCGATGATGACGTTCATGATGAGCATGCCGGTCATGTCGGGCATGAGCAGCGGGAACGCGAGGCTCGTGACCATGATCGCCGACGAGGCGTAGATGAACACCTTGCGGCGGCGGATGCGGTCGCTCCACCAACCGGAGACGGCGACGGCCACCAGGGTCGGCACGAGCCCGGCGAGGGTGAGCGTGACCTGGGCCCCCGCGGCATCCGTCAACGACATGCCGATGTAGTCGGTGAGGATGTAGAGGCCGTATGCGGCGACGACGAAGTAGCCGAGCATGAACAGGAACCGGGCCGTGAACGCCCAGGCGAAGTCGGGGTGGCGCTTGGGGCTGATCCAGAAGCCGGCCAGGAAGGCCCTCCAGCTCCACGGCTCGACGGATGCCTGCTTCGACGACCAGTCGCGGTCGATGACGACGTAGACGATCGTCGCGACGATCACGATGACGCCGAACACCGAGTATCCGACGCCGAAGTTCGTCGCGAACTGGCCGGCGATGATCACGCCGAGCGTACCGCCGATCTGCATGCCGAGGCCGAGCATCGCGCTCGCGACGCCGCGGCGGTCGCGGGGGAAGCGGTCGGGCGTGATCGCCGACAGCGGGCCCTGGACCGCGTTCAGCGACACCTGGATGAGCACCCAGAACACGGTCAGCCAGAGGATCGAGTCGAGGAACCCCATGCCGAACAGCAGCACGCCGCCGATGAGGGCGCCGCCGATCATCCAGGGTGCACGGCGGCCGAGGCGCGAGCGCGTGCGGTCGCTGATCGCGCCGACGATCGGCTGCGCGAAGAGCGTGAACACGAACGAGGTCGTCATGATGATCGCGAGGTTCGCGACCTTGTTCGCCTCGTCGATGAGGGCGACCTGGATGGGCAGCAGGATGGCGATGAGCCCCGCGTACGTGGCGAACAGGGCGAGTCCGGCGAGCAGGAGGCCGGGAGGGTGCGCTTCGTCGGCGGCGGGCTCGCGGGAGCCTCGCCGGGCAGTGGTGCGGTGGACGAGACGACGCCCGTCGGGGCGATGAGTGCGGTGGGGTCGCCGGGGGCGGCGGGCGGGATCGACATGAGGCTCCTCTTCGTTGAGAACGACCTGGGGGAGGGGATGAGCGCGGGCGAGTAAAACCGAACGAAGCTCGGTGATGAGTATGCGCCGGTTCGTCACAGAATTCAACCGTTGAACTAAATGGAGACCGAGCGGCCGCCGGACCGCGGAGCGCGACGATCACCGAACGTCGAAGCGTGCTCCAGCCGGGTCGGGCTCGAGGATGGCGAACACCAGCACCACGTAGCCGCCCACCGGCACCAGCGAGAGCAGGTACCACCATCCGGATCGATTCGTGTCGTGCAGTCGCCGCACGGTCACCGCGATCGACGGCACGAGCAGCGGCAGCAGCAGGACGAGGCTGACGATGGTCGGCACGCCGATCGCGACGACGACGTCGATGGTCACCTGGGGGATGCCGAACGCGCCCAGAGTCTCGGTGTTGCCCTGCACGGCGGACGCGAAGACGGCCAGCATCGCGATCATGAGGACGATGCCGAGCAGCGTCCCCAGCACGAACCCGATGATCGACTGGAACAGGTAGGCCCACCAGAACTCCGACCGGCTCGCGCGGCCGGAGAATCGCGCGTAGTTGCGGAAGAACCTCGAGACGGACTGACCGAACGTCGCTCCGTACAGCGGGAGGTCGAGCCGGGCGGCTTGCGCGACCGGGGTCTGATGGGGCGGTGCGAACGCGGTCATGGGGTCTCCAGGTCTCGGGGAGGGCCGGCGCGGCGGGTGCGGCCGGCACGGAGGGCGGCGGGGTCCGCCCCATTCTTCACGGTTCGGGCCCGGAACCGGCATTCCGTGACGGCGCAGCGACGAGGGTTCAGACGCCGAGTCGCGCCGGGTCGGCGAGCAGGCGGTCGCGGGCCGCCCATGCGGCGCCGAGGAGGGCGGCGTCGGCGCCGAGACGACCCGCCGACACGGTCGGGATCGCGGATGCCGGACGGCCGAACGCCTCGGCCACCGCGGGGCGGTTGGCTCGGAACGCCCGTTCGATCGATCCGGCGTGCGCAGCCCAGAATCCGCCGATGACGATGGACGAGGGATCGGTCGCGAGCGAGAGCACCTGCAGGGCGCGCGCGATCCACGGCAGGGCGTCGTTCCATGCGGCGGTCGCGGCGGGTTCGCCCGCGTCGAGGCGGCGGGAGAACTCGTCGAGCGCGGCGGCGAGGCCGCGGTCGCCCACCAGCCGGGTGAGGCCCGCCCGCTCGAGCAGGGCGTCGGGTCCGGCGATCGTGACGAGGCATCCGATCTGGCCGCATTCGCAGCTCGGTCCGTCGGGGATGAGGGCGAGGTGCCCGAGCGACGCTCCGACGCCGTGCGCGCCCTCGACGATGCGGCCGCCGGTGATGATCGCGCCGCCGATGCCCGAGTTCGACTTGACGTAGACGAGGTCGTCGATGTCGTCGAGGAGCGATCGCTCGGCGCGTGCGGCGAGCCACCCGTCGGAGGCGAGGGTCACCGCTGCGGGCAGCTCGGGCACCCGGGAGCGAAGCCCGTCGAGCAGGTCGACGACGCCCCAGCCGAGGTCGGTGTCGGCGAGCACGACGGGTGGCTCGCCCCCGACCGGCGCGAAGACGACGACCGGCGTCTCGACGACCCGGCGCCCGAGCATCGCTGCGGCCCGGAGCGCGTCGCGGGTCACCTCGGCCAGCACGTCGAGGACCGCCTCGGGATCACCCATCGGGCGCCCGTGACGGCGCTCGACCCGGTGCAGCTCGTCGCCCGCGAGGTTCGCGAGCAGTGCGGTTGCGGTATCCGCGTCGACCTGGACGACGAGCACGGCGACCGTGTCGGCCGCCAGCGCGAGCCGGGTGATCGGCCGCCCGCGTCCGGTCTGCGTCGGCTCGGCCTCGCGAACCACGCCCGCCTCGGAGAGGGCGGTCGCGAGTGCCGTCACCGCGCCCCGGGTGAGTCCGGTCGCGGCCGCGATCTCGCTGCGCGCGCTCGGGCCGGCCGCGACGAGGTGCTCGAGCACGAGGGTCAGGTTGTGCCGCCGGACGTCGCCCGAGACGAGCGAACGCGGTGCCCGCGGCATCCGATCAGTCCTGCCTGGTGATGAGCTGCCAGAGGTAGGAGATGTGCTCGGCCATGTCGATGGTCGGGTCGAGCATCCACTGGGTCTGCAGGCCGTCGGCTGCCGCGAGGAACAGGTTGGCGGTGCGCTCGACGTCGATCTCGGGGTCGAGTCGGCCCGCGGCCTGCTCCTCGCGGAGCATGCCGCCGAACGTGGCGCGGAACGTGTCGTAGCGCCTGACGAAGAACTCGTGCGCCGGGTGCGCCGCATCGGCGGCCTCGGTCGAGAGCTGCGCGTAGAGCTGCACGAGCCCCGGCACCTCGCTGTTGTGCCGGATCACCTCGAAGAAGGAGTCGATCGAGCGCTCGACGTCGAGTCCGTAGGTCGCGGTGTCGACCTCGTCGCGCTTGCGGAGCACCTCCTGGAAGAGCTCCTCCTTCGACGAGAAGTAGTGCAGCAAACCGGCCTGGCTGAGTTCGACCGCGTCGGCGAGCTCCTTGACGCTCGTGCGGCGGTACCCGTTGCGTGCGATCACGTCGAGCGCGGTGGTGAGGATCTCCTCGCGCTTGGCGATGCCTTTTGCGTACGAACCTCGTTGAGCCATAGGCAAATGCTACGGATCCCGGCCTTGCAATCCAAAACCGAGCGAAGTATGGTTTTGCGAAATGCCTCGACGAAGAGGCTCCGAGAGGAACCCCAGCCCATGACAACGATGTCCTCCCCAGCATCACCCGTCGAACCGTCACCCGCACCGGAGTCCGCCGTCGACCCGGCCGCCGACACCGCCGACGCCGCCGACGCCGCCCTCGCGTTCGCCGAAGGGGCCGCCGGCAACGACGACCCGCCCACCCCGGTCAAGGGCGTCCGCCGCCTTCTCGCGTGGATCATCCCCGCGAACTTCGGCATCTTCCTCATCTGGGGTGCGGTTCCCGGCATCCTGCTGCCCGCCCAGATCGCCGCGCAGTTCGGCGAGGCCGACAAGGTCGCGAACCTCACGATCGTGGCGACGATCGGCGCGTTCTGCTCGATGCTCGCCCAGCCCATCGCGGGTCAGATCTCCGACCGCACGCGTTCGCGGTTCGGCCGCCGTGCACCGTGGATCTTCCTCGGCTCGCTCGCCGGCGGCCTCGCCCTCATCGGGCTCGCGTTCGCGAACAGCCTCGTCGGCGTCATCGTCGCCTGGAGCCTCGTGCAGATCACCTACAACATCGCGCAGGGCCCGCTCAGCGCGATCATGCCCGACCGAGTGCCCCTCAAGCGTCGCGGCACCTTCGCCGCGCTCTCGGGGATCGGCCTCATGGTCGGCGCGATCGGCGGCCAGATCATCGGCTCGATGTTCCTCGGCAGCATCGCCGCCGGCTACGTCACCTTCGCGCTCGTGTCGCTCGTCATCCTCACGCTGTTCATCGTCTTCAACCCCGACCACTCGTCGAAGGAGCTCGAGCGCGAGCCGTTCAAGCTCGCCGACTTCCTCCGCACGTTCTGGGTCAACCCGATCAAGCACCCCGACTTCTTCTGGGCCTTCACCGGGCGGCTCCTGCTCTACACCGGCTACTTCGCGGTGACCGGCTTCCAGTTCTTCCTGCTCACCGACTACTTCGGCGTCGAGAAGCCGGGCGAGGTCATCCCGATGCTCGGCCTCATCAGCCTCGCCGGCATCCTGATCGCGACCGCCGTCTCCGGCCCGCTCTCCGACAAGGTCGGCCGACGCAAGATCTTCGTCTTCATCTCGTCGGTCGTCACCGGAATCGCGTTCCTCCTGCCGTGGGTCTGGCCAGACATCACCGCGTGGATGATCCTGACCTTCGTCTCCGGCCTCGGCTTCGGCATGTTCCAGGCCGTCGACACCGCCCTCATGAGCGAGGTGCTGCCCTCGGCCAAGTCGTTCGCCAAGGACCTCGGCGTCGTGAACATCGCGGCGACCCTGCCGCAGACCCTCGCACCGGGTGTCGCCGGTGCGATCGTGCTCTCGATGGGGTACGCCGCCTTGTTCCCCGTCGCGATCGTGCTCTCGATCCTCGGCGCGTTCGCGGTCTGGCCCATCAAGGCGGTGAAGTGATGACGGATGCCACGCTCACGCCGAACGCCTCCGGTACGCCGGCATCCGCATCCGCCGCGAGGCCGACCTCCCGTCGGCGCTGGATGCTCGTCACCGGACTCGTCGGGCTCGCCCTCTTCGTCGCCTTCGGGTTCGCCGTGTTCCAGAACGTCGAGACGCCGTTCACCCAGCCGCTCGACGACGCCTGGCGAGCCCTCGTCGGTGCCGCGTCGGTCGACGACGTGACCTGGGTCGTCCCGATGTTCTTCCAGTACCTCGGCGAGCTGCCGGGGTTCGCGCTCACGATCCTGATCGTGCCGATCTGGCTGTTCGTGATCCGCCGCTGGCGCTCCGCGCTGTTCTGGATCACGGCCGAGCTCGTCGGCAACATGGTCGTCTCCCAGGTCACGAAGAACCTCGTCGACCGCCCGCGCCCCGCCGACGACGTCGCGAACAACCTGTTCGGCCCGCTCTTCTCGGTCGACCACGGCTCGTTCCCCTCCGGTCACGCGGTGAGCGCCGGCATCCTGATCATCGCGGTCGCCGCCGTGCTGCCGCCCGCCAAGCGGTTCGTGTGGTGGTTCGTCGCCGCGTTCATCGGCCTCGGCATGATCTGGCAGCGCACCCTCATCAACGCCCACTGGTTCTCGGACGCCGTGTTCGGCATCATCGGCGGCGTCAGCGCGACGCTCGTCATCTGGTGGCTGTTCGCGAACCTGCTCGCGAAGGACTACGGCAAGCCGCTGTTCCGTCGCGCGGTGAGCGCCACCGCGGCGGCGCCGACGAGCGCGGCCGGCTCGCCGGCATCCGCCTAGACCCATACCCAAGACGCCGGCGCCAACGCCGGCACAGTGAAGGAGCACCATGACCGACACGATCGACACCATCGTCGAGGCATCCGCCGCGGATGTCGTCGCCGACCTGACCATCGAGGAGAAGGCCTCGCTCACGAGCGGCGCCGACTTCTGGACGACCAAGTCGGTCGAGCGAGTGGGCCTGCCCTCGATCCTGCTGACCGACGGCCCCCACGGCGTGCGCCTGCAGCGCGCCGACAGCGACCACCTCGGCATCGGCGACAGCGTGCCGGCCACCTGCTTCCCGCCCGCCGTCGCGCTCGGGTCGTCGTTCGACCCCGAACTGCTCGAGCGCGTCGGCTCGGCGCTCGGCGAGGAGGCGCAGGCCGAGGGCGTCGGCGTGCTGCTCGGCCCCGGCATCAACATCAAGCGCTCGCCGCTCTGCGGACGCAACTTCGAGTACCTCTCGGAGGACCCGATCGTCTCGGGCGTGCTCGGCTCGGCGCTCGTGCGCGGCCTGCAGTCGCAGGGCGTCGGCGCGTCGCTCAAGCACTTCGCGGCCAACAACCAGGAGGCCGACCGCATGCGCGTCTCGGCCGACATCGACGAGCGCCCGCTGCGCGAGATCTACCTGCGCGGCTTCCAGCGCGTCGTCGAGGACGAGCAGCCGTGGACCGTCATGTGCTCGTACAACCGGCTCAACGGCGTCTACACGTCGGAGGACCCGTGGCTGCTCACGAAGGTGCTGCGCGACGAGTGGGGCTTCGAGGGCCTCGTCGTCTCGGACTGGGGCGCCGTCAACCACCGCGTGACGGGCCTCGTCGCGGGGCTCGACCTCGAGATGCCCGCGAGCGGCGGACGCACCGACGCCCAGCTCGTCGCCGCCGTGCACGACGGCTCGCTCGCCGAGGCCGACCTCGACCTCGCCGCGCGGCGCAACGTCGAGCTCGTGCAGAAGGCCGTGCGCAATGCTCGCACCGACGCGACCTACGACGTCGACACCCACCACGCCCTAGCCCGCGAGGTCGCCGCAGCTTCGATCGTGCTGCTGAAGAACGACGGCGTGCTGCCGCTCGCGGCCGACGCCTCGGTCGCCGTCATCGGCGAGCTCGCCCGCACCCCGCGCTACCAGGGGGCCGGATCGTCGCAGATCAACCCCACGAAGCTCGACAGCGCGCTCGACGAGATCCGCGTGATCGCGGGCGCGGGTGCTGGCGCCGGCGCGGGCGCTGGCGCCGAGGTCGCCTTCGCCGCGGGCTACGACGCCGATGGCTCGAGCTCGGACGAGCTCACCGCCGAAGCGGTCGCCGCGGCATCCGCAGCCTCGACCGTGCTGCTGTTCCTCGGCGTGCCCGCCGCGCAGGAGTCCGAGGGCTTCGACCGCGACGACCTCGAACTGCCGGCCGCGCAGCTCGAGCTGCTCGACGCCGTGCTCGCGGCCAACGCGAACGTCGTCGTCGTGCTCTCGAACGGCGGCGTCGTGCGCCTCTCGGGCTTCGCCGACCGGGTGCCCGCGATCGTCGAGGGATGGCTGCTCGGCCAGGCCGGCGGCGGCGCGGTCGCCGACGTGCTCTACGGCGTCGTGAACCCGTCTGGACGCCTCACCGAGACGATCCCGGTGCGCCTGGCCGACAGCCCCGCGTACCTCGACTTCCCGGGCGAGCACTCGCACGTGCGCTACGGCGAGGGCCTGTTCGTCGGCTACCGCTGGTACGACGCACGCGACCTCGAGGTCACCTACCCGTTCGGTCACGGCCTTTCGTACACGAGCTTCGAATATGCGGATGCCGCGGCGACCGCCTCCTCGGACGGCATCGCCGTGCGCGTCACCGTGACGAACACGGGCGACCGCGACGGCGCCGAGATCGTGCAGGTCTACACGTCGGTTTCCGGCTCGAGCGTCGTGCGCGCCCCCCGCGAGCTCAAGGGCTTCGCCAAGGTCGCGCTCGCCGCGGGCGAGTCCCGCGAGGTCGAGGTGCTCCTGCGCCGCAAGGACCTCGCGCACTGGGACACGCGCGTCGACGAGTGGGTCGTCGAGGGCGGCACCTACACGGTGTCGATCGGATCGTCGAGCCGCGACATCCGCTCGACGGCGACCGTCGAGGTCGAGGGCGATGCCGTGAACGCGCCGCTCTCGATGAACTCGTCGATCGGCGAGCTCATCGAGCACCCCGTCGCAGGCCCGATCATCATGCAGGCCTTCGCGGGCGGCGGAGAGGGCGACGGCGGACCGAACCCGGCCGGCGCGCTCCTGGCCGACCCGGCCATGTTCAAGATGATGGCGTCGTTCCCGATCGGGCGCCTCGCGTCGTTCCCCGGCATGCCCGTGACGATGGACCAGATCGAGCAGCTCATCGCGGCCTCGAACGGCCGGTAGCACCCCGGCGACGACGGCGGATGCCGCGGGCCGGCGTCGGCTCGCGGCATCCGCCGTTCGCCCTGCCTCGCGCCCGCCCCGCCCTTCGCCGCCGCCCCGCGCCCGCCCGCCTTCCCCCCCCGAGCCTCGTCGAGATGACACCAGTTGTCAGGTGGCCGGCGGTTCACTCGACAATTGGTGTCATCTCGATGGCGGCCACGGGCGCCACGGGCGCGACGGGCGCGACGGGCGCGACGGGCGCGACAGTCGTGCGGGTGGCACGGGTGCCCGGGCGCAACCCCTGTCGCGCCGAGCCGGCCTGGTGCCAGACTGGGCGGATCAGGCGGAGGGGGAACCGGATGTCGGCGACGAAGTCGGGCGAGGCCGCGCGCAAGGCGGCGCGAGCCGACGCGAGGCGCGCGGTGCGCGAGGCCAAGCGGGCGGCGAAGCAGGCGCGCAAGGTCGGCGAGAGCCTCACGCGCGCCGGAGCCGAACGGTTCGCGGCGCTGACGGCCGACGCGCAGGCCGACGTGCGGCTCGCGCGCGAGCTGCGGAAGTCCCGTCCGCATCAGGCCAAGCGGCTCGCGCACCGGGCCACGCGGCGGCTGGTCGGAGCATCGACGAGAGCCGCGGCATCCGGCGACGCGGCGGATCGCAAGCAGGCGGATGCCGCGGCGAAGCTCAATCAGCTCGCGATCGCCCTCGAGGCCAAGCAACGCCGTGCCGCGGCCAAGAAGATCGACCACTGGGCCGACTCCGCGAGCAAGGCGTGGCAGAAGAACGCCGACGCACGCGCCGCGCAGCGCGCGCCGCTCGAATAGGGCGAGCGCGCCCCGCCGGTCGCTTCGACGGCCGACGGGCTCTGCGCGTGAACGTCGCCGGTCGAGGAGGCGCGCCAGCGCCGTCTCGAGACCCGTTCGCCGTCGGCGCTGGTCTCGAGACGCTTCGCTCCTCGACCGGCGGAGTCTCCGCCGAGCCCTACTGCTTGACCGACGGCTTCTTCGCGGCGGGCTTGGTCGCGGTCGCAGCCGGCTTCGCCGCCGCGGGCGTGCGCGGGGTGCGGACGGTCTTCGGCTTCGCGGAGGCGGTCGCGACGGCCCGCGCAGCGGCATCCGCCAGCGGCTTCGCGATCGGCACCATGCGCGTGAGCTGCGTGACGTGCTGGGGGCCGAGCTCGTCGAGCGTGGCGACCTCGAGCAGCTTCATGGTGCGCTCGACCTCGCCCTTCAGGATCGAGATCGTCTTGTCGACGCCCCGCCGCCCGCCGGCCATGAGGCCGTAGAGGTACGCGCGGCCGATGAGCGTGAAGCGCGCACCGAGGGCGACGGATGCCACGATGTCGGCGCCGTTCATGATGCCGGTGTCGACGTGCACCTCCAGGTCGGAGCCGACCTCGCGCACGACGTGCGGCAGCAGGTGGAAGGGGATCGGCGCCCGGTCGAGCTGGCGTCCGCCGTGGTTCGAGAGCACGATGCCGTCGACGCCGCGGTCGGCGAGCAGGCGCGCGTCCTCGACGGTCTGCACGCCCTTGACGACGATCTTGCCCGGCCACATCGAGCGGATGATGTCGAGGTCGTCGAACGAGATGGTCGGGTCCATGGCCGAGTCGAGCAGTTCGCCGACGGTGCCGCCGGTCGTCGACAGCGAGGCGAACTCGAGCGGCGGGGTCGTGAGGAAGTTGATCCACCAGGCGGGACGGGGGATCGCGTTGATGATCGTGCCCGGGGTCAGCTGCGGCGGGATCGAGAAGCCGTTGCGCTTGTCGCGCAGGCGTGCGCCTGCGACCGGGGTGTCGACCGTGAAGAAGATCGTGTCGAAGCCGGCCGAGGCCGCGCGACGCGTGAGTTCGTAGGAGATCTCGCGCTCGCGCATGACGTAGAGCTGGAACCAGTTGCGCCCGGTCGGGTTCGCCGCCTTCACGTCTTCGATCGACGTGGTGCCGAGCGTCGACAGCGTGAACGGGATGCCCGCGGCACCGGCCGCACCGGCGCCCGCGATCTCGCCCTCGGTCTGCATGAGCCGGGTGAAGCCGGTCGGGGCGATGCCGAACGGCAGCGCGCTCGTGCCGCCGAGCACCTCGCGCGTCGTGTCGACCACGGGCACGCTGCGCAGCACCGACGGGTGGAACTCGACGTCCTGGAAGGCCTGGCGCGCACGCGCCAGCGACAGCTCGCCCTCGGCGGCGCCCTCGGTGTAGTCGAACGGCGCCTTCGGGGTGCGCCGCTTCGCGATCGCGCGCAGGTCGGCGATCGTGTGCGCCTTCTCGAGCCGACGGTCGGTCGGGTCGAGCGTCGGCGTCTTGAATCGCATGAGCTGGGCGAGCTCCTTGGGGTTCGGGAACTGGCGCTGGACCATCTTCGGTGCTCGCTTTCTGGTGGGTGCGGCCGTCAGGCGGTGACGGCGGTGGCTTCGGGGACGGCAGTGCCTTCGGGGAAGGTCTCGGCGTAGTACCCCGAGATGTGGTCGTGGATGCGGGAGCGGGCCGCCGCGGCATCCGCTGCCCTGATCGCCTCGACGACGCCGCGGTGCTCGCTGCGCAGGCGGGCGGATGTCGCGTGCCAGTCGTCGATGCGGGCGAGGCCGTCGAGCGCGTAGCCCTCGATGCCGCTGCGGAGGCCGGCCATGGTCGCGGTCACGACCTGGTTGCCGGATGCCTCGGCCAGCGCCAGGTGGAAGGCGGCGTCGAGCGCGAGGAACTCCGACGGGTCGAGGTCGGGGGAGTCCATGGCGTCGAGCAGGGCGTCGGCGGAGGCGAGGTCTGGGTAGGGAGTGGGATCGGACCCGCCGGTCGAGGAGCGTAGCGTCTCGAGACCAGCGCCCGACGCCGCACTCAGCCCCGCCCGCTCGGCCAGCTCGCCCGCGACCGCGGATTCGAGGATGAGTCGGGTGCGCACGATGTCGGCCACGGGGAACCCGTGCGCGGCGACCTGCAGGCGCATGAGCGCGCTCATGGCGCCGCTCGGGGTCGCGACGATGATCGCGCCCGCGTTCGGGCCGGAGCCCGAGGCCGTGCGGATCAGCCCCATGGCCTCGAGCACGCGCAGCGCCTCGCGCACGCTCGAGCGCCCGACGCCGAGGTCGGCCGCGAGGGCGCGTTCACCGGGAAGGCGATCGCCGGGCCGGAGGTCGCCGTCGAGCAGGCGGCGTTCGACGTGCTCGAGTACGGCGCGCCAGGCGCGGGGGCTCTCGACGTCGTCGGCCATGCCCTGCTCCTTCCGCGCCCATGTGGTCTGACCACACTAGCACGTGTGGTCAGACCACACGTGCGACCCGCGAATGGGCGAAATGGGCGACGTCGGGACGCCCGAGCGCGCCAAGATCGCCCACTCGCGAACGAGCGGACGTGCGAGAGGGCGGCGAGCCCCGGCGAGCCGTCGGCGTCAGTCCTTGTCGGGGCGGATGCGGATGCGGTTGCCCGCCTCGTCGACCTCGACCACGCCGCCGCGCGACTTCAGGAAGTCCGTGAACGAGCCGAAGCCGAGGCGGCGCTCCTGGAACGACGGGTCCATGCGCAGCATCTGGTTCTTGACGGCGCCCGACGGCTGCCATTCGTCGTCGTTCTTCGCGCGCAGCAGTTCGAGGGCCTTCACGAGCAGCCGGCCCGGGTTGCGCGTCGGAGCCGAGGCATCGGGCGACATGAACGAGATCACGGGCACGCCGCGAGGGCCGGTCGCCGCGGCTTCGGGAACCTCGTCGGCCTCGTCGGCCGCGTCGACGGCCGGTGCGGCTGCCCTTGAGGACCCGCCCGACTTCGCGCGACGGTTCGTGCGCTTCACGGGTGCCGCGGCGTCGGCGTCCGCCTTCGCGGCATCCGCCTTCGAGCCGTCGCCCGCCTCGGCAGTGGCGTCGGCGGCAGCATCGGCGGGTGCGTCGGCCGGCGCGGCCCGCCTCGAACCACGGCGAGCGGATGTCGCGGGCGCCTGCGCTGCGGCATCCGTCGCCGTCGTGGCATCCGCCACCTGATCGACCGTCTCGTCGGTGTCGAGCAGTGCGTCGTAATCGGCGTACTCGTCGCACGCCGCCGTGAGCGCGCGGCTCGTGCCGCCCGCGACGCCGATGCCGACGACGTAGCGGCCCAGCCGCTTGGCCTTCTGCGCGAGCGCGACGTAGTCGGAGTCGCCCGCGACGATCACGATGTGCGTGAGGTCGTCGATGCGGAACATGTCCTCGATCGCGTCGACCGCGAGGCGGATGTCGGCGCCGTTCTTCGTCGCCGAGAGCGGGAACAGCTGCACGAGGTCGACGGCGCGGTCGATGAGCTGACCGCGGTAGCTCGCATTCACGGGCGTCGACCAGTCGGCGTACGCGCGGGCGATCGCGATGGTGCCGAACGTGGCCGCGAAGTCGAGCACGGCATCGACGTCGACGGTGGCCTGCGCGAGCCGCTCGGCCGTGTCGGCCGTGACGGTCTTGCGGCGCGAGGTGTCGCGGCGGTACTGGCTGTCGCCGTGGAGCTGGTCGTAGCGCGAGATGACGATGTTGTCGAAGTCGAAGTACAGGGCCACGCGGGGTTCTGCCGAGATGGGCATGGAGACCTTCCATCGAGGGTGTGCCTCCGAGCCTACGCCGCCGACCTGTGCGGTTCCGGGAGCGGGGGGTTGGCCGGTCGCCTCCGCTCGGCCACACTGGGCCTATGGACGACGACGCCAGCCCGACCAGCCCCGATCTCCGACTCAGCGACGCGGAGCGCGAACGTGCCGTGGCGCGGCTCGCCGATGCGCACGCCACCGGGCGCCTGAGCGTCGAGGAGTACGGCCAGCGGGCGGCGAGCGCTCGAGCGGCGGTCACGCGCGGCGACCTCGTTCCGCTGTTCGCCGACCTGCCGGCCGATCTCCCGCCCGCTCCCGGTTCGCCCGGTCCGCGCTACGGGACGTCGGATGCGGCCGCCGATCCGGTCTCGCGCCCCGCGACGTTCACCGACCCCGACTTCGATGCCGCAGCCTCGGGCGACGGAGGCACGCGAGCGCTCGGCGGCCGCGTCGGGGCCACGATCATGGCGCTCGTGCCGTTCGTCGCGCTGGTCCTGTTCCTGCTGAGCGGGTACTTCGGCAGTTGGGGCTGGTCGTGGATCTGGTGGCTGCTCGTGCCCATCGCGGGCATCGTCATCTACGGCCCCGGGTCGGACGGGCGTCGCCGCCGCTGACCCGAGGCCTCCTTGCGTAGGCCTGCTGCGCGGACCTGCCGCGCAGCAGGCAGCAGGCAACAGGCGTCAGGCGGATGCCGCGGCGAGCTCGCCCTCGGCGCGCACCCCGGCCTCGGCCAGCACGCCGAGGAACGCCTTCATCCACGTGCCGTTGTCGGGCCATGCGCGCGACGTGACGAGATTGCCGTCGACCACGCCGCCGCCGTTCTCGAACGCGGCGCCGACCACCTCGAGGTCGATCGCGAGTTCGGGGTAGATCGACGAGGTGCGGCCGTTCAGCACTCCGGCGGCTGCCAGCAGCAGCGGACCGTGACACGTCGCCGCGACCGGGGCATCCGTCGCGAAGAAGTGGCGCACGATGCGCTTCGCGTCCTCGTTGTTGCGCAGGTACTCGGGAGCACGACCGCCCGGGATCACGATCGCCGCGTAGTCGGCGGGGTCGACGTCGGCGAGCGCGACATCCGCGGGCCAGGTGTGGCCGAGCTTCTCGGTGTACGTGTCGAAGCCGTCGACGAAGTCGTGCACGACGAACTGCAGCTTGCGCACCTCGGGCGCGCCGATGTGCACCTCGAAGCCCTCCTCCTTGAGGCGCTCGTAGGGGTAGAGCACCTCGAGCGACTCGGCCGCGTCGCCGGTGATGATGAGGATCTTGGTCATGGGGAGACCTCCATTGGTCTGGTTCGCCTGCGCCGCAGTGCGCCGCGCTGCACTGCGCTGAACGGATGCCGCGAGTCGGCGACTCGGGCGACGCCGCCCGGTGAGCGGCCGTCGGCCCGACTCTGCGCCTGCCGGCGACCCCGCGTCACGTCCGGTTCGCACTATGTGCGAAAACGCCCCGGATCGGTGCGCGCGGGTGTCGCCGGGCCGTGTCGCCGGCCGGAGCTCCGGCGTAGCATCGGGGCATGAGCGCAGAGGAGCGCCACGGCGGCGCGGGCATCCAGTCGGCCGAGCGCGTGCTGCGCATCCTCGAGCTCGTCGGCGCGGCGCCGACCGGCCTCACCGCTGCAGAGATCGCGAGCTCGCTCGGCCTCGGGCAGTCGACGACCTACCGCCTGCTCGCGACGCTGCACCGGCAGGACTACCTGGCCAGGCAGGCGGGGGAGCACCGCTACATCCTCGGCCGCACGGTCGACCAGCTCGGCCGCGCGCTGCAGTACCAGCTCGTCGCGACCGACCCGGTGCGGCAGGTGCTGCGCGCCATGCACGACGCCGTCGGCGCGCCCGCATACCTCACGGTGTTCCGCGGCGACGACATCGCGGTCGCGCACATCGAGGACTCCGCCACGCACCCACGCATCGGCCAGCTGCACGTCGGCTTCTCGGAGGCGTCGCACACGACCGCGTTCGGCAAGCTCATGCTCGCCTCCCGCGACGACGCGGCGGTGGCCCGCTTCCTCGAGCGGCATTCGCCGGCCCGGCTCACGGCGTCGAGCATCACGGATGCCGCGGTGCTGAACGATCAGCTCGACGAGATCCGCGCGCAGCAGGTCGCCGTCGAGATCGAGGAGTACCTGCCGAAGCTCGCGTGCATCGCCGCGCCCGTGCGCTCGGCCGCCGGACGCACGGTCGGTGCCGTCTCGGTCTCGGTGCAGGCCAAGGACTTCGCGGCGAGGTCGGCGCAGCTCGAGCGTGCGGTGCGCCGGGGCGCCTGGCAGGTGTCGGCGCGGCTCGCGGGCTGAGCGCACGGCGCCGGCGGGCGGCATCCGGAATTCAGGAGATCTCGACCTATAGGCCTCCACAGGGGCGTGAATGCCGGGATCTCCTGAATTTCTGCGGTCGTCGGGCGGTGGAGCAGCGCAGGGCGGGGCAGGAGGACCGGTCGGCCGCGTCAGACGGCAGGGAACGGCCCGGTGCCGCCCGGCCCGATGCGCCACCGGTGCTCCTGGCGCGCGAGCAGTGCGAGGATCCCCGCCGAGGTGCGCTCCCAGTCGTGCATGACCTGCCGGTAGCTCAGCCGGAGTACGAGGTACCCACGGGCCACGAGCTCGAAGTCGCGCCGGCGATCGTTCTCGAACTGCGACTGGGAACGGTGGAAGCCCCACCCGTCGACCTCGATCACGAGCCGGTCGCCGACGAGGACGTCGACGAGCCCGACACCCTCGAGCGGCGCCTGAGTGCGGAACCGGACCCGGCGGCTCCGCAGGAACAGCCGGACCTTCGTCTCGAGCCCGACTGCCCGACTGCCCGCCGAAGTCGAGCCGATCGAGCGCGGCGCGCCGACCGATCGGCATCGCCTCGCGCACCGCGTCGAGGTGCCCCGGATCGAGCGCGCGGCGCTCGATCGCCGACTCGACGGCAGCGAGGGCATCGGCGATCGGCGTGCACGCGAACATCTCGCCGAGGGCGGTCGACAGCGGATCACGGCCCACGGTGCCGCGGATGCGCCTGCGGTAGTGCAGGCACACCCCGTGCGCGTCGGCCGTGAGGGGGAGCGCGCGGTCGTGAGGGGATCGCAGCCGGGAGGCGTTCGCAGCCACGCGCACGTGCAGTCGGTCTCGTTCGGGGACCCAGAGGCCGTTGATCCTCGCGACCGTCGACGCGGTGGCGATGCCGCCGACCCTGATCGCGCGCACGACGTCGTAGGGGGCGTCGGGCGCCGCGAACCATCCGTTCCGGATCCGAGTCGCAGTACCGGCGCGCACCGCGCTCGCCACCGACTCGCGCTTGACGCCCGCAGCCTCGAACGCCGCGAATCCCGCCGCACCGCCGGCACGACGCAGCACCGTCGTCACCTCTGCGCTCGCCGTCACGGGGCGAGTCTGCCCGCCCGGCGGCGCGGTCGGGTCGGAGAGGCGCGAGCTGTGGACAAACCCGGGCGGGCGACATCCGAAATTCAGGAGATCTCGACCTATAGGCCCCCACAGGGGCGTGAATGCCAGGATCTCCTGAATTTCTGAGGCGAAGCACGCGCGTCACGTGGGGCAACAGGGGAATACCGGCGTCCTCCCGTCGTTGTGGTCACTGCCGGCGATCGCACGCGACCGCCGGCGCCGACCCTGACGTCCGACCCGGCTGGAGCACCGATGACCGAGACCACGACCGCAGCCCGCGCCCGCATCGGCGCATCCGACCTCGAGATCGCGCCGCTCTCGCTCGGCACGAACGTCTTCGGCTGGACGGCCGACCGCGACGCCACCTTCGCCGTGCTCGACGCCTTCGTGGCCGGCGGCGGCGACTTCGTCGACACGGCCGACGGGTACTCGGCGTGGGTTCCGGGCAACACGGGCGGCGACAGCGAGCGCCTCATCGGCGAGTGGGTCGCCGCGCGCGGCTCGCGCGACCGCCTCGTGCTCGCGACCAAGGTGAGCACGCATCCCGACTTCACGGGGCTCTCGGCCGCCAACGTCCGGGCTGCGGCGGATGCCTCGCTCCAGCGTCTCGGCACCGACGTCATCGACCTGTACTACGCCCACTTCGACGACGCCGAGGTGCCGCTCGAGGAGACGGTCGGCGCGTTCTCGGAGCTCGTCGACGCGGGCAAGATCCGGGCGATCGGCATCTCGAACTACACGCCCGAGCGCATCGACGAGTGGTTCCGGGTCACCGAGGCGAACGGGCTGCACCGTGCGGTCGCGCTGCAGCCGCACTACAACCTCGTCGAACGCGACTTCGAGACCAACGGCCTGCGCGAGCGCGCCGAGCGCGAAGGCCTCGCGGTGTTCCCGTACTTCTCGCTCGCGAAGGGGTTCCTCGCCGGCAAGTACCGGTCGTTGGCGGATGTCTCCGCCGACGGCGCGAGCGTGCGCGCGGGCGGGGCGGCGCCCTACGTCGGCGAACGCGGCGACGGCGTGCTGTCGGTGCTCGACGAGGTCGCGGGCGCCCACGCGGCATCCGTCGCCTCGGTGTCGCTCGCCTGGCTCCGCCAGCAGCCGGCCGTCGTCGCGCCGATCGCGAGCGCGCGCAACGTCGACCAGCTCGGCGACCTGCTCGCCTCGATCTCGCTCGAGCTGACGGGTGAGGAGCTCGCGGCGCTCGCCGCGGCATCCGACAACGACTGATCGCAGGCTGATCGACGCCTGATCACCGCCTGATTCCGCACGGGGCGTGCCGGGGCGATGCTGGCCCCGGCACGCGGCACCCGCCTAGGGTGGATCGCATGAAGGCGACGATCGCGGGAACGACCATGCCGATCCTCGAGCTCACGCTCGATGCCGGGGAGAAGATCGTCGCCGAGGGCGGTGACGTCGCGTGGATGTCGCCGGGGTTCGCCCTCGACACCTCCACCGTGCACGGCACGGGCGGCCAGGGCGGGTTCATGAGCGGCCTGAAGCGCGTGCTCGGTGGCGCCCAGCTGTTCCTGACCGAGTACACCGCGCCCTCGCAGGGCGGGCTGGTCGCGTTCGCCGCGCAGCTGCCCGGCACGATCCGCCAGCTCGACGTCGACGCGGCGGACTCGTTCATGGTGCAGGCGGGGGCCTACTCGGCGAGCACCGCCGGCGTCGAGGTCTCGGTCGGCCTGCAGAAGAAGCTCGGGGCCGGCATCTTCGGCGGTGCGGGCGTGATCTTCCAGAAGCTGACCGGCAACGGCACCGCGTGGGTGCAGCTCGCCGGCGAGATCACCGAGTACGACCTGCCCGCCGGGCAGTCGCTGCTCATCCACCCCGGGCACCTCGCGCTGTTCGAGGCGGGCATGGACCTGCAGTTCACGTCGGTGAAGGGCATCAAGAACAAGTTCTTCGGCGACTCGCTCTTCCTCGCCGAGATCCACGGACCCGGTCGCATCTGGCTGCAGTCGATGACGCCGGCGAAGCTGGCCGCGGCCATCGAGCCGTACCTGCCCGACCGCTCGTCGGGTTCGAGCAGCAACTCCTGAGCTCGCGAGAGCATCGGCAGCCCGGCCGGCCGCAGCCCGACCGCGTGACCGTGTCGCCGCGCTCGGTTCACCGCGCCGTGCCATGATTCGGTGACGTCGCCGCCCGGGCGACGTCGGAGGGGGTCGGCGTGCGCAGGCGTTGGTGGAGGCTCGACCCCGGTGGTGCGATCGTCGGCCTGCTGTTCGCGGCGCTGTCGATGACCCCGTCGCTGCTGCCGCGGCCCGCGCTGTTCCAGGGCGTGATCACCGGGTTCGGGTTCCTCATCGGGTACGGCATCGGCGTCGGCCTGTGGTGGCTGGTGCGTCGGTTCGTGCGCTGGCGTCCGACGCCGTCGCAGCGACGCATCGCATGGTGGACGTACGCGGGGATCGCCGTGGCCCTCGCGCTCGTGCTCGGCTTCGCCTCGGTCGGGTGGCAGAACGAGGTGCGACGCACGGTCGAGCTGCCCGAGATCGACGGCTTCGACGGCCTCCTCTTCGTCGTCGGCTTCGTGCCGGTCGTGCTCATCGGCATCGCCCTCGCGCGCGCCGAGCATCGACTCGGCATCCGGATGTCGGCCCGACTCGGGCGGGGCTGGGGCGTGACCGCCACGGTGGCGATCATCGTCGGCGCGACGGTCGCGCTCGTCTCGGTCGTGATGTTCGGACTCGACCGGCTGTATCTCGCGAACAACGGCCCGGCCGCGCCCTGGGTCACCGAGCCGATGAGCGCCTTCCGCTCGGCCGGTCCCGACTCCGAGGTCGAGTGGGATCTCGTCGGGCGCCACGGCACGGCCTTCCTCGGCGGCGGCCCGAAGGCGGCCGACATCGAGGAGCTGACCGGTGCGCCGGCGCTCGAACCGGTTCGCGTCTACGTCGGCCAGGCGAATGCGCCGACCGTCGAGGAGCGCGCGGCGATCGCCGTGCGCGAGCTGGAACGCACCGGCGCGTTCGATCGCGACGTGCTCGTGGTCGCCACGACGACCGGCTCCGGATGGCTCGAGCCGCAGGCCGTCGACGCCGTCGAGTACCTGCACGGCGGAGACACGGCGATCGTGTCGATGCAGTACGCCTACACGCCGAGCTGGGTGTCGTTCGTGTTCGACCCCGATGCGCCGGTCGCGTCATCCGTCGCCCTGTTCGACGCGGTGCATGCGAAGTGGGAGACCCTGCCCGAGGCGATGCGACCGCAGCTCGTGGTCTACGGCCTGAGCCTCGGCGCGCACGGCACGCAGGAGGCGTTCGACGGACTCGAGGACATGCGCGCGAACGTCGAGGGCGCGCTGCTCGTCGGCAGCCCGAATGGCTCGACCATGTGGCGAACGCTCACCGAGGAGCGCGACGCGGGCAGCCCCCAATGGCTCCCGGTCGTCGAGGGCGGACGCGAGGTGCGCTGGCAGTCGGTGCCCGGCGACTTCGACGCGCTCGGCCCGGACTGGGAGGCGCCAAAGGTCGCGTACTTGCAGCACGCCAACGACCCCGTGACGTGGCTCGGCCTCGAGCTGATCTGGACCGAGCCCGACTGGCTGAAGCCAGGGCAGCGCGCCGACGAGGTCAGCGACTCCATGCGCTGGATCCCCGGGGTGACCGCCCTGCAGGTCGTCATCGACATGTTCATGGGCGAGAGCGTGCCCGCGAGCCACGGGCACAACTACGGCGACGTCGTGCTCGACGGATGGCGCGCGATCACGGGCGACGGCGACCTCGACGTCGCCGCACTCGCGCGGATCCAGGGCGTGCTGGAGGGGTACGCGGCGGTGCAGCCGGTCGGCAGCGTCAGCGAATAACGGCGTCGCGTCGCTCGTCGTCGCGACGCTCCGCATCACTCCGTCAGTTGATGATCTGGGCCTGTTCATCGGCCGCGAGCGCCGCCAGGCGGTCGCGCCAGGCCTGGAGCGCCTCGGGGGAGAGCCTGGTCCAATCGTGGACCTCGCCGATCACCCTGAGCGGCTCGCTGCTGCGGTACGAACGGGTGGGATTGCCCGGGAACTTCTGGTCGGTCACGTTCGGGTCGTTCTCGAACGTTCCGGTCGGTTCGACCTCGTAGACGTGCGGGGAGCCGTGGCCGTGAGCGAGCTCGACGGCGAGTTCGGCGGCCAGGCCGGCCCCGTCGCGGAGCGCGGTGAAGTAGACGTGGTTCATCACGACCTCGGGCCGGTAGTTCGACGGGCGCCCCGCCGTGAAGAGGTCTCCGACGCGGAGCTCGGCGGTCGTGCCGTGGAAGAACGGTCCAGAGTCCAGTGCGCGATTCACGGCGACAGCCTAGGCGCCCGACCTCGGGAATCCCAGTGGTCAGGCCCCGGCGGCGACCGCGTTGTGCAGTCGGTCGCCGTCGAGGCCGAACCGGCCGTAGCCGCCGCCGACGTTCGTGAGCAGCACGAAGCAGATGCCGAGCGACGGCGTGATCCAGAACTCGGTGCCGGCCCAGCCGCCATGCCCGTAGGTGTCGGTCGTGAGCAGGCTGGGCGCCGAATGGCGAAGGTTCCACGCGAAGCCCCAGTCCTGCCCGCGCGACGCGGGGTAGGGCTCGAGCTTCGGGACGCCGACGGTCAGCGGTCGCAGCATCGCGGCGTGCGCGGCCTGCGAGACGAGCGCGCCGTCGTCGCGCAGCAGCGCGCTGCCGACGGCCAGCAGGTCTTCGGCTCGGCCGAGAAGTCCGGCTCCCGGATGCCGCAGGGCGGCGAATCTCGCATAGTCGAGGCCCTGCGAGTCGGCGTCGACGGGCGCGTGCCGGCTCGCCGCGGCGTCGAACGTGAAACCCGAGGCACCGACACGCGCGCCGACGGCGTCGACCGCTCGCTCCCACGGGGCGCCGGAGGCGTGCTCGATGAGCGCTGCGACGCCCGCGAAGGCGATGGTCGAGTAGCGGCTCGCGGTGCCCGCGGCGAAGTCGCGCCCGGGCGCGAGCAGTCCGGGGCGCAGCCCCCGAACGTCGTCCATGGGCGGCTCGACGATGCCCGACGCGTGGCTCACGAGGTGCCGCAGCCGCACGACGTCGTCGCGGCCTGCGCCGAACTCCGGCACGGCCTCGGTGAGCGGAGTGTCGGGCGTGAGCAGGCCCCGCTCGACCTGGTGCAGCGCGGCGAGGCCCACGATCGGCTTCGTGATCGAGAACAGCGGGTAGTGGTCGTCGACGGATGCCCCGCCGAACGCCTCGAGCGCGACGATGCCGTCACCGGTCGCGACCCCGAGCACCGCCGACGGCAGCGGGCCGTCCTCGACGTTGCGGCGGGCCCAGTCGAAGGCGTGGTCGAAGTAGGGCATGAGGTCCTCTCGGGGCGGCGGCGGCGGCCGGGCAGGCGGGCCGGTCGGGCGATGCGCGGAACGGGTCGACGGAGGGGCGGTGGGGCGGATGCCGCGGGCGGCTCAGGTGCGCAGCACCACGTTGCGCGGCTCGTCGCCCCGCAGCATCCGCTCGACCTGGTCGCGCACGAGGCGCGCCATGCGGGGCATCATCGCGGTGGACGCGCCGCCCACGTGCGGGGAGACGAGCACGTTCGGCAGCGTGAAGAGCGGGTGGCCGAGGGGCAGCGGCTCGGGGTCGGTGACGTCGAGCGCGAAGCGGAGGCGGCCGGATGTCGCCTCCGCCAGGATCGCCGCCGTGTCGGCGACCTTGCCGCGGGCGATGTTCACGACGAGCGCGCCGTCGGGCAGCGCCGACAGGAAGTCGGCGTCGACGAGGTCGGTCGTGGCATCCGTCAGCGGAACGCCCACGATGACGATCTCGGCGAGGGGCAGCAGTCCGGGCAGTTCGTCGATGCCGTGGATGCGGCCGCGCTCGTCGTCGCGGGCCCTGCTCGCGACGCGCGTGACCTCGACTTCGAAGGGCAGCAGCCGCTGCTCGATCGCCTGCCCGACGCCGCCGTATCCGACGAGCAGCACCCGGCGGTCGGCGACGCTCGCGTGCCGGGCGGGCGCCCAGCGGCCCTCGCCCGCCGAGCGCACGAAGTCGGGGATGCCGCGCTGGGCCGCGAGCACGAGTGCGAGGGTCAACTCGGCCGTCGAGGTCTCGTGCACCGAGGCCGCATTCGCGTAGACGTGGCCCGGCGGCAGCACCTCGGCGACGTCGTCGTAGCCGATCGACTGCGACTGCACGAGCCGCGTCGTGACGCCATCGAGCGCGCCGAGCTTCGCCGAGGCGCCCATGTACGGCGGCACGACGAGGTCGAGGTGCGCGGCCGGGGCGGGGCCGGTGAGATCCCACAGCACCACGTCGACGCCCTCGGGCAACGGACCGATCGCGTCGCGGAGGGTGGCGCCGGGCAGGGACACGAGCAGTCGATCGGTCATGCATCGATCCTCTCAGGCGGATGCCGCGGCATCCGCTCGATCGGGGATCGTGACCGGCGGGTCGTGGGGGTCGCGCGCAGACGCAGGAGTTGAGGCGGCATCCCCGCTGTGGGCAGGGGATGGGACCGAAGCTCCTGCACGGCGCGGTCGGCCGACGGGACGACCCGACGGGCGCGGATCACGGCAGTTGCTCGACCTGGGCGCGGATGATGCGCTCGGCCACGCCCATGGCCTCGTCGCTCGGCGCGATCTCGTCGAAGCCGTGCAGCACGCCGTCGACCGCGAGCGACGCGATGCCGTGGCTCATGGCGCAGAGCTGCAGGAAGGTGCTCTCGACGTCGCCCCGGATGTCTCCGTGCTCGTGCACCTCGACGACGAGCGCGCGCAGGCCGCCGAGTGCCGCGAGTCGGGCGCGATCGAGCGTCTCGTCGCCGCGGGCGATGCTCGGGGTGCGGAACATCGCGTCGAAGTGCGCCGGGTTGCGCTGGGCGAAGGCCACGAATTCGAGCGAGTCCGCGACGAGCCGTTCGCGGCCGGGCAGGTGCGCCGATCGCTCCTGCGCGGCGCACAGCTCGTCGTCGAGCAGGGCGAGTCCCTCGAGCGCGAGGGCGCGGATCATGCCCTCGCGGCTGCCGAAGTAGTGGGTCGGCGCGGCGTGGGAGAGCCCGGCACGTCGGGCGACCTCGCGGAGTCCGACGCTGTTGATGCCCTGCTCGCGAGCGAGCTCCTCCATGGCTCGGAGCAGTGCTGCGCGGCCGGGTGCGCCGGGTGCGGCCTTGACGGGGATCGTGTCGGACATCGTGCCTTCCATCGTGGTTCTCGAACCGGATCCGGGCAAGCGCTTGACAATGTAAAGCCCTCGCTCGTACGCTCGCTTTACATTGTAAAGCGATTGGAGCAGCTCATGGTCGACATCACGTACGGCGAGGTCTGGAAGGCCATCGCCGGGCAGAACTTCATGGTCATCGGGATGGTGACCGCTCGCGGCGAATCGCGCACCGCCGGCGTCATGCACGCCGTGCATGACGACCGCATCTGGTTCACCAGTCACGACCTCGCGTGGAAGACCCGGCACATCGTCGCGAACCCGAACGTCTCGGTGACCGTTCCGGTGGCCAAGCGGGTGCCGTTGATGCCGTGGATCAGGATCCCGGCCGCAACCGTCACGTTCGCCGGCGACGCCGAGGTGGTGCCGCTCGCGGCCATGCCCGACCACGTGCGGAGCACCCTGCTCGACGACCTGGAGGTCAGCGACGGCGGAGCGCACGGCGTCATCGTCGGCGTGAGCGTGCGGCCGACCGGCGACTTCGTCACCTATGGCGTGGGCGTGTCGGCGCTCGGCATGCGCGACGCTGAAGCGGCCGCAGGGCGCGTGCGCGCGGCATCCGTCACCGCCTGATCACGGCGCGCGGCGGCTGGTACCGTTGCGCTCATGAGTGACGCGGGGGGCGGGGCCGAGGGCATGCACGACGAGGTGCCGCACCAGAACGTGGTCGCCGAGGCCCTGAAAGAGCGCGTCTACGCGACCTTCACCGGGCTCGCGATCGTGCTCGTGCAGCTCACGAACGTCGACCACCTCGAGCCCGTGCGGGTCATCGTCGAGCTCGCCGTCGGCATCATCGCGATCACCGCGGCCGGCCTCGCGGCCGACGTCATCTCGTTCCTGTCGGTGCACGCGCGCTTCCCCGTCGGGCACGAGGTGCGCATCATGCTGCGCATCGCGGCGTCGGCACTGGCATCGGCCGGCGTGCCGGTCGTGGTGCTCGTGCTCGCCGTGTTCGGCATCGTCGAACTCGACACCGCGCTCCGCATCGTCTCGATCGTCTACGTCGTGACGCTCGGCGTGATCGCCTACCTCGGCGTGCGTCGCACGAATGCGCCGTGGTGGAAGCAACTGATCGCGCTCGCGACGCTGATGGCGGTCGGACTCAGCGTGGTGCTGATCCAGCTCGCCGCGCACGGGCACTGAGCCGAGCCGGACGCCGAGCCGAGCCGGACGCCGGGCCGAGCCGGACGCCGAGCCGTCGATCAGCGAGCGGACGGCTCGTACCTCCGCGGCGCGAACGCGGATGCGACGAGCGCGCGCAGGTCCTCGAGCGAACCGCTCGCGAAGCCCTGCGCACGCGCCTGCACGAGCACGTTGCCGATCGCGGTCGCCTCGACCGGGCCCGCGAGCACGGGCAGGCCCGAGCGTTCGGCCGTGCGGCGGCAGAGCAGCTCGTTGAGCGCGCCGCCGCCGACGACGTGGATCGTCTCGACGTCGACGCCCGAGAGCACGGACGCCTGCCGCACGGTCGCGGCGAACGCCTCGGCGAGCGACTCGATGATCGAGCGGGCGAACTCGGCGCGCGTCTGCGGCGCCGGCACGCCGTGCTCGGCGCACCACTCCGCGATGCGGCCCGGCAGGTCGCCCGGCGCCATGAACCGGGCGTCGTCCGCGTCGAACACGGCGACCGGCGCGGTGACGGATGCCGCGGCCGCGAGCAGCTGCGTCAGGTCGATCGCCTCGCCATCCCGCTCCCACCAGCGAACCGACTCCGAGAGCAGCCAGAGGCCCATGACGTTGTGCAGGAACCGCACGCGCCCGTCGACCCCGGCCTCGTTCGTGAAGTTCGCGTCGCGCGCGGCATCCGTCGTCACCGGATGCTCGAGCTCGACGCCCACGAGGCCCCAGGTGCCGCATGAGATGTAGGCCGCCGACTCGGGGTTCATCGGCACGGCCACGACCGCCGAGGCGGTGTCGTGCGAGCCGACCGCGACGACCTCGACGCCCGCCGGGGCACCGAGCTGCGCGGCGACCGCCGGCCGCAGGGCGCCGAGCGAGTCGCCGGGGGCGACGATGGGTGCGAAGACGGATGCCGGGAACCCGAGCCGCTCGATGAGCTCGTCGTCCCACTCCCCGGTGTGCACGCCCACGAGTCCGGTCGTCGAGGCGTTCGTGCGCTCCGCGACACGCCGGCCCGTGAGCTGGAACGCGATGAGGTCGGGCACGAGCAGGAGGGAGTCGGCGAGCCCGAGGCATCCGTCGCTCCCGTCGGGCGCAGCGCGCTCGGCCGCGAGCTGGTACACCGTGTTGAACGGCAGGAACTGCAGGCCGTTGCGTCGGTAGAGCTCGGCGAACGGCGCGATCGCGTGCACGCCGTCGACCGCGGCCGCGTTGCGTTCGTCGCGGTAGTGGAACGGCTCGCCGAGCAGGCGGTCACCGCGCAGCAGGCCATAGTCGACCGCCCACGAGTCGATGCCGATCGAGGCGACCGACGTCTCGCGTCGGAACGCGTCGGCGAGACCTGCCGTCAGGTCGCGGTACAGGCCCGTGAAATCCCAGTGCAGGCCCGACGCGAGGCGCACCGGGCCGTTCGGGAACCGGGCGACGTGCTCGAGGTCGAGGGTGCCCGCCCGCTGGTCGACGCGGCCCAGGATGACGCGTCCGCTCGTCGCTCCGAGGTCGACCGCCGCGACGGTGCCCGCACCTCGGGTGCGTCCGCGATGGAGGTCGGTACGCGCGCTGGAGGACGGTTCGGCGCGTCCTCCAGTGCCCGAACCGTCCTCAGCAGGACGATCGCTCATCGCAGGAATGCCGCCGCGACGCCCGCGTCGACGGGGATGTGCAGGCCGGTCGTGTGGCTGAGCTCGGGGCCGGTGAGCACGATGACGGCGTTCGCGACGTGCTCGGGCAGCACCTCGCGCTTGAGGATCGTGCGCTGGGCGTAGAACTTGCCGAGGTCCTCCTCCTCGATGCCGTAGGTCTTCGCGCGGTTGGCGCCCCAGCCGCTCGCGAAGATGCCCGAGCCGCGCACGACGCCGTCGGGGTTGATGCCGTTGACCTTGATGCCGTACTCGCCGAGCTCGACCGCGAGCAGCCGCACCTGGTGGGCCTGGTCGGCCTTCGTCGCCGAGTAGGCGATGTTGTTCGGGCCGGCGAAGACCGAGTTCTTCGAGGAGATGTAGATGATGTCGCCGCCGAGGCCCTGCTCGATGAGCACCTTCGCCGCGGCCTTCGAGACGAGGAACGAGCCCTTGGCCATGACGTCATGCTGGAGGTCCCAGTCGGCCTCGGTGGTCTCGAGCAGCGGCTTCGACAGACTGAGTCCAGCGTTGTTCACGACGAGGTCGAGGCCGCCGAACGCGAGCACGGCGTCGTCGATCGCGCGCTGGATCGCGGCGCCGTCGGTGACGTTCGCCTGCACTCCGATCGCGACATCCGTGTTCCCGAGTTCGGCCGCAGCGGCCTGGGCCTTGTCGAGGTCGAGGTCGGCGATGACGACGCACGCGCCCTCGGCGGCGAGCCGGGTCGCGATGGCCTTGCCGATGCCGGATGCCGCGCCCGTCACGAGCGCGATGCGGCCCGCGTGCGGCTTCGGCTTCGGCATGCGCTGCAGCTTGGCCTCTTCGAGCGCCCAGTACTCGATCGCGAACTTCTCGGCGTCGCTGATGGGGGAGTACGTCGAGAGTGCCTCGGCTCCGCGCATGACGTTGATGGCGTTGACGTAGAACTCGCCGGCGACGCGCGCGGTCTGCTTGTTCGCGCCGTAGCTGAACATGCCGACGCCGGGCACGAGCACGATGAGCGGGTCTGCGCCGCGGATCGCGGGGCTCTCGGGCGTCGCGTGGGCGTCGTAGTAGGCGCGGTAGTCGGCGCGGTAGGCCTCGTGCAGTTCTGTCAGGCGGGCCACGGAATCCTCGATGCTCGCCGACGCCGGCAGGTCGAGCAGCATGGGCTTGACCTTCGTGCGCAGGAAGTGGTCGGGGCAGCTCGTGCCGAGGGCCGCGAGCTCGCCCGACTTCGCGCGGGAGAGGAACTCGAGCACCTCGGGAGCGTCGGTGAAGTGGCCGACCATGGGCTTGTCGTGGCTCGCGAGACCGCGGATCGTGGCGGCGAGGGCGGCGGCCTTCGCGCGGCGCTCGCCTGCCTCGAGCGGCTCGAAGCCGTCGACGACGGGCCCGAACGGCTCGGCGGCGCCGTGCTCGGCGATGTAGGCCGCGGCGGTGTCGATGATCCAGAGCGAGTTCGCCTCGGTCTCCTCCGACGTGTCGCCCCAGGCGGTGATGCCGTGGCCGCCGAGGATGCAGCCGATCGCCTGCGGGCTCTCAGCCTTGATCGCCGCGATGTCGAGCCCGAGCTGGAAGCCGGGGCGGCGCCACGGCACCCACACGACCCGGTCGCCGAAGATCTTCTGCGTCAGCTCCTCGCCGTCGGCCGCCGTCGCGATCGCGATGCCCGAGTCGGGATGCAGGTGGTCGACGTGCGCCGCGTCGACGAGGCCGTGCATGGCCGTGTCGATCGACGGCGCCGCGCCGCCCTTGCCGTGCAGCGTGTAGTCGAACGCCGCGACCATCTCGTCTTCACGTTCGAGGCCCGGGTACACGTCGACGAGCGCGCGCAGGCGGTCGAGGCGCAGCACCGCGAGGCCCGGCTCGGTGAGCGTGCCGAGGTCGCCGCCCGAGCCCTTGACCCACATGAGCTCGACGGGCTCGCCGGTGACCGGGTCGGTCTCGGTGCCCTTGGCCGACGTGTTGCCGCCGGCGTAGTTGGTGTTCTTCGGGTCGGCGCCGAGGCGGTTCGACCGCGCGATGAGGTCGGCTGCAGCCTGGTTCGTCATGAGGTGATTCCTTCGGTGGTGCGGAGGGTGGTCTGGTGGGTGGGCTCGGCGAGGCCGGCGATCCAGCGCACGACGCGCTCGATCGAGGCGGATGCCGCGGGCTCGCCCGGTCGGTTCAGGTGCCCGTGCTGGGTTCCGGGCTCGGTGACGCACGTGGTGTCGACGCCGGCCTCGACGAGGGTCGCGGCGAACAGTTCGCCCGAGACGCGCAACTCGTCGGCCTCGCCGTTGATCATGAGCACGGGCGGGAATCCCGCGAGGTCGGAGGCCGCGGCACGGCCGGGCTCGGCGGTCAGGGGCGCCCCGTCGATCGGGCGTCCGAGGTAGGCCTCGTACATGGCCCGCACGACGGTCGGCCCGAAGCGGTCGGCGACGGGGTTCGCATCGAGGAGCGCCCGGAGCGCGGCATCCGGTGCGGGCTGCACGGCGAGCAGCGTCGGATACGCGAGGAAGACGCCGGCCGGCACTGCGCCGGACGCGGCGGGGGCGTGGCCCAGCAGTCGCAGCACCGCGCCGGTCACGAGGTTCGCGCCCGCGCTCGCGCCGCCGACGACGATGCGCGCTGAGTCGATGCCGAGCTCATCGGCGTGCTCGAGGGTCCAGGCCCAGGCGGCGAGCAGGTCGTCGGAGCCGGCGGGATACCGTCCGGCATCGTCGACGGCGAGCCGGTAGTCGACCGACACCACCGTCACACCGCGCGCGGCGAGCGTGCGCGAGACCCAATCGGCCTCGGGCATGTCGAGGTCGCCGGCCGCGAAGCCGCCGCCGTGCGCCCAGACCAGCGCCGGCGCGGCCGGCACGGGTGAGGCGAGCGCCGGTGAGGCGGACGCGGGGGAGGCGGACGCGGGTGAGCCGGGGGGAACGTGCGCCGCGGCATCCGCCGGGTACACCCGGACCAGCCCGTCGGCCGCGCCGTACGGTTCGGTCAGCTGGGACATCCGTTCACCCTCCTTCTTCATCTGCGTGGTCTCGTCAAAGGTGTCGATCCGTCGATCTTCGCCCTGCCGTGAACGGAACAGGACGAAGATCGACGGATCGCGGTCATCGGGTCAGGCCCCCCAGCCGGCCTGCACGCCGCCGACGCGGTCGGCCGCGATCTGCGCGAGGTAGCTCGACTCGGCGAAGGCCTTCATGGGGTCGGCGGGGAGGCCCCGCGACTCGCGCCACTCGGCCAGGGCCGGGCGCACGTCGGTGTAGAAGGCGTCCATGAACACGCGGTTGGCCTCGAGCACGTCTCCGCTGCGCTGGGCGGCGGCGAGTGCCTCCGCGTCGACGAGCAGCGCGCGCGCCGTCATCTCCTGCACGTTCAGCACCGAGCGGATCTGGCCGGGAACCTTGTCCTCGACGTTGTGGCACTGGTCGAGCATGAA
This sequence comes from Agromyces aureus, assembly GCF_001660485.1. Classification (GTDB taxonomy): domain Bacteria; phylum Actinomycetota; class Actinomycetes; order Actinomycetales; family Microbacteriaceae; genus Agromyces; species Agromyces aureus. The sequence goes on from NZ_CP013979.1 coordinate 276,311, forward strand.
CGCGACGTCTGGGTTGTTCAGGCCGCCGCCGCGGATCACCTCGTAGATGATGCGGAACAGCTGGAACGGGTCGGCGGCGCCCACGATGAGGTCGTCGTCGGCGTAGAAGCGCGAGTTGAAGTCGAACGAGCCGAGCTTGCCGAGGCGCAGCAGCTGCATGACGATGAACTCGATGTTCGTGCCCGGCGCGTGGTGGCCCGTGTCGAGGCAGACCATCGCCTTGTCGCCGAGCGCGGCCACCTGGGCGTAGCTCGTACCCCAGTCGGGAACGTCGGTGTGGTAGAACGCCGGCTCGAAGAACTTGTACTCGAGCACGAGCCGCTGCTCGTCGCCGAGGCGCGCGTAGATCTCGGCGAGCGAGGAGTGCAGGCGGTCCTGGCGGCCGCGCAGGTCGGCCTGGCCGGGGTAGTTCGAGCCCTCGGCGAGCCAGATCTTGAGGTCGCGCGACCCCGTGGCGTGCATGATGTCGATGCACTCGAGGTGGTGGTCGATCGCCTTGCGGCGCACTCCGGCGTCTTCGTGGGTGAGGGCGCCGAACTTGTAGTCGTCGTCCTGGAAGGTGTTCGAGTTGATCGTGCCGAGCTGCACGCCCAGGCCCTCGGCGTGCTCGCGCAGGTCGTCGTAGGAGTCGACCTTGTCCCACGGGATGTGCAGCGCGACCGTCGGCGCCAGGGCCGTGAACTTCTGCACCTGCGCGGCATCCGCGATCTTCTCGTAGGGGTCGCGCGGGGTGCCCGCGGTCGCGAACACCTTGAAGCGGGTGCCCGAGTTGCCGAACGCCCAGCTGGGCAGTTCGATGGCCTGCTGCTCGAGCTGGGCGAGCTGGTCTGCGGAGAAGATGCTCACGAGTTGCTGCTTTCTGCGATGGGAGCGACGGATGCCGCGTGGTCGGTGGGGGTCTGAGGGGCGACGGATGCCGGGTGGCCGGCGTCTGCGACGGATGCCGCGGGCTCGGCGTCGAGGGCCGCGAGCTGGTCTTCGAGGTTGAACACCTCGGCGAGGCGCGGAGCGCCCTGGTCGGGGCGCGAGCCGTCGAGCGAGACGAAGAACTCCGCCATCTCGGCCTCCCAGGCCGCGGTGCGCGGGTCGTTCTCGAGCGCGCGCTGCGAGGCCGCGTCGTCGTCGGACTCGTAGACGCCGATGAGCAGGCCGTCGGCGCGGAGGTAGAGCGAGTAGTTGCGGCGGCCGGAGTCCGCGATCGCGCGGAGCATCTCGGGCCAGACGGCGGCGTGGCGCTCGCGGTACTCGTCGAGGCGGGCGGGGTCGACCTGCAGCTGGAAGCAGACGCGTTCTGCTGCGTCGCGCTGGCTCGTCATCGAGCGTCTCCGTCCTGATTGGGTTATGAATCGTTTCAAGACTCTACACGGGACTCGGGGCGAGCGCAACGGGAATACGCTTACCCCCTCCGGGCGAGTGGCGGCCGAGCGGTTCGCCCGTGCAAACGCCCGGAGACGGCCGAGGCCCGGCGGGGTGAACCGCCGCCGGGCCTCGGGTGCGACATCCGATCAGAAATCGAAGTCCGCGATGTTGTCGGCGTTGAACTCGAACGGGTCGCCGAGCAGCACGACGCCGTCGGCGCCGACCGTGTACTCGCCGAGCTTGCCGGCGTCGAACGTGTCGCCCTCGGCGCCCGTGATGTCGCCCTCGATGAGCGCCTTCGCCGCGTAGGCGGTGAGGTAGCCGAGGTCGGCCGGGTTCCACAGCGCGAACGCGGTGATCGTGCCGTCCTCGACGTACTCGCGCAGCTGGTTCGGCGTGCCGAGACCGGTCAGCGCGACCTTGCCCTTGTACTCCGAGGTCGAGAGGTAGCGCGCCGCGGCTGCGATGCCGACCGTCGTGGGCGAGATGATGCCCTTCAGGTCGGGGTGGGTCTGCAGCAGCGCCGCGGTCTTGTCGAACGACGTCTGGTCGTCGTCGTCGCCGTAGACGGTCTCGACGAGCGTGATGTCGGGGTAGTCGCTCGCGAGGTATTCCTCCATCATCTCGATCCAGGCGTTCTGGTTCGTCGCGTTGGCGGATGCCGAGAGGATCGCGATCTCGCCGGCGCCGCCGATCTGGTCGGCGATGAGGTCGACCTGCACCTTGGCGATGCCCTCCGCATCGGCCTGGTTGATGAACAGGTCGCGGCAGTCGGGGTTCGTGTCGGAGTCGAACGTGACGACCTTCACGCCGGCGTCGCGAGCCTCGTTCAGCGCGTCGCAGATGGCCTCGGGGTCGTTCGCCGAGACGGCGATCGCACCGACGCCCTGCTGGGTGAGCGTGTTGATGTAGCTCACCTGCGCGTCGGGCGTGGCCTCGGCGGGGCCGACCTCGGCGAAGGTGCCGTCGAACTCGCCGATGGCCTCCTTCGCGCCCGACGACGAGGTGTCGAAGTACGGGTTGCCCAGGTTCTTCGGCAGGAACGTGATGGCGAGGTTGCCGCTGTCGCCGCCCTCGCCTCCGCCGGAGCCGGAGTCGCCTGCGGCGCAGCCGGTCGCGATGAGTGCGACGCTCACCGCGAGTGCGGCCATGGCCGCTGCGCGGGACTTCTTGTGAAACATCGTTGTTTTCCCTTCATCGGTGATGGTCGATGGGTGATCGCATCGACACGCGTGCGCGGGCGGTCACCCTGCTGCGGAAGCCTTCGCGCGCGCGGTTCCCCCTGGTGCCCTGCGTTTCGTACGCAGCCAGGCCAGGAAGCTGTTGGACACCACGGAGGCCACGAGCAGCACTCCGGTGATGATGTTGATGACGTCGGAGGTGACGTTCGCGAGACGCAGGGCGCTCGCGAGGATGCCGATCAGCAGCACGCCGGCGATGACGCCGTGGATCGCGCCGCGACCGCCGAAGACCGAGACCCCGCCGAGCACGACCGCCGCGATGACCTGCAGCTCGAGGCCGGTCGCGTTGTCGCCGCGGGCGCTGCCGAAGCGGAGCGTGTAGTAGACGCCCGCGAGTGCGGCGATCGTGCCCGAGAGCACGAACAGCACGAGCTTCGTGCGCTCGACGTGCACACCCGAGAACCGGGCGGCAGTCTTCGAGAGGCCGATCGCGTAGATGCCCCGGCCGAACGGCGTGAAGTGCAGCAGCACGACGAACACCACGAGCAGCACGAGGAAGAGCAGCAGCACGGCCGGCACGTTCGAGCCGCCGAGCTTCATCTTCGCGAGGTCGGTCCAGAACTCGGGGAAGTCGGTCACGGCCGTCGTGCCGAGCAGGCCGACCGCGAGCCCGCGGTAGAGCGCGAGCGTGCCGATCGTGACCGCGAGCGAGGGCAGGCCCACGACCGTCACGAGGAACCCGTTGACGGCGCCGGCGATCGCGCCGGCGACGAGCGCCACGACGATCGCGAGTTCGAACGGCGCGCCGGCCTGCGTCAGCACGCCGATGAGCACGCTCGACAGGCCGACGACGCTCGCGACCGAGAGGTCGATCTCGCCCGTGATCATGATGAGCGTCATCGGGAGTGCGATCAGCAGGATCGGCGTGACGTCGAGGATCAGGTAGGTCAGGGTGATCGGCTGGCCGAAGCCGCGCACGCTCAGCGTGGCCACGACGGCGACGATGACGAGCAGGCCGATGATCGCCATCTCGCGAGTGAGCAGCAGGCGCTGCCAGAGCGGGCGGTCGTAGTCGCGGTACGTGCGCACGGATGCGGCGGTGGAGGCGGTTGCGGTGGTCATCAGTCGTCCTCCCTGGCCGCGATGAGCTTGCGTTTCTGGCGCACGGCCAGCACGCGGTCGAGCACGATGGCGCCGATGATGAGCACGCCGACCACGGCGCGCTGCCAGAAGTCGGGGATGCCGAGAATGGGCAGGGCGCGGTTGATGGTCAGCAGCAGCACGGCGCCGATCGCCGCGCCCCAGACCGATCCGACGCCGCCGGTGATGGCCACGCCACCGATGACGGCCGCGCCGACCGCGTCGAGCTCCCAGCCTGCGCCGGCCTGCGAGTTCACGGTTCCGTAGCGGGCCGTGTAGAGCACGCCGGCGAGGCCCGCGAGCGCACCCGACGAGACGAAGGCGATGAGCAGGCGGCGCGTGACCCGCAGGCCGTAGAGCTCGGCCGCAGCGGGGTCGGAGCCGATCGCGTAGAACTCGCGGCCGCTGCGGGTGTTCTTCATGATCCAGCCGATGACGACGAGCACGACGATCGCGATGAGCGTGAGGATCGGGATCCACAGCACCTGGCCGGTGCCGAGTGCGAGGAAGTCCTTCGGCAGGTCCGACGCGTTCACGCGGTCGCTGCCGGTCCAGAGCACGTTGATGCCGCGGTACGCGTAGAGCGTGCCGAGCGTGATGACCATGGCGGGCACCTTGGCGTAGGCGACGAGCGCGCCGTTGATGAGCCCGAGCAGTCCGCCGAACACGATCGCGGCCACGAACACCGCGAGGATCGGGATGCCCGGGATGTCGATGAACAGGCGTCCGGTCAGGTACGCCGAGAGTCCGAGGATCGAGCCGACCGACAGGTCGACGTTGCGTGTGATGAGCACGATCGCCTGGCCGATCGCGACGAGCACGAGGATCGACGGGGTCAACAGCAGGTCGCGCCATCCGTCGGAGCTGAAGAGGAAGTTCGGGTTCGCGACGGTCGCCGCGATCACGACGATCACGAGTGCGAGCAGGATGCCGAACTCGCGCGCGGCACCGACGGCCTGCAGCCGCTTGGTGACGGCCGTCTTCTCGATCGCGGGCGCGGGCGCGGGGGGCGCGGGGCTGGGGGCTGGCGCGGTCACGAGTGGGCTCCCGGGGTCTGAGTCGCGGCGTGGGTCGCAGCGAACATGACGTTCTCGCTGGTGGCGTCGGCGCGGTCGATCTCGGCCGTGATGCGGCCTTCGCGCATCACGAGCACGCGGTCGGCCATGCCGAGCACCTCCGGCAGCTCCGACGAGATCATGAGGATGCCCATGCCCTTGCCGGCGAGTTCCGAGAGCAGGCGGTGCACCTCGGCCTTGGTGCCGACGTCGATGCCGCGGGTGGGCTCGTCGATGATGAGCACGGTCGGCTCGGTGGCGAGCCACTTGCCGAGTACGACCTTCTGCTGGTTGCCGCCCGAGAGCGTTCCGGCGACCGTGCTGAGCGCGTTCGTCTTGACCTCGAGGCGGCTCGCCCAGACCCTCGCCGCGCGGTTCTCGGCGCCGTTCGTGATGATTCCGGCCTTCGCGAGCTGGTTGCGGATGACGAGCGAGAGATTGCGGGCGACGGATGACTCGAGCACGAGTCCTTCCTTCCGCCGGTCCTCGGGCACGAGGGCGATGCCGGCGCTGATCGCCCGGTCGGGTCGGTTGCGCGGCAGGGTTCGGCCGCCGAGCCGGACCGCGCCGGACTCGTACGGGTCGACGCCGAAGACCGCGCGGGCGACCTCGCTGCGGCCGGCGCCGACGAGTCCGGCGAGGCCGACGATCTCGCCTGCGCGCACCGTGAAGGTGATGTCGTGGAAGACGCCCGTGCGGGTCAGACCCTCGACCTCGAGCAGGGGCTCGCCGATCTCGGCCTCGGTCTTCGGGAACAGCTCGGTCACGTCGCGGCCGACCATCTGGCGCACCATCTCGTCGACCGTGGTCTCGGCGATGGGTGTGGTGGCGACGTAGGCGCCGTCGCGCATGACGGTCACGGTGTCGCAGAGCGCGAAGATCTCGTCGAAGCGGTGCGAGATGAAGAGCAGGGCGCGGCCTTCGTCGCGGAGGCTCCGTGCGACGGCGAACAGCCGATCGACCTCGACGCCCGAGAGGGCAGCGGTCGGCTCGTCCATGATGAGCACGCGGGCGTCGAGCGAGACGGCCTTGGCGATCTCGATGACCTGCTGGTCGGCGATCGAGAGGCCCTCGGCGGGGCGCTCGGGGTCGATGCGCACGCCGAGCCGTTGGAACAGCGCCTCCGCCTCGTGGCGCATGGTCTTGCGGTCGATGCGCCCGAAGCGGTTCACGGGCTGGCGGCCCATGAAGATGTTCTCGGTGACCGTGAGGTCGGGGAACAGCGTCGGCTCCTGGTAGATCACCGCGATGCCCGCGGCCTTCGACTGCGCGGTCGACGTGAAGTCGACGTCGTCACCGCGCAGGCGGAACTCGCCGGCGTCGCGGCGGTAGAGGCCGGCGACGATCTTCACGAGCGTCGACTTGCCTGCGCCGTTCTCGCCGACGAGCGCGTGGATGGAGCCGGAGTCGAGTCGCAGGCTCCCGGAGCGGAGGGCGACCACCGGTCCGAACGACTTGACGACCCGCGAGAGCTCAAGCATGGGCGGCGCCGGCGTCTGCGGCGTGTCCGTCTGCACGATGGCCTCCTCATCGAGGTGAATCAGTGAGTCTGTGATGAATCAGTGATGAATCGATTCATGTACGATTCAGGGGATACTGTATGGAACGTTTCACCTGCGGTCAAGTCGCCACGGCCGACCGCACGGATCACGGGTCGATCGGCAAGGGAGCTGCGATGGCTGGAGTGCGCATCCGCGATGTCGCGCAGCACGCCGGCGTCTCGGTCGGCACCGTGTCGAACGTGCTCAACCGCCCGGGCGACGTGTCGCCCGACTCGGTCGAGCGCGTGAACCGCGCGATCGAGCAGCTCGGCTACGTGCGCAACGACGCCGCGCGCAAGCTCCGAGCCGGCGTCTCGACGACGGTCGGCTTCGTCGTCCTCGACGGCCAGAACCCGTTCTTCACCGACGTCGTGCGCGGCGCCGAAGACGAGGCGAGCAGCCACAACCTCGCGATCCTCCACGGCAACACCGACGAGGATGTCGCGCGCGAGCGCATGTACCTCGACCTGTTCGAGGAGCAGCAGGTGCGAGGCGTGCTCATCTCGCCGTACGGCGACATCCACCCGCGGTTGGAGCGGCTGCGCGCCCGCGGCATCCCGGCCGTGCTCGTCGACCGCTTCAGCGGCGACGGGCGCTTCAGCTCGGTCTCCGTCGACAGCGTCGCGGGCGGCCGCATGGCCGTCGAGCACCTCATCGGCACCGGCCGCCGCCGCATCGCGTTCGTCGGCGGCCCGTTCGACATGCAGCAGGTGCGCGACCGCCTCGCCGGCGCGCGGGTCGCCGCCGAGAACGCCGAGAACGCCGCGACGCCCGTCGAGATCGAGGTCGTCGCGACCGAGGCGCCGACGGTCGAGGCCGGCGTGGTCGCGGGGGCACGCATCCTCGCGCGGCCCCGCGGCGACCGCCCCGACGCGCTCTTCGCCGCGAACGACCTCGTCGCGCTCGGCCTGCTCCAGGCGCTCGTCGTCGACGGCCGCATGCTCGTGCCCGACGAGATCGCGATCATCGGGTTCGACGACATCCCGTTCGCGGGCGCCGCGGCCGTGCCGCTCTCGTCGATGCGCCAGCCGAGCCGCATGATCGGGCGCACGGCCCTGCGCATCCTCCTCGAGGAGACCGCCGACCCGAACCTCATCCCGCGCCAGACGGTGTTCCTGCCCGAGCTCGTCGTGCGCAGGTCCACCGCCGCGACCGCAGCGAGGTGAGCGCGGGCGTGGCGAATTCAGGACGCGAGGCCCGACACGCGGTGATCGGATGCCGCGGGCCGGCGTGTCGCACGAAGCCTCCTGAACTCCCGACGAGTCGCCCGCGCACCTGCGGCGCGATCCGCAGGATTCCTGACATCATGGCCGGAGCGCCGGCACACGGCGCGGCAGCGAACGGAAGGGGCGTCCGGTGGCCGTCAGTGTGAAGGATGTCGCGGCCGCGGCATCCGTCTCGGTCGGAACCGTCTCGAACGTGCTCAACCGACCCGACATCGTCGCGCCCGCGACCGTCGAGCGCGTGCAGGCCGCGATCGAGCAGCTCGGGTTCGTGCGCAACGACGCCGCCCGGCAACTGCGGGCCGGCCGCAGCCGCAGCATCGGCCTCGTCGTGCTCGATGTGCGCAACCCGTTCTTCACGGATGTCGCGCGCGGCTCGGAGGACCGGGCGGCCGAAGACGGTATGACGATCCTGCTCGGCAACAGCGACGAGAACGCCACGCGCGAGGGCGCCTACCTCGACCTGTTCGAGGAGCAGCGCGTGCACGGCGTGCTCATCTCGCCGATGAGCGACGACCTGCCGCGTCTCGCCCGCCTGCGCGACCGGGGAACGCCCGTCGTGCTCGTCGACCGCGAATCCGCCGATCGCGCGTTCTCGTCGGTCGCCGTCGACGACGTCGTGGGCGGCGAGCTCGCGGTGCGCCACCTGCTCGAGATCGGCCGACGCCGCATCGCGTTCATCGGCGGGCCCAAGGGTCTGCAGCAGGTCGCCGACCGTCTCGAGGGGGCCCGTCGCGCGGTCGCGAGCGAGCCCGACGCCACGCTCGAGGTGATCCCGACCGACTCGCTCACGGTGCTGCAGGGTCGTGCCGCGGGCGAGATCGTGCGCGAACGCGACGCCGGCGAGCGACCCGACGCCGTCTTCGCGGCGAACGACCTGCTCGCCATGGGCGTGCTCCAGGCGCTCACCATGCAGGGCGGCCTCCACGTGCCCGACGACGTTGCGCTGATCGGGTACGACGACATCGACTTCGCCTCCGCGGCCGTCGTGCCGCTCTCGTCGATCCGCCAGCCGGCGACCCTCATCGGCTACACCGCGGTCGACCTGCTGCTGAAGGAGGCCGCCGCCGCGGCATCCGGAACCGCCTCCGACCACGTGCGCGAGCACGTCGTCTTCCAGCCCGAGCTCGTCGTGCGGGACTCCACGCGAGTCTGACCGCGGCCCGACCGCGGCCCGAGCGCAGCCCGAGCGGGGCCCACGTCACACGAACCGAACGGCGTTCGGTGCTGGCTAGGGTGGAAGTGCTGCGCGCGACCGGCACCACGCGGCATCCGTTCGACAGAAGGGCGCGCGTTGCAGAACCGCACCACCATTGAAGACGTCTACGCGGCGACGCTGCAGCGCAACCCGGGCGAGGTGGAGTTCCACCAGGCCGTGCGCGAGGTGTTCGACTCGCTCGGACGCGTGCTCGACAAGCACCCGCAGTACGTGCAGGCCTCGATCCTCGAGCGCATCTGCGAGCCCGAGCGGCAGATCATCTTCCGGGTGCCGTGGGTCGACGACCACGGTCGCGTGCAGATCAACCGCGGCTTCCGCGTGCAGTTCAACTCCGCACTCGGCCCGTACAAGGGCGGCCTGCGGTTCCACCCGACGGTGCTGCTCGGCACCGTGAAGTTCCTCGGGTTCGAGCAGGTCTTCAAGAACGCGCTCACGGGCATGCCCATCGGCGGCGGCAAGGGCGGCAGCGACTTCGACCCGAAGGGGCGCTCCGACGGCGAGATCATGCGGTTCTGCCAGTCGTTCATGACCGAGGCCTTCCGGCACATCGGCGAGTACACGGATGTCCCGGCCGGCGACATCGGCGTCGGTGCGCGCGAGATCGGCTACCTGTTCGGGCAGTACAAGCGCATCACCAACCGCTACGAGTCGGGCGTGCTCACCGGCAAGGGCGTCACCTGGGGCGGATCGCTCGTGCGCACCGAGGCGACCGGCTACGGCGCCGTCTACTTCACCGAGCACATGCTCGCGACCCGCGGTCGCTCGTTCGACGGCGCGCGCGTGCTCGTGTCGGGCTCGGGCAATGTCGCGGTCTACGCGATCGAGAAGGTGCACGCGCTCGGCGGCGTCGTCGTCGGCGCGTCCGACTCCTCGGGCGCGATCCACGACCCCGACGGCATCGACCTCGACCTGCTCCGCGACATCAAGGAGCGCCGTCGCGAGCGCATCTCGGTCTACGCCGACGAGCGCGGCGGCCGGGCGAGGTTCCTGCCGGGTGCCGCCGTCTGGGACATCGAGAGCGATGACCGCATCGACGTCGCCCTGCCCTGCGCGACGCAGAACGAGCTCTCCGAGGCGCAGGCCGTGAAGCTCGTCGCCGGGGGAGTCGTCGCCGTCGCCGAGGGGGCGAACATGCCGACGACGCCCGGCGCGATCCGCGTGCTGCGCGAGGCCGGCGTGCTCTTCGCGCCGGGCAAGGCGGCGAACGCCGGCGGAGTCGCGACCTCGGCGCTCGAGATGCAGCAGAACGCCTCGCGCGACTCGTGGAGCTTCGAGCACACCGAGGAGCGCCTGTCGGAGATCATGGCGGGCATCCACGAGCGCACCGCCGCGACGGCCGACGAGTACGGCGTGCCGGGCGACTACGTGGTCGGCGCGAACATCGCGGGCTTCACGCGCGTGGCCGACGCGATGCTCGCGCTCGGCGTCATCTGACGAAGCGGCGGGTCGCCGATCCGTCGATGTCCGCCCTTCGCCGCCATCGCGAGGGCGAGGATCGACGGATCACGTGGGCGTGCGGTGGCGGACGCGGGCCGGTCGGCGCTCGCACGGCGGTGGGCGGATGCCGCGGGCGGCCGTCAGCGGCGCGTCGGCGAGTCCGCGGTGTCGGGCGTCCGTCCTGCGGGGTCCACCCGGCCCGAGGCGTCCGTCCGCCCCGTGGCATCCAGACGCCCCGCGGAATCCGGCCGCACTGGAACGTCCGCCCGCCCCGCGGCATCCGCCCGACCGCCCGGGAGCTTCGGCAGCCGGATCGGCGAGGTCATCGCGACCTGCTCCGAGAAGTCCTCAGGGCCGGTGTCGGTGATGGCGGCGACCGAGCCGGTGGGCAGCGCGACGCGGTCGCCGTCGGCGATGGCATCGGTGGCCGCGGCCCACGCGACGCCGAACTTCCACGGGCGCTGGGGCGCACGGGTGATGCGCAGTCCGCGAGCGACGACGAGCCAGCCGACGCCGATCGCGAGGGCGACGAAGGCCGCGAAGGCGCCGGCGGCGATCGCCCAACGGGGGCCGGCGGCATCCGCGACCCAGCCGATGACGGGGGCGCCGATGAGCGTGCCGCCCATGAGGACGGCGACGTAGAGGGCCATGACGCGGCCGCGTACCGAGGGGTCGGTCGTGGTCTGCACGTACCCGTTCGCGGTGGTGAGCAGGGTCACCGTGCAGAAGCCGATGAACACGGTCGACGCGGCGAACGTGACGTACGTCGGCATGAGCGAGGCGACCACCATCGAGACGCCGAGCGCGCCGACCGCGATGATGACGACCCGCAGGCGGGCGTGCGAGCGGCGGGCGGCGAGCAGCGCGGCCGTCAGCGATCCGATCGCGAGGATCGACGAGAGGATGCCGTACTCGCCGGCGCCCTCGCCGAACATGACCGCCATGGTCGACGAGAAGATCGGGAAGTTCATGCAGAACGCGCCGACGATGAAGACGATCGTCATCACGATCACGATGTCGGGGCGCCCGGCGACGTAGCGGAAGCCCTGCACGAGCGCGTTGCCCTCGCGCGGCCGGCGTGGGTGCTTGATGAGCTCGCGTTCGCGCATGGCCAGCAGCGCGCCGATGAGCGCGAGGAACGTGAAGGCGTTGATGATGAACACCCAGCCGGAGCCGACGAGCACGATGAGCCCGCCCGCGACGGCCGGCCCGATCAGACGGGCCACGTTGAACGAGGCGGCGTTCAGGGCCACGGCGTTCGACGCGTTCGGTCCGCTCACGAGGTCGGAGACGAACGTCTGGCGAGCGGGGGCGTCGAATGCCGACGTGACGCCGAACGCGAGCGCGAACGCGTAGAGGTGCCAGAGCTGCGCGTGCCCGCCGAGCAGCAGCAGGCCGAGGCCCACCGCGAGCAGCATGAGCGCGGTCTGGGTGACGATGAGGACCTTGCGCCGGTCGAAGCGGTCGATGACGGCGCCCGTGATGGGCACGAGCAGCAGCTGCGGCCCGAACTGCAGGGCCATCGTGGTGCCGACGGCGGCGGCGTTGTTGTTCGTCAGCTCGGTGAGCACGACCCAGTCCTGCGTGGTCGACTGCATCCAGCCGCCCACGTTCGAGACGATGGCGCCGATGAACCACAACCGGTAGTTGCGGCCCGCGAGCGATCGGAACATCGCGCTCACTGCGTGGCGATCCGATCCATGATCTCGGATGCCGCGAGCAGCGTCGCGCGCTCGGCCGGCGTCAGCTCGTGCATGCGCTCGGTGAGCCAGGCGTTGCGCTTGTGCAGGGTCGCGGCCACGATCTCGCGGCCCGAGTCGGTGGCCGTGATGTTCGTCTTGCGGCGATCGACGGGGTCCGGCGTGCGTATGACGTGCCCGTCGGTCTCGAGGCAGTCGACCGTGCGGTTCATCGAGGGGGCGCTGATGCGTTCGGCCTCGGCGAGCTCGGAGAGGGTCAGCGAGCCGTGCTTCGAGAGGTGCATGAGCACGGTCATCTGGCTGTCGGTGACGCGGTCGTCGGACTTCTGCGCGCGCAGGCGGCGCGAGAGGCGCACGGCCGCGAGTCGCACCTGCGAGGCGGCCTGGTCCGGGAGTTCGGTCATGGATAGTTAGCCTAGCTCATTAGCGGTGCTAATGAAATCTTCCCGCCGGTCGAGGAGGCGCGCAGCGCCGTCTCGAGACCCACCCCGCACAACGCGAACCCGCGGCCGCTGGTCTCGACTCTTCGCTCCTCGATCGGCGGGACTCGACCGGCGTCGGTCGACGGCGGGACTCGACCGGCGTCGGTTGTCGCCGCGATGGCGCGGGCGCGACCCACGATGGAAACAGCCCGGAAACCGCGGAGTGGAATTCTCTCGTCATGGCGACACTCTTCGACGGATATGCCACCGCGGGCACCGACCGCGCCGGGCGCAGGCGGCGCGCGGGGCGGCCGTGGGACGAGATGTTCCCCGACGGCACCACCGAGGTGCGCGAGCCCTACCGCGAGCTGTACCCCGCGCTCGCCCGGATGTCGCAGGACGAACTGCGCGGACGAACCGATGCGCTCGCGAGCTCGTACCTCGCGCAGGGCGTCACGTTCGACTTCGCGGGCGAGGAGCGGCCGTTCCCACTCGACGCGGTGCCGCGCGTCATCGCGGCCTCCGACTGGGCGCGCGCCGAGACGGGCGTCGCACAGCGGGTGCGGGCGCTCGAGGCCTTCCTCGCCGACGTCTACGGGCCGCAGCGCGCGATCGCCGACGGCGTGATCCCGGCAGCGCTGATCAGCTCGTCGACGCACTACCACCGGCAGGCGGCCGGCATCGTGAGCGCGAACGGCGTGCGCATCCACGTCGCCGGCATCGACCTGATCCGCGACGAGCAGGGCGACTGGCGGGTGCTCGAGGACAACGTGCGCGTGCCGAGCGGCGTGAGCTACGTCATCTCGAACCGCCGGGTCATGGCGCAGACCCTGCCAGAGCTCTTCACCTCGATGCGCGTACGGCCCGTGGGGGAGTACCCGAACCGACTGCTCCAGGCGCTGCGGGCGAGCGCGCCCGACGGCGTCGAGGACCCGACCGTGGTCGTGCTCACGCCCGGCGTGCACAACTCGGCCTACTACGAGCACACGTTGCTTGCGCGGCTCATGGGCGTCGAGCTCGTCGAGGGCCGCGACCTGTTCTGCTCGGGCGGCCGCGTCTGGATGCACACCACCGCGGGCCCCACCCGCGTCGACGTCATCTACCGCCGGGTCGACGACGAGTTCCTCGACCCGCAGCAGTTCCGGCCCGACTCGGTGCTCGGCGCGCCCGGCCTGATGCTCGCGGCGCGCCTCGGCCACGTCACCATCGCGAACGCCGTGGGCAACGGCGTCGCCGACGACAAGCTCGTCTACACGTACGTGCCCGACCTGATCCGCTACTACCTGGGCGAGGAGCCCGTGCTGCCCAACGTCGACACCTGGCGCCTCGAGGAGCCCGAGGCGCTCGCCGAGGTGCTCGACCGCCTCGACGAGCTCGTCGTGAAGCCGGTCGACGGCTCGGGCGGCAAGGGCCTCGTCATCGGACCGGATGCCTCGAAGGCCGAACTCGCAGAGCTGCGCACGCGCCTGCTCGCCGACCCGCGCGGCTGGATCGCGCAGCCCGTGGTGCAGCTCTCGACGATCCCGACGCTCGTCGAGGACGGCCTGCGCCCCCGGCATGCCGACCTCCGCCCGTTCGCCGTGAACGACGGCAACGAGGTGTGGGTGCTGCCGGGCGGACTCACCCGCGTCGCGCTGCCCGAGGGGCGGCTCGTCGTGAACTCGAGCCAGGGCGGCGGATCCAAGGACACCTGGGTGCTCGAGTCCAGCCTGCCGCCCGTGTTCGACACGGGCGGGCTGCCCATCGTGGTCGACGGCGCTCGAGCCCCGCACCGCTCGGCGGGCGCGCTCGTGGCCGACCAGGCCTCGCCGAACACCCCGGCGGCGACCGGCCTGCACGGCGCGACCGCGCACCCCGTCGTGGGCGAGACCCGCGAGACGCGCGAGGCCCGCACCGCCTCGCCGGTCACCTCGTCACCGCAGGACGAGGATGCCCCGGTGCGCCAACAGCAACAGCAACAGCAACAGCAACAGCAACAGCAACAGGAGCGCGAGCGGATGCCGCGGCACCCGCTCATCGAAGGTCGGGAGGGCGCATCATGCTGAGCCGCATCGCCGAGTCGCTGTTCTGGATCGGCCGCTACATCGAGCGCAGCGACGGCACCGCGCGCATCCTCGACGTGCACCTGCAGCTGCTGCTCGAGGACCCGTGGATCGACGAGGACACCGCCTGCCGCGCCCTGCTGAGCGTCATGGGCAGCGAGGCCGAGAGCGACGTGCCGCTCGGCCGCGACGACGTGATCACGCTGCTCGCGGTCGACCGCAAGCACCCGGCGTCGATCGCGCACTCGGTCGCGGCCGCCCGCGAGAACGCCAGGCGCGCCCGCGAGATCGTCTCGACCGAGCTGTGGGAGGCGCTGAACCACACGAACGCGCGCATGCCGCACCGCGTCGCGAGCGACAAGACGCACGAGTTCTTCCGCTGGGTGCGCGACCGCTCGGCGCTCGCGATCGGCGTCGTCGACTCCGCGACGAGCCGCGACGAGGCCTGGCACTTCTTCGCCCTCGGGCGGGCGATCGAGCGCGCCGACATGACCGCCCGGCTGCTCGCCACCCGCTCGCTCACCGAGGCGAGCGGTCCGAGCTGGACCACGATCCTCCGCAGCTGCGGCGGCTACGAGGCCTACCTCCGCAGCTACCGCGGCGTGCCCTCGAGCGAGTCGGCGGCGGAGTTCCTGCTGCTCGACCGGCTGTTCCCGCGGTCGATCATCTCGAGCGTCATCCGCGCCGAGGAGTCGCTTCGCGAGATCGATCCGAGTGCCGGCCGTGTCGGCGTGACCGATCAGGCGAGGCGACTGCTCGGCCAGATCCGGTCGGAGCTCGAGTACCGGCCGATCAGCGACATCCTCGTCGACCTCACCGGGCACATGGAGCACCTGCAGGCCGTGACCTCGTCGACGAGTGAGGCGATCAGGGCGCGGTACTTCCCGACCAGCGTGGTTCCCGTGTGGATCGGAGAGGTCTCATGAGTCGCATCCGCATCGTGCACCGCACGGGGTTCACCTACGCCGAGCCGGCGACGGCGTCGTACAACGAGGCGCGCATGCTGCCGCACTCCGACGGGCACCAGTTCGTCATGCAGGCGGGCCTCGACATCCGGCCCGGCGCGAACCAGCACTCGTACCTCGACTACTGGGGCACGCGCGTGTCGACGTTCGAGGTGCTCACTCCGCACCAGGAGCTCTCGGTGACGGCGACGAGCCTCGTCGAGGTGCACCCGGCGCCCGCACCGCGCACCGAGCTCGGGTGGGACGAGCTCGCGGTCGCCGCCGCGTCGACCGTGACGCTCGTCGAGTCCACCGGCCGCTCGCGGCAGACCGACCCGCCCGACGACGTGCGCGCGCTCGCGGCCGAGATCGTGGCCGAGGGCGGCAATGTCACCGAGACCGCGCTCGAGATCTGCCGTGCCGTCGGGGGGTCGATGGAGTACATGCGCGGCGTCACGGGCGTGCACTCGACGGCCGGCGAGGCGTGGGCCGAACGCAAGGGCGTCTGCCAGGACATCGCGCACGTCGCGCTCGGCGCGCTGCGCTCGGCCGGCATCCCCGCGCGCTACGTCTCCGGATACCTGCACCCCGACCCCGGAGCATCCGTCGGCCAGACCGTCGTCGGCGAATCGCACGCGTGGATCGAGTGGTTCGCCGGGGAGTGGCGCGGCTACGACCCGACGAACCTCGTCGAGGTGGGCGACCGGCACGTGCTCGTCGGCCGCGGTCGCGACTACGGCGACGTGCCTCCGCTCAGAGGCGTCTACGCGGGGCCGGGCGCCTCGGAGCTGTTCGTCTCGGTCGAGATCACGCGCGTCGCCTGACGCGAACGCTGCCGCCCGCGAGCGACGGGGCCCGTGCGAGCGATTCGCACGGACCCCGTCGTATGGATGGGATCGATCAGCAGGAACGGGCGTCGTACGCGACGGTCTGCGTGCTGACGCCGCCGTCGGAGGCACGGGTCGCCTCGACGGTGACGGTGCCCGCCGGCACCGACGCCTCGCGCGTCGTGAACGAGTGCGTGGCGTTCTTGCCCGCGGCGACCGACGCGAATGACTTCTCGCCGTACGGGGACTGCAGCTTCACCGAGACCGGCGTGCTCTCCTCGTTCGTCGCCTTCACGGTCACGTAGGCCTTCGACGCGATGCACTTGGTGCCGACGGTCGCCGTCATCTCCGGGCCAGCGGGTCCGGCCTCATCGCAGCTGAACTTCGCGTCGCCCCAGATGCCATGGGCGCCGTTGATGCTGCCCGGCGCCTCGACGATCAGGTCGACGTACTGCGCCCCGGCGAGATCCACGGTCACGGACTCCGGTGCGAAGCCCGGGGTGAAGGTGCGGGACTGGTAGCGGTTCGCGCCGTCGACGTCGACCTTGAAGATGACGTTTCCGCCGAAGCCCGACTCGAGGCCCACCTGCGCGGTGAACGCCGAGCACTGGTCGCCCACGTAGTAGGTGATCTTCGACTGGGCGTGCACGCCGAGCCCCTTCTCGTACACCGGCGACTGGCCGGTGGCCGGGTCGGTGTGGTTGACCTTGAGGGGGAGGTCGGGCGAGCTCGCCGAGTCCTTGTTCGCGACGTCCCTTCCGATGACGCCCCAGCCGTTCGTCGCGCTGATCCAGTCGAGATCGGAGGCGAAGGCCTCACCGGTCGGCGCCTCCGGCATCGGCTGGTCCACGACCTGCCAGTCGAAGAACTTGACGCGGCTCTCGTTCGGCAGCTGCACCGAGGCGAGTTCCTTGCCGGGGTTCAGGCGCACGAGGTTCGAGTACACCTGGTACTTGCCGGTCGGGTACTCGTACCCGTCGGGGTTCGAGGCGCTGTTGCGCCCCATCGACGTGATGGCCACGGTCGAGCCCTGCAGGCCGGATGCCTGCAGCAGCCAGTTCGGGAAGTACACCGGCTGCTTCGAGACCGTGCCGTCGGTGTACGTGAGGGTGAGTTCCGGCGACACGCCCGCGCCCGTCGCCGCCGAGGCGAGGACGGCGAGGTGCGTGCCCTGCCCGTTGACGCGGATCAGCTGGCCCGCAGGGGTGACCGAGTTCGGCTCGCCGACCGGGGTCGGCCAGGTGTACTCGATCGCCGTGTCGCCCGTACCGACCGTCACCGTGCCGCCCGGCGTGACGCCGGCCTGCTCGAGCGCCGCCTTCGAGAAGGAGGCGCCGCCGCCGTCGAAGTTGCCGGCGGTCGCGGTCTCGAGGTCCGTGATCGACACCGCGTTGAACGCGCCCTGCAGCGAGCCGTAGGCGACGTACAGCTGGTTCGCACCCGACACCTCGACCTGCTGGTTCGACGCCGACGTGTACGCGGCGGTCACCGCGACCGTCTGCAGGTCGGCCCCGGACTCCGGGGTCACGTCGAGCACGAACTCGGCCGTGATCGAGGCACCCGGCTCCACCCGCTCGGCGCGGTCACCGGTCGCCGACACGACGGTCCAGCCCTCGGGCAGCACCGGGGTGAGCACGACGTCGTCCTTGGCGGCCGAACCGGTGTTCGTGAAGGTGGCCGTGGCCGTCGTCTGCTCGCCCTGGAAGACCTGGGCGTCGAGTGCGACGTCGACGGATGCCGCGGAGGCGTCCTGGTCGCGACCGCCGACGGCGCTCGTGCCGGTGAGCACGACCTGCGCCGAGGCATCCGATGCGAGCTCGCCCGTCGAGATCACCACGACGCCGCCGGTGCGGTCGCCGTCGTAGGCCCATCCGGTGCGGCCCTCGAGCGCATCGACGTCGGCGACCCGCTCGAGTGCATCGCCGTCCAGCTCGACGGCGCTCGGCTCGGAGCCGGTGTGCACGTCGAGGCGGTAGGCGCGATCGCCGGCCTTGCCGTCGTACTCGCCGTCCCGGGTTCCGATGTCGATCGTGACGTCGCCCTCCTCGGCGGCACCCGGTGCGCTGACCTCGAAGACCTGCCGGCTGGCCTCGCCGTCGGCGTGAGCCCTGGTGGTCTTGTCGTCCTCGTAGAGGGTGAACGAGGCGTCGCCCTGCGGGTACGTGGTCAGCGTGACGGGCGAATCCTCGGGCACGAGCGAGGCGTTGCGGGCGGTGATGCCCTGCGGCACGACCGCACCCGCGCGAACGAAGATCGGCAGGCGATCGAGCGGGGCCGGGTGGCCGTTCACGACCCTTCCGCCTTGGTGGACCTTGCCCGTCCAGTAGTCGACCCACTGGTCGCCGGCCGGGAGGTAGATGCCGTTGCGCACGTCGGAGTCCGTGAAGACCGGCGCCACGAGGTAGTCCTCGCCGAGCAGGAACTCGTTGTTGGACTCGACGCTGTACGCACCGGGGTCGCTCGGGTACTCGAGTGCGATCGAGCGCATCATCGGCATGCCGGTGCGGTGCGACTCCTCGGCGAGCGTGTAGATGTACGGCATCAGGCGCTGCCGGAGCTGCAGGTAGTCGCGGTTGATCTCCGTCGCCTCCTCGCCGTAGAGCCAGGGCCGCTTGTCGGTCTGCGCCCACCCGCTCATCGAGTAGAGCGCGGGAGCGAACGCCTTCCATTGCAGGTCGCGCACGTAGCTCTCGGCGGAGCCGCCGAAGATGCCGTCGACGTCACCCGTGGAGAAGGCGAGTCCGGAGTTGCCGGCGCCCGTGAGCGCCGAGACCTGCCAGCGGACGGCGTCGAGGTCGCCGCTGTGGTCGCCGGTCCACTGCATGCCGCAGCGCTGCGATCCGGCCCAGCCCTCGACCATGAGCGAGGTGCCGCGGGCGTCGGAGTGCTGCTCGATGCCGCCGTGTGCGGCCTCGCAGCCGGTGAGCGCCTGGCGGTAGCCCTGGCCGACCCAGGCGACGTCGAGCTTGCGGAGGCGCACGCCGGCCTCGCCGACCTCGTACTCCTGGTTGGTGAGCGAGCGCTGCGTCCAGAGGCCGACCTTCAGGCCGGTCTCGGCCTCGATGGCGTCGACGGTCTCGGGCAGTGCCTCGTACTCGCAGCCGTAGCCGTCGTTCACGAGCATCCATCCGGCGGGCATGTCGTGCTCCACGAACTCCTTCGCGAAGTCGAGCGCCTGCGGGGTGCGCAGCTTGGCGGGGTCGCGGTAGGCCGTGTACGTCGAGCTTCCGCGGTTGTAGCAGTCGGCGTCGCCGTACTCGAGCGCGTAGATCGGCGGCATCATCGGGCGGCCGGTGAGCTGCGTGTACGACTCGAGCGACTGCTTGTAGTCACCGACGAAGTAGTAGGCGTCGAACCGCTTCTCCTCGTGGGTGGTCGTGCCGGCCTTGAAGTCGTAACTGCCGCGGGCGAAGGTGTTGCGGAGCACGCCGTAGCCCTCGGACGACATGTAGTACGGCACCGCGTTCGGGTAGCCGTCGTCGTCCCAGTCGAAGTTGCGCGCGATGTTGATGGTGGCGCCGGTGTGCACCGAGCGGCCGTTCTGCATGCCGCCGCCGATGAACTGCTCGCCGTCGACGGGCGCCAGGTGCTGCGTGGCCGAGCCGGCGCCGAAGCTGACCGGCGACGATTCCGACCAGACCACGTCGCCGTCACGTTTCAGCGTCGTGGCGCCGCTCGCGCGATCCACCTCGAGCGTCGCCTTCGACGTCGAGATCGTGATCGGCTCGCCAGGGCGGTCGCCGACATCGACGGATGTCCCGTCGAAGTCGTCGGTGCCGACCACGATGTTCGCGGTGCGTGCCGGGTCGCCTTCGGGGGTGTTCGCCGGGTCGGTGAACTCGCCCGTCGGCGTCGCCTCGATGCGGAGCGTGTGCGCGTCGAGGAACGTGACGCGGTACGCGCCGCGCTCGGCCTGGAGCGTCACGGTCGACCCGTCGCGTTCGACGCCGGTGATGGCGCCGAGCGTCGTGCCGGTGTCGTCGACGGGCACCTCGGGGTTGACCTTGTCGGGGGTGATAGGTGTCGTTCCGCTCGCCGCGGCCGCGGCCGCGGGTGCCGCAGGTCCTGCGGCGAGGGCGATGGACCCGAGTCCGGTCATCGCGACGAGGGCCGCCAGGCCCAGCGCCGTGGTGCGTCGGGCTTTGCCGGCGGCGCGTGTTCGAGAGTGCTGCATCCGTTGCTCGCATTCTAAGAGTGATGGTTTATGACGTTTAGGTCGACCAAACGCTCAAATCAGATCACTTGAGATCACCCCCCGTCAAGGGGTCAGGCGCGATCGGCGCGAACGCTGCCATGATGTGCGCATGCCGACGTTCACCGATCCGTACGGGGTCCACATCCACTACCAGGCGTGGCGCGTGCCCGAACCGACCGCGGTGGTGCAGCTCGCGCACGGCGTCGGCGAGCACATCGGACGCTACGGCGAGCTCGTCGCCGCCCTGAACGAGGCGGGCTACTCCGTCTGGGCCGACGACCACCGCGGCCACGGGCAGACCGGGTTCGAGCAGCACGGCGGCGACCTCGACCGCATGGGCCGGCTCGGGCCAGGCGGCCTGCGCGCCACGATCGACGCCGTGCACCAGTTCACCGGCGTGATCCGCGAGACCGAGGGCAACGAGTTGCCGCTCGTGCTGCTCGGGCACTCGTGGGGCTCGCTGATGGCGCAGATCATCCTCAACCGGCATCCGCTCGAGTACGACGCGGTCGTGCTCACGGGCACGGCGTACCGCACGCTCTTCGACATGAACGGCGGCGACCTCAACGCCCGGCACAAGCACCTCGGCCCGACGCCCGTCGAGTGGCTGAGCCGCGACCCCGAGGTGGCGCCCGCGTTCATGGCCGACCCGTACACGACCGAGGTCCCGCTGCGGAAGCTGTTCGGCACGCGCGACGCGATGCGTCTGCTCGGCCGGCCGGCGAAGCACCTGCCGCCCGAGCTGCCGCTGCTCATCATGGTCGGCTCCGACGACACGCTCGGCGGCGAGCAGAGCGCCGTGAAGCTCGCTCGCGCCTACGCGCGCCGATCGGGCCTCGTCGACGTGACCCTCGTGGTCTACGACGACGCCCGCCACGAGGTCTTCAACGAGACGAATCGCGCCGAGGTGCGCGCCGACCTCATCACCTGGCTCGACGAGCGCTTCGCGACCGACTGACCGGCTACATCTTGGCGTGCCAGGGCGGCACGTCGTACCCGAGCAGTCGGATGCGCGGGTGGTGCGAGGCATCCGACTCGGTGGCCCAGGGGTAGACGATCGTCGTGACGTGGCAGTTGCCGAGCACGGGGAGCAGGTCGCGGTAGCCGTCGGGGTCCATGCCGGCCAGCTCGCAGAAGAGCAGGCGGATGAGCGTCGCGTGCGCCACGATCAGCACGCGGCCGTCGGGGAACTCCTCGACGAGCTCGTCGAACACGGGCACGGCGCGCGCGATGCCGGCGAGGCCCGTCTCACCGCCCGGGAACGGGTTGGTCGCCGGCGAACGGCAGAAGGCCGCCCACTCGTCGGGGTACTGGGACTTGAGCTCGTCGGGCGTGAGCCCTTCGGCCTCGCCGAAGTCGATCTCGACCAGGCGCGGCTCGCTGCGCACGGGCAGCCCGGTCGTCTCTGACGCCGGGGCCGCCGAACGCCGCGCGCGGCTCAGCGGCGAGGCGACGATCGCGTCGAGGTTCGAGTCGACCGCCCAGGCGCCGAGCGCGGCCGCCTGCCCGAGTCCGTGGCGCGTGAGCGCGACATCCGAGTTGCCGGCGTACCGGTGGTCGGCGTGCCAGACCGTCTCGCCGTGACGTGCCAAGAAGAACGTGGTCATTCGGCCCCCTGCCTCTGCATCGATCGTAGATCCCGGGCGCGCGCGGTGGGAGGAGTTCGGCCGCTCGGGAGGCTCGGACAGGCGGATGCCTCCTCCCGTGGGTGCGATCTCCTCCTGTCCGGTGTCCGGGACGGCCGGCGGTCGTAGGCTGTCCCTCATGCACGGTGAGTACAAGGTTCCCGGCGGCAAGCTCGTGGTCGTCGACTTCGACGTGGTCGACGGCGTCATCCGATCGCCGAGGGTCGCCGGCGACTTCTTCCTCGAGCCCGATGAGGCCCTCGCCGACATCGACCAGGCCCTCGACGGCCTGGCCGCGGCATCCGATGCCAAGACCATCGCGGCCGCCGTCGCTGCGGGCCTGCGCCCCGATGCGGTGCTGCTCGGCTTCTCGCCCGAGGCGATCGCGGTCGCGGTGCGACGTGCGCTGACGGATGCCACGAGCTGGTCGAACTACGAGTGGGAGGTCGTGCACGACCCGGCCGTGTCGCCGCGCGTGCACCTCGCCCTCGACGAGGTGCTGGCCGCCCGGGTGGGCGACGGACGTCGCAAGCCGACCCTGCGCTTCTGGGAGTGGGACGAGTCGGCCGTCGTGATCGGCAGCTTCCAGTCGGTGAAGAACGAGGTCGACCCCGAGGGCGCCGAGCGCAACGGCTTCGACGTCGTGCGTCGCATCTCGGGCGGCGGCGCGATGATGATGGAGCGCGGCAACGTCGTCACGTACTCGCTCTACGTTCCGGCCGAGCTCGTGCAGGGCATGAGCTTCGCCGACTCCTACGCGTTCCTCGACGACTGGGTGCTGCAGGGGCTTCGCGGGTTGGGCATCGAGGCCACCTACCAGCCGCTGAACGACATCGCCTCGCCGCTGGGCAAGATCGGCGGGGCCGCGCAGAAGCGACTCGGATCGGGCGGCGTGCTGCACCACGTGACCATGGCGTACGACCTCGACAACGAGAAGATGCTCGAGGTGCTGCGCATCGGCCGCGAGAAGATCAGCGACAAGGGCATCGCCTCGGCGGCCAAGCGCGTCGACCCGCTGCGGTCGCAGACCGGGCTCAGTCGCGCCGCGATCATCGAGTCGCTCATCCAGACGTTCGTGTCGCTGTACGGCGCGACGCGCGGCACGGTCGCCGCCGACGAGCTCGCCGAGGCCGAGGCGCTCGCCGAGTCGAAGTTCGCGACCGAGGAGTGGCTGTACCGGGTGCCCTGACCCGGCCGGCCTGCCGGCGGCGTCCGCGGCCCGGATGAGGAAGGCTCACCGGGCGCAGGTTAGACTCGCCGGATGGATTGGTGGATCTGGCTGGCCGGCGCACTGCTCGTCGCGGCCGTGCTGACGTACTCGGTGCGTCGTGGCTGGATCGACCTCTCCGACAAGACCCGCAAGGGCAAGCCGAGCGGCAGCGCCGTCATGATGATCGGCGACGAGGTCTTCGCGCCCCGCAAGTACGAGGCGCAGATCGAGCAGGAGCGCCAGGCCCGGCTGCCCACGCCCGCGCCACTGGCGGGCGAT
Source organism: Agromyces aureus (assembly GCF_001660485.1). Taxonomy (GTDB): domain Bacteria; phylum Actinomycetota; class Actinomycetes; order Actinomycetales; family Microbacteriaceae; genus Agromyces; species Agromyces aureus. Next base: position 299,710 of record NZ_CP013979.1, read on the forward strand.
CCCGACAAGGGCATCTCGTACGCGGCGGCCGATGCCGACGACGGCGACCCCGATCGCTTCAAGGGCCGCATCCGCCTCGACGTCGAGCGCTGAACGGCGGCGTAGGCCGCTGATCGGCTCTCGAGCGCCGACCGGGGCCTCGCCGCACTGCCAGACTGGAGCGCGTGACCCACGACGAGCCCGACCGCATCATCCACGCGGACAACCTCGCCGTGTTGCCGACCTTCCCCGATGGTCGGTTCACGCTCATCTACCTCGATCCGCCCTTCAACACGGGTCGGGCGCAGGCGAGGCGCTCAACCAGCCACGTCAGGGTCGAGGCGACGGATGACGCGGGGCCGCCCCCATCCGGAACCATCACCGGGTTCGCGGGCCGCCGCTACGAGCGCATCCGCGGCGACCTGCTGCGCTACGACGACCGCTTCGACGACTACTGGGGATTCCTCGAGCCGCGCCTCGTCGAGGCCTGGCGCCTGCTCGCCGACGACGGCACGCTGTACCTGCACCTCGACTACCGCGAGGCGCACTACGCGAAGGTGCTGCTCGATGCCCTGTTCGGGCGGGAGTGCTTCCTGAACGAGCTGATCTGGGCCTACGACTACGGCGCGAAGGCGAAGCGCAAGTGGCCGACGAAGCACGACACGATCCTCGTGTACGTGAAGAACCCGTCGACGTACTGGTTCGACTCGACCGCGGTCGACCGCGAGCCTTACATGGCTCCGGGCCTGGTCACGCCCGAGAAGGCCGAGCTCGGCAAGCTGCCGACGGATGTCTGGTGGCACACGATCGTGTCGCCCACGGGCCGCGAGAAGACGGGGTACCCGACGCAGAAGCCGGAGGGCATCCTTCGGCGCATCGTGCAGGCGTCGACGCGCGAGGGCGACTGGGTGCTCGACTTCTTCGCCGGCTCCGGCACGACGGGCGCGGTGGCGGCGACGCTCGGGCGCCGGTTCGTGCTCGTCGATGAGAATCCCGAGGCGATCGCCGTCATGCGCGCGCGCTTCGCGAACATCGACGGCGTCGAGTTCGGCTGAGTCGAGTGCGGGCTTCGGCGTGCGACATCCGCAGGTCGTAACCGGCTGAGCCGGTCAGGCGCCAGCGTGCCGCCCTTCTCGTAACCCTCACTGGGGGAGTAGCGTCGGCGAGGTGACGGCATCAGAGGCGAACGCGGCGAACGCACCGGCACCACTCATGACGCACCGGCAGATCCTGCTGGTGATCTTCGGGCTGATGTCCGCCATGTTCCTGTCGGCGCTCGACCAGACGATCGTCGGCACCTCGATGCGCACGATCGCCGACGACCTCGGCGGCCTCGAGCTGCAGGCCTGGGTGACGACCGCGTACCTCATCACGGCGACCATCACGACGCCGATCTACGGCAAGCTGAGCGACCTGTTCGGGCGGCGGCCGCTGTTCATCATCGCGATCGCGATCTTCCTGCTGGGGTCGCTGCTCTCGGGCATGTCGACGTCGATGTACGAGCTCGCGGTCTTCCGCGCCATCCAGGGCATCGGCGCGGGCGGCCTGATGGCGCTGCCGCTCGCGATCATGGGCGACATCCTCGCCCCGCGCGAGCGTGCGAAGTACCAGGGGTACTTCCTCGCCGTGTTCGGCGTCTCGAGCGTGATCGGCCCGCTCATCGGCGGGCTGCTCTCGGGCACCGAGGAGATCCTCGGCGTGGCCGGCTGGCGGTGGGTCTTCCTCGTGAACCTGCCGGTCGGCGTGCTCGCGCTGTTCATGGTCATCAGGTTCCTGCACGTGCCGCGCTTCCACTCCGACCGCAAGGTGCGCATCGACTGGTGGGGTGCCACCTTCGTGGTCGTCGCCCTGGTGCCGCTGCTCATCGTCGCCGAGCAGGGCAGCGAATGGGGTTGGGGTTCCGCGTGGGCGATCGGATGCTACGTGGTCGGCGTCATCGGCATCATCGTGTTCATCCTCGTCGAGGTCCGCATGGGCCAGGACGCGCTGCTGCCGATGAAGCTGTTCCGCATCCCGACGTTCTCGGTGGTCGCGGGGCTCGGACTCCTCGTCGGCTTCGCGATGTTCGGCGCGATGATGACGATCCCGTTGTACCTGCAGCTCGTCGAGGGCGCGACGCCGGCCGAGAGCGGCCTGCTCATGCTGCCGTTGATCCTCGGCCTCATGGTCTCGTCGATCGCGAGCGGCCAGATCATCGCGCGCACGGGCCGGTACCGGATGTTCCCGATCCTCGGCACCGCCTTCCTCGCGCTCGGCTACTACTGGCTGACCTACCTGACGGCCGACCAGGACATCTGGTGGATCATGGTCGGCATGGCCATCATCGGCCTCGGCCTCGGGCAGCTCATGCAGACGCTCACGATCGCGAGCCAGAACGCGGTGACCGCGCGCGACATGGGCGTCGCGACGAGCGCGTCGACCTTCTTCCGCCAGATCGGCGGCACGCTCGGCACGGCTGTGTTCTTCTCGCTGCTGTTCTCACGGCTCGCCGAGACGTTGACCGCCGCGTTCAGCGACCCGGCGCTCATCGGGCCGATGACCGAGGCGATGCAGGACCCCGCGGTGCAGGCGGACCCCGCGAACGCCGAGATCCTCGCCCTGCTCGGCACGCAGGACCCGGCGCAGATCGGCGCCGCGCTCGACACCGACAGCTCGTTCCTGCTCGGGGCCGACCCGCGACTGGCCGAGCCGTTCCTCGTGGGCTTCAACGATGCGACGGTATCGGTGTACTGGCTCGGCCTCATCATCTCGGTGCTCGCGTTCGTCGTCGCGTGGTTCGTGCCCGCGCTGCCGCTCCGGCAGGTCTCGGCCATGCAGGAGGACGCCGATGCGAACGCCGCCGAGGTCGCCGCGGCGGCCCACCTCGTCGCCGAGGGCATCGATGAGGCGCGCGACCTGAACGATGCCGAGCACGATGCCGATCGACGGGCGGATGCCGCATCCGATCGCCATGCGATGGCCGGAGCGCCGGGCGACGAGCCCGAGATCGACGAGGTCGCCCATCGAGCCGCGCGACTCGCGGGCTCGCCGATCGAGCCGACGACGACCGGGTCGATGCACGCGATCGACCTCGACGACGAGGCGAACGGCCGACCGGCTCGCTGAGCGGCGCGGCCTCGGGTCGGTCGAGCCTCAGGCCGAGGCGCGGCGAACGAGGTGCGTCGGCATGATGTTGCGCCTCGGCACGTCTTCGCCGGCGAGGTGGCGCAGCAGCAGGTCGGCCATCTCGAAGCCCATCTGCTCGGAGGGCTGGTTGACCGTGGTCAGCGGGATGGCCGAGGAGATCGCGGCCGGGCTGTCGTCGAATCCGACGACCGCGATGTCGCCCGGCACCGAGCGACCGTGCTCCTGCAGCACGGAGATCGCGCCGGTCGCCATGATGTCGCTCGCGACGAAGATGCCGTCGAGGTCGGGCACTCGGTCGAGCAGACGTCGTGTGGCGGCGACGGCGCCGGCAGCCGTGAAGTCGGCGGATTCGACGGCATCGGCGGGCAGGCCGACGGCGCCGAGCGCGCGACGGTACCCCTCGAGCCGATCGACGCTCGCGGGCATGTCGAGCGGGCCGGTCACCGTGCCGATGCGGCGACGCCCGACGTCGATGAGGTGCTGCGTGCCGATGGCGCCGCCCTCGACGTTGTCGACGTCGACGAAGAAGTGGTCGCCGGGTTGCGACGGGCGGCCGCCGAAGACGAGGGGGAGCACCATGCCGGCTTCGAGCTGCAGGTCGTCGCCCTCGTGGTGCGAGACGACCAGGGCGCCGTCGACGACACCTGAGCGCAGGTACCTGAGGGTCTTGTGACCGGGGTCGGTCGACGCGACGAGCAGGTTGAGCAGGTACTCGCTCTCATCGAGCCGGCGCGTGATGCCCTGCACGATCGCGGCGAAGTAGGGGTCGCCGAAGAAGAAGGCCGTGTCTTCGGGCACGATCAGCGCGATCGCGCCCGACGTGCGGCTGGCCAACGAGCGCGCGGCACGGTTGGGCACGTAGTTCAGCTTCTCGATCGCGGCGTTCACCGCGGTCAGCACGTCGGGGCTGACCTTGGGCGAACCGTTCACGACGCGGCTCACGGTCGCGCGGGACACGTTCGCCTCGCGTGCGACCTCTTCGAGGGTCGGCGCGGCGGGTCGGGTCTTGATGTCGTCACCCCCCTGCATTCGGTCAGTCTATGTGTGCGCCGACGGCTCCACGATCGACGGTCGAGCGGTGAGGTCCCGCTCGGTCGGGTGCGGAGCCGTCGACGGATGCCGCGCTGCGGCGTCGCCGGTTCGGCGGCGTCGGCTCGCCGGTCAGCTCGCCTGCGCCACCTCGCTCGCCGGGAGGGCCCGGTTCGCGATGATGTCGGTGTACGAGAGCGCGCTGTCCTTCAGCGTGCGCTCCTGCGTGTCGTAGTCGACGCGCACGAGGCCGAAGCGCTTGTCGTAGCCCCACGCCCACTCGTAGTTGTCCATGAGCGACCAGTAGAAGTAGCCGTGCACGGGCACGCCCTCGTCGATCGCGTCGAGGATCGCGCCGAGGTGGCCGCCGAGGAACTCGACGCGACCGGCGTCGTGCACCGAGCCGTCGGCCTCCACGACGTCGTCGTAGGCGGCACCGTTCTCGGTGACGTAGAGACGCACGCCCGCGGCATCCGCGTACTCCTCGTGCACCCGGACCAGCAGCTCGCGCAGGCCGTCGGGCTCGACCTCCCAGTCCATGGCCGTGATCGGCAGGTCCTGGGGGTGCCAGTGCACGTTCTCGGCCGCGGGGAACGGCGAGCGGGTGGCCCGATCGGTCGGTGCGGCGCCCTCGCGCACCTCGGCCGGTGCGTGACCGCTCACGTACTCGCCGTGGTAGTAGTTCACGCCGAGCGCGTCGATGGGCGTCGAGATGATCTCGAGGTCGCCCGGCTTCACGACCGCGTCGAGTCCGAGCGGGCCGAGGTCCTCGATGAGGTCGGCCGAGTACTCGCCGCGGAAGATCGGGTCGAGGAAGAACCGGTTGAACTGCCCGTCGATGCGGCGCGCGGCGTCGACGTCGGCCGGGTCGGTCGGGTCGACCGCGTGGATCGGTGCGAGGTTCAGCGTGATGCCGAGCTCGAGCTTCGGGTCGCGCTCGCGCAGCGCCTGCACGGCGAGGCCGTGGGCGAGCATGAGGTGGTGTCCCGCCGCGATGCCGTCGGGAACGGACTGGCGTCCGGGCGCGTGCGCGCCGCCCGTGTAACTGAGGAACGACGAGCACCACGGCTCGTTGAGCGTGGTCCAGACGTCGACGCGGTCGCCGAGTGCGTCGTGCACCGAGAGCGCGTAGTCGCGGAAGAGTTCGGCGGTGTCGCGGTTGGCCCAGCCGCCCTGCTCCTCGAGGGCCTGCGGGAGGTCCCAGTGGTAGAGCGTGAGCCACGGCTTGATGCCGGCGCCGAGCAGTTCGTCGACCAGGCGCGAGTAGAAGTCGAGGCCCTCGGGGTTGACCGGGCCGCCGTCGGGGCGAACGCGCGCCCACGACGTCGAGAACCGGTAGGTCTGCAGGCCGATGCGCTGCATGAGCGCGACGTCGTCGGCGTACCGGTGGTAGTGGTCGCAGGCGACGTCGCCGTTGTCGGCGTTGATGACGGCGCCCGGAACGCGGCTGAACGCATCCCAGATGGAGTCCTTGCGACCGCCCTCGTGCGCGGCGCCCTCGATCTGGTAGGCGGCGGTGGCCGCGCCGAACAGGAAGTCGGCGGGGAAGGGGCGGTTCGCCGCGAATGCGGCGGCAGCGTCGTTCACGCTGGTGTCCTCTCGGAGTTCGATGGTCATCCCTTCACGGCTCCTGCCATGATGCCGCTGACGAGCTGCTTGCCCGCGAAGACGAAGAGGATGAGCAGGGGGATGGTCGACAGCAGCACGCCGGCGAGCACGATCGAGTAGTCGACGAAGTGGTTCGACTGCAGGAGCGAGAGCGCGACGGGCAGCGTGGGGTCGCTGCGGTCCAGCACGATGAACGGCCAGAAGAAGTTGTTCCACGCGGTCACGAAGGTGAACAGGCCGAGCATGGCGGCGGCCGGTCGTGCGGCCGGAAGGCCGACCGTGAGGAACGTGCGGAACGAGTTGGCGCCGTCGACGCGAGCGGCTTCGAGCAGCTCGTCGGGCACCGACTGCTGGATGTACTGGGTCATCCAGAACACGCCGAACGCGGTCACGAGCGCGGGGATGATGATCGCGCCGATGTTGCCGGTCCAGCCGAGGTCGGCGAACAGGATGTACAGCGGCACGACGCCCAGCTGCATCGGCACGGCCATGGTGGCGACGACGAAGATCAGCAGCCACTTGCCGCCCTTGAACTTGAGCTTGGCGAACGCCCAGCCGGCGAGGGTCGAGAAGAAGACGACCGAGAGCGCGATGAGCGCCGAGCTGTAGATGGAGTTCCAGAGGGCGCGCCAGAAGTTGACGGCGGGGTCGTTGACCACGGTCAGCGCGTTCTCGATGAAGTTCCCGCCGGGGATCCACGACATGTTCGGGTCGCGGATGGTGCCCGAGTCGCCCGAGCCGATGAGGAGCGACCAGTAGTACGGGAAGATCGCCGAGCCGAGCACGACCGCCAGGGCCGTGTAGACGAACCATCCGGGGCGCGAGCCGCGCACGGGCCGCGAGCGCAGACGGCGCTTCGGGTCCTTCGCGTTCACGGTCACCGCCGCGACGGTGTTCAGGCTCGTGGTCGCCTGGGGTTCCGTGGCGGTCATCGTGCCACCTCCGTGGTCTTGTCGTTGGTGTCGGATGTCGCGGCCCCGGTCGAGGTCGAGCCGAAGTCGTCGCGCACGGTGCCGCCGACGCGGTGCTCGAGATCGTTGCGGGCGGCGATGGCCGCCGCTCGGCGGTCGCGCCTCGAGCGTCCGTCGCGGGAGCCCTCGTCGCGCACGAGGCGGTTGGTCACGAGCATGTTGATGACGCCGATGGCGAGGATGATGAGGAACAGGATCCAGGCCAGCGCTGCGGCTCGGCCGAAGTTCCACTGACCCCATCCGATGTCGTACAGGTAGAGCGAGATGGTGAGCCACTGCGAGTTGGCGCCGCCGGTGCCGAACTGGTCGTACATGCGCGGCTCGTCGAAGATCTGCAGGCCGCCGATGGTCGACGTGATGATGACGAAGATCAGGGTCGGGCGCAGGCTCGGCAGGGTGATCGCCGTGAACTGGCGGAACTTGTTCGCGCCGTCGATGGCCGCGGCCTCGTAGTAGTCGCGCGGGATGGCCTGCATGGCCGCGAGCAGGATGAGCGTGTTGTAGCCGGTCCAGCGGAAGTTCACCATCGTGGCGATCGCGATGTGGCTCGCGAACGCGTTGCTGTGCCACATGATCGGGGGAAGGCCGATGTTGCCGAGCAGCGTGTTGATGAGGCCGTACTTGTCGCCGAACATGTTGCTGAAGATGAGGGCCACGGCGACGGGGGCCATGACGTAGGGCAGCAGCACGCCCATGCGCCAGAAGGTCTTGGCGCGGATGTTCTGGTCGAGCATCGTCGCGATGAAGATCGCGAGGATCAGCTGGGGGACGCTCGAGAGCAGGAAGATGCTGAACGTGTTGCGCAGGGCGATCCAGAACTTCGGCTGCGTGAGCACGTAGATGTACTGGTCGAAGCCGATGAAGGTGCCGCTGTTGCGCACCAGGTCCCAGTCCATGAAGGAGATCACGGCGGTGTACGCGATGGGGAAGAGCCCCGTGATCACGAACAGGATGAAGAAGGGGGAGATGTAGAGGTAGGGGGAGAGCTTGAAGTCCCACTTGCTGAGCTTCTGCCCGAAGGCGATGCGGCGGGGGGTGCGCTCGGTGCGGTCGGGCCGTGCCTGCTGGGGGCTCGGGGCGGACGGCGGAGCCGTTTTTGTCGAGGTCACGGTCGTTCCTTCGTGGTCTGGTGCCGGTCGTGCGAGGTGCGAGGGCGTGGCGGGCCGGGACGAACCCGACCCGCCACGTGAGAGGTCGGCTCAGATCAGCCGATCGCCTCGACCTCGGAGACCCACTGGTCCCACGAAGCCTTCTTGTCCTGCGTGCCGTCCTCGACGCGCGTGAGGGCCTGCTGCATGGCGTCGTTCACCTGGAAGTAGAACGGGCCCTTGAAGGGAGCGACGGTGATCGCGTTGGCACGGTCCGTGAGGATCTGGCCGACCGGAGCGTTGTTGAAGTACTCGTTGGTCGAGCCGAGGAGCGTGTCGGAGGTCAGCGCGTCGTTCTGGCTCGGGAAGGTGCCGGCGTTCTCGAACGCCTTGACCTGCTGCTCGGGAGCGGTCAGCCAGTCGGCGAGCTTCTGCGCCTCTTCGACGTTCGCGCCGTTGGCGGGAACGGTCAGGTACGAGCCGCCCCAGTTGCCGCCGCCGTTCGGGAAGGTGTTGGCGATGTCCCATCCGGTGACGTCCTCGGCGTTGCCCGAGATGACGCCGAGCATCCAGCCGGGGCAGAGCATCGTGGCGAAGGCGCCGTTCGAGAGACCGGCGAACCAGTCGTCGCTCCACTGGCCGAGGTGGGCCGACTGCGTCGCGCTGGCGTCGAGCACCTGGTTGTAGAGCTCCTCGACCTCGGGGTTCGTGGTCGCGGTGATGTCACCGGAGTCGGGGTCCTCGTATGCGGCCTCGACCTGGTTGATCATGCCCTGGTAGGTGCCGCCGGCCGAGTCGAAGAAGGCGGTGCCGGTCGCGGCGGTGTACTGCGCGCCGACCTCGAAGTACTTGGCCCAGTCGCCGTCGAGGAGCTTGGCGACCTCTTCGCGGTCGGTCGGGAGGCCGGCCGCGGCGAACAGGTCGGAGCGGTAGCAGACGCCTTCGGGGCCGATGTCCGTGCCGTAGCCGATGAGGTTGTCGTCGGCGTCGGTGGCTGCGGCGGTCTTCCAGTCGAGCCAGCGGTCCTTCAGGTCGGCGGGGACCGGCGCGAGCAGGTCGGAGTACTGCATGACCTCGGGCAGCCAGTCGACCTCGATGGCCTCGACGTCGGCGAGGCCCTTCTTGCCGAGCTTCTGGAAGTAGTTGGCGCGGGCGTCGTTCGACGTCGCGGCGACGTTCTGCACGACCTTCACGTTCGGGTTGGCGTCCATGTACTCCTGCAGGAGTTCGTCGGTGTAGCCGAAGTCGTTGAACGTCGCGACCGTCAGTTCGACCTTGCCGCCGTCGCTGCCCGAGTCGTCGGACGACGGCGCGCAGCCGGCGGCGATGATGGCGATGGATGCGGCGCCTGCGACGGCTGCGATCGCCTTGGTGCGTCGTGAAAGCTTCACGGTCACTCCTTTGTGTGCGTGTGGATGGGGTTACGGAATGGTCACGTGAGGACGCCCGGACCCACTGGGTGAGAGCGCTCTCACGATGCAGGCATGACTCTACGAGAGCGCTCTCACGAATGTCAAGAGAGCGCTCTCATCGGAGGCCTTCGTTACCGAAGCGTGACCTGTGCGTCGCCTGATCGGGGGGTTCGAAGCGGCTCGTCGTAGACTCGTACGGTGTCAGCAGACGAGCCCGAGTACCCCTCCGACGAGGTCCAGCGGCGTCGTCTGACGGTCGCCGGAGTGCTCAGTCTCGTGCTCGTCGCGATCGCCGTGATCGTCGTGGGGGCCGTGGCCGGCTCCGCGTCGGGCGCGACATCCGGCTCCCATCCGACGTCGGGCGGCAGCGCGACCGGCACGACCGACGACGCGACCACGACCGCCCGCCCGGCCCCGGCCGAGGCCGTCGCACCCGCTGCGGTCGACACCTTCGACAAGGCCGCCAGGTCGATCGACGACCCCGCCAGCATCTGGGTCGTGGTCAACAAGCTCCGCCCGCTCAACCCGCAGGACTACGAACCCGACGACCTCGTCGAGGTGCCGGTCGCCCACACGTGGTCGCCGCTCATGCGTCAGGAGGCGTCCGACGCGGCCGTCACGATGTTCCAGGCCGCGGCCGACGAAGCCGACCTGTCCCTCGCGTCGAACAGCGCGTTCCGCAGCTACTCGACGCAGGTCGACCTCTACGGCGACGGCGACGACCCGACGACCGCACCCCCCGGGGCGAGCGAGCACCAGACCGGCCTCGCGATCGACATCGGTGCCGAGAACGGCTGCACGTTCGAGTGCCTCGAAGACAGCCCGGAGGGGGAGTGGCTGCGGGCCAACGCCTACCGGTTCGGGTTCCTGCTGCGCTATCCGGCCGACAAGGTCGACGTCACCGGGTATCCGCACGAGGCCTGGCACTACCGCTACATCGGCGTCGAGCTCGCGACCGAGATGCACGACACGGGCTTCACGACCCTCGAGGAGTTCTTCGGGCTCCCGCCGGTGCCACTGGGCATGTGATGCCGACGTGAGTGCACCGAGCGTGCCGAGCGTGCCGAGCAGGCCGAGCGCGCGATGAGCGAGCGGATGCCGCGCGCGATCGCCGACCGCACGCGTCACCGTAGTCGGGGGCTCGCCCTCTCGGTGCTCATCGCCAACCAGCTGCTCGCGGGCATCGGCGTCGCGACCGGCATGGCGCTCGCGGCGATCCTCGTCGCAGACCTCACCGGGGTCGTGGCGATGGGCGGTCTCGCGCAGTCGGCGAGCGTGCTCGGTGCGGCGATCGTCGCGATCCCGCTCGCCCGCCTCGCCGTGCGTTCCGGGCGGCACGTGGCGCTCGCGGTCGGCTACGGGCTCGCGGCGCTCGGCGCCGTGCTCGTCATCGTGGCGGCGTCCAGTGGCTGGGCTCCGCTCGTGTTCCTCGGGCTGGCGGCGTTCGGCGCCGGGGCTGCGGCCGGCCTGCAGGCGCGGTTCGCGGCGACCGAGGTCGCGGCGCCCGGCTTCGAGGCGCGGTCCATGTCGCTCGTGCTCTGGGCGACGACCATCGGCTCGGTCGCCGGCCCGCTGCTCTCCGAGACGGGCGACCGCGTGGGCGCGGGTCTCGGGCTCCCGCCCCTCGTCGGACCGTTCGTGTTCTCGGCGGTGGCGTTCGCCACGTCGACGCTGCTCGTCGCCACGCTGCTGCGCATGCCGCGTGCCGGCGTGCTCGAGACCGACGCGATTCCGGATGCCGCGGGCGGGCCGCTCGCCGACCCCGTGGCGGCCCTCGAGGGGGCCGCCGTGCCCGAGTCCGAACCCGGGCCGGCGCCGGAGTCCGAGCCTGCGCGCACCCCGGCGCCCGTGCCCGAGGCTGAGCCCGAGTCCACGGTCGGCCCGAAGCCCGTCGGATCCTTCGCGGCGCTGCGCGAGGCCTCGCGCCGACCCCGCTCGCTCTTCGCGATCCTCGCGATCGTCTGCTCGCACACCGTGATGGTCGGCGTCATGGTCATGACGCCGATCCACATGACCCAGCACGGCCTGTCGTTGAACCTCGTCGGCCTCGTGCTCAGCATCCACATCCTCGGCATGTACGGCGCGAGCCCGCTCATGGGGTGGCTCGTCGACCGGATCGGCTCGGTGCGGGTCGTGCTGCTCGGGGCGGCGATCCTGGTGGTGGCGGTGGTCATCGGCATCCTCGCGCCCGGTGATGACGTGCTGTTCGTGCCGCTCGCGCTCGGGCTGCTCGGTCTCGGATGGTCGGCCGGCATGATCGGCGGTTCGACGCTGCTCACGACGTCGGTCGAAGCTCGATCGCGCGTTCCCCTTCAGGGGGCGACGGATGCCGCGATGAACGTCGCGGCCGCGGCATCCGCAGCACTTTCGGGGTTGGTGCTCGGCGCGTTCGGATTCGCCGGCGTCAACATGGTCGCGTTGCTCGTGCTGGTGCCGCTCGCGGTGGTCGGGCTGCGGATGGCGACGTCGCGTCGCGCTGCACCCGTTTGAATGCGTTCTCATAGGTCTCCCAGCGTTCGAGAGGGATCCTCACAAATTCGCGTGTTGGGCTGGGTGCTCCCCCGAACGACGACGTGTTGGGCTGGAAGTCCCCCCGCACGACGACCCGAAACTCCACGGTTTGCTGAAATCCTCCGATCTCCCCATCCTTCGCCGCGCCACGTTCCGAGCACCCTCCGCCACGACCGAGCCGCAGGACGACACTTCGTCGTACCCGCTGCCCGTGACCGACGTCGTCCCCGAGTCGCCCGCCGCGTCCGCGCCGGAGTCGCCGGAGTCCACCGGCGAGCCCACCGACGTGCAGGTGCCCGCCGGCCAGGTCGAGACCGACGAAGAGGCCACGGCGGCATCGCCGTCCCGCCTGCCGCGCCACCGCGCAGACCGCATCCGCAACCGACGCGGACGCACGTCGCCCGCGTCGAAGGGGGCCATGATCAAGCGCACCGCCGCGCTCGGTTCGGCCGCCGCGTTCATGGGGCTCAGCGCCTTCGGCGCGATCCTGCCCGCAGAGGCCGAGTCGTCGACCGCGTCGGAGTCCATGAAGCACGTCGCCGTCGACACCGTCGATGCCGCCGCACTCGACTCCGTCGCGCCGGCCGCCGCGGTCGATCTCGCGCCGAAGATCACGAGCGGCCTCTCGACCGCGAGCGCCCCGTTCACCGGCGGTGCCCAGGTCACGCTGACGGGCCGTTCGCTCGACGAGGTCGCATCGGTCGCGGTGGGCGGCACGCCCGCGACGATCGTCGCCGCCGAGGACTCCTCGCTCACGTTCCAGGTTCCGGCCGTCTCCGAGACCGCCAAGGGCGCCGCCATGCCGGTCACCCTGGTCGATGCCGCGGGTGCTCCGGTGCAGGCCGTGCGGACCGAGGCCCCGATCTCGTCGACCGCGTCGCTCATCACGGCACTCGAACCCGCAGCGCTGCAGGCCGAGGCCGCCGTCGAGCA